>NZ_JBQFMH010000002.1:0-496209 GCF_056531745.1 Ruegeria sp. L12
AACTGGTCAAAGGCGCAATCATCGACCCCTCATGCGGCGGTAACCCGATCACGCTGACCGAAGACAACCTCACCGCGCTGTTCAAAGCGGCGCTGTAACAGGCTTGCGATCTCCATCCCTCACCTCTCATACTGATCTGAGGTGAGGGAGGTTTTCATGACAAACGACATTGTTCTGATCCACGGGGCGTTTGCCGGGCCATGGTGTATGCAGGAATACGCAGAGTTCTTCAGCGAACGCGGCTGGACGGTGCACACCCCCGCGCTGCGCTATCATGGCGGAAATCCCGGGGCTGAGCCTGATCCTCGCCTGACTGACACCAGCGTCATGGATTACGCCAATGACATCGCCGAATTCGTGCAGGAGCTGGACAGCAAGCCTGTGCTGCTTGGACACGCAATCGCAGGGGTGGTAGCACAGCAGGTGGCGTCTCGTGGTCTGGCCAGCGCCATCGTTCTGATCAACCCGAACGCGGCCTGGGGCACCTTGCCTGAAACCGATGACGAACGCGCCGTGCCACGCGCGTTGATGGAGGGTGGGGCATTCTGGAAACAGCCCATGCGCGTCGATTTCGACCTGATGGCCCCCTCTGCGCTGAACAGGATGCCCGAGGAGCAGCAGCATGAAGTCTTCGACCAACTCGGCCCGGAAAGCGGGCGGGTGATGTTCGAGATGTTCTTCTGGATGTTCGACGATCACCACGCGATCAAGGTTGATATCGACAAGGTCGACTGCCCCGTCCTGATCGTGTCTGGCACCGAGGACCGGGCCGTGAACCCCAACACCTGTCGCGCATTGGCGAAGCTCTACGGAGACCGCGCGACCTTTCTGCCCGTCGAAAATCACGCACATTTTCTGTTCATGGAACCGGGTTGGGAAGGACCTGCCGGGCAGATTGCCGATTGGCTGGAACATAAGGCGCGGTAGGATGGGGTTCCACCCCATCGCACTCTCGCGCTGTCGTCGTTGCGATGGTACCGAAGCAGCCGTTTCTATCGCGCGCTGACGGTTGCGGTGACAACAGAAAACCCCGCTCAGCAGATCAAAGCGGCGGCCATGGGAATGACCGGTCAGGGCAAGTTCCCGCTGGTCTGAATTGAGAAAAACGCCGATTTCTGGTATCATTCAGGGGCTGACGCAGGTCAGCCCTTTTCTGTTTTCATTACTTTGTTGCGAGGATTTCATGGCCAAATCTGAGACTTATTCCGATCCGAATTTCAAACTCCGCGACCGTGACGATGCGGCCAGGGACATCAAGGACGATATCCATATCTATCACAACCACGCGGTCTGCGAGACCGATAGCAAGGGTCACAAGACGCCCGACAACCGCTCGCCCGAGGAACTGGTGGTGGACGCCTCGGAGGGGTTCATCCCGCTCTGGGCCGAGGGCACCACGCTGCGCTGGCGGTTTCAGGAACAGTCGATGGCGATATTCTTCGATCCCGAAGGGGCCAAAGCGGCGATCCGCCAATTGTTCGCCGAGGCGCTGCTGGCCTGGGGCGACGCGGTGCCGGTGCAATTCACCGAACGCCACGATGCCTGGGATTTCGAGATCGCGGTCAGCCCGCAAGAGAACTGTTCGATCAACGGATGCACGCTGGCACGGGCGTTTTTCCCCGATGCCGGGCGGCATGATCTGTTGCTGTATCCGACCATGTTCACCCAGTCCCGCGCTGAGATGGTCGAGACCATGGCGCATGAGCTGGGCCATGTCTTCGGTCTGCGCCACTTCTTCGCCGACGTGTCCGAAACCGCCTGGCCGGTCGAGATTTTCGGCGAGCACGAGAAGTTCTCGATCATGAACTACGGGCCGAACAGCATGCTAACCGACAATGACCGCGAGGATCTTACGGCGCTGTACGAAATGGTCTGGAACGGCTCGCTGACGGACATCAACGGCACCCCGATCATCCAGATGCGCCCGTTCAGCTTCTTCCGGCTGGCAGATGCGGGTGACAATCCTTTCCTGATCATATGATCAGGAAAAATCGCGCCGTAGAAAGGCTGAGGCTATTTCAGCCCCATTTCCAAGTCGGACATCCCGTCGGTTTACTTGCCAAGCTGAAACGTGCTCTGCGGTTTCCAGCTCAGCGAACCGTCGTCATTGCGATGACACCGCAGCAGCCGTTCCTCGCGCGTGCTGACGGTTGAGGTGACGGTATTGTCACCGGTCAGCAGGATGAAGGCGTCCGGTGAATAGGCCATGCCGTCATAATAGCAAAACCGTGTCTCGGCCCCGTCCGGAATGGGCGATGCGGTGCTGAGCATCTGCTGCGCGGGGGCGGCCGAGGCCAACAGGGTCAGGGCCAGCCCGAGGGTTAGTGTCTTCATGTCGTCCTCCCGTTCGGAAAATTGTTCGTGGTCAAATTGGGTCTTGGACGCTCGGAACCTCAAATGTCGTTCTTGGATGACGGGTTGAGGGTAAGTGTGAACGGGATCAACGGGTTAGGCAAGGGGGTTGCTTATAGGCCAATTGTTCGGGACTCCCACATTACTTACCAATTGCATGATGTGAGACATTCTTTGAACGACCGAAGTGACTCTGTTGGCAATTGCTTTCGTCGGGCATCCTCAGTTTGAGAGCAAGGGTTGACTGCGTGCTGAGTTTTAGTATTCGTCCAGCGTTGGATCAAATGTGCTAGCTCAGCGAGTCTGGAGTTCTACCAGAAGTGATTTTTAAATGATTTGTGAATTAACAAACTATTAGTTTTACAATGTTAAAGTTAATGCGCAGATGAAGGCGCGAGATGAGGCGAGCACATAAATCTAAATGAGCGACAGAAAATTTCTTCCAGAGGGAACGCAGGTCTTAGCTGACAGTGTTTCTTTACACGCACGAGCGACAAACAGAGTTTTTTTCTTGATGGTTTCGCTCACCATTTTGGTTTCCTTTGGGCACGTGGAAAAGGAAGCAATCTCCTTATTTGGTTTAAAAGTTCAAGAGCCGCTTGTTCGAAAGTACGTCGTGTTCATAGTGATGATCGTCAACGTTAATTATGCCATGAACAGAGTTCTTATGATCGATGCTGCTGATGCATATTTTGCATTCATTCGTGCGAACAGTCCTTCGGAAGTGTTGTTCAGGCATCCTTCAAGCAACAAATCATTTACCCGAGCTGACGTGATGCACCGATTGCATGCGTCTTCGATTGATCGAGTTTACCCTGTTTTTTCCGTTCTTTCGTCCAAGCATAAGAACATGATGACTGCTATCCTTAGGCCGGCAATAGAAATAGTATTAGTATCAGTTCCTTATGTCGCTTTGTTGCAACTTGTTCAGATTGAGCTGTTCGGATCTAATATCTACACACTAGTCTTCGCGCTTGTTCTTATTGCGACGGTAGTTGCTTCGATAATGATGTTGCTCCGTGGTCTGGGTTGGACGTTGGAAGCACGTGATCGCCCAAATACATAGATCGGTTTTTCGTCACTATGCGATCTTGACAATCCTCAAACATCCAACTCCTCCACAAACCGCGCGTTCTCTTGAATATACTGGAACCGCAGTTCGGGTTTTTTGCCCATCAGGCGCTCGACCAGATCGCCGGTTTCGCCGGGTTCGTCCTCGTCTATGGTGACGCGGATCAGTTTGCGGGATGCCGGGTCCATCGTGGTCTCTTTCAGGTCTTTCGCGTCCATTTCACCCAGACCCTTGAAGCGCGAGACGTCGATCTTGCCCTTGCCGCCCAGACCTTTTTCCAGCCATTCGTCACGTTCCGCCTCGTCCAGACAATAGACGCGCTTGGCGCCTTGGGTCAGGCGATACAAAGGCGGGCAGGCGAGGTACAGGTGGCCCGCGTCGATCATCGGCCGCATCTGGGTGAAGAAGAACGTCATCAGCAACGAGGCGATATGCGCCCCGTCCACATCGGCGTCGGTCATGATGATGATCTTGTCATAGCGCAGGTCATCGACGTTGAACTTGGTGCCAAGACCCACACCCAGCGCCTGCGTCAGGTCGTTGATCTCGGCATTGGTGCCCAGTTTCGAACTGGCCGCGCCCAGAACGTTCAGGATCTTGCCGCGCAGGGGCAGCAGGGCCTGCGTTTTGCGGTTGCGACCCATTTTGGCGGAGCCGCCCGCCGAGTCGCCCTCGACGATGAATAATTCCGTGCCGTCCCGTGTTGAACTGGAACAGTCCACCAACTTGCCGGGGAGACGAAGTTTCTTAGTGGCGGACTTGCGTTGTGTTTCCTTCTCGGCCCGCCTGCGCAGCCGTTCTTCGGCGCGCAGGATGAGGAAGTCGAGGATCGCCCCGGCCGATTTCGTATCTGCCGCCAGCCAGTTGTCGAAATGGTCGCGGACGGCGTTTTCGACCAGCCGCTGCGCCTCGACAGTCGCCAGACGGTCTTTGGTCTGGCCGACGAATTCGGGTTCGCGGATGAAACAGCTGACCAGCGCGCAGCCGCCGGTGATCAGGTCATCGCGGGCGATCTGACCGGCCTTCTTGTTGTTGATCAGTTCTCCGTACGCCTTGATCCCCTTGAGGATCGCGGCCCAGAAGCCCGCCACATGAGTGCCGCCTTCGGGCGTTGGGACGGTGTTACAGTAGGACTGGATGAACCCATCTCGCGAGGGCGTCCAGTTGATCGCCCATTCGACCTTGCCGGGGGTGCCGAATTTTTCCTGAAAGTCCACGGTGCCGGCAAAGGGCTGCTCGGCATAGGTGGAGGAGCCGTTCATCGTCTCCTTCAGGTAATCCGACAGGCCGCCGGGGAAGTGGAATGTGGCCTCGGTTGGCGTTTCGCCGTCGTCTATGGCGGATTTCCAGCGGATTTCAACGCCCGAGAACAGGTAAGCCTTGGAGCGGATGGATTTGAACAGGCGTGCGGGTTTGAACCGGTGATGGCCGAAGATGTCCGGATCGGCGTGGAAGGTGACCATGGTGCCGCGCCGGTTGGGGGCCGCGCCGACCTTTTCCACCGGACCCAGCGGAACCCCGCGCGAGAAGCGCTGTTCGAACAGCGTCTTGTCCCGCGCCACCTGCACGACCATCGAATCCGACAGCGCGTTGACGACCGAGGCCCCCACACCATGCAGACCGCCCGAGGTCTGATACGCCTTGCCCGAGAACTTGCCGCCGGCGTGCAGGGTACACAGGATGACCTCGAGCGCGGATTTGTCGGGGAACTTGGGATGCGGGTCGATGGGAATGCCGCGCCCGTTGTCGCGCACGGTCAGGGCGTAATCGGCGTGCAGTTCCACCTCGATCCGGTTGGCATGGCCCGCGACGGCCTCGTCCATCGAGTTGTCGAGGATCTCGGCCACCATATGGTGCAGCGCGCGCTCATCCGTGCCGCCGATATACATGCCGGGGCGTTTGCGCACCGGTTCCAGCCCTTCGAGCACCTCGATGGACGAGGCGTCATAGGTGGAGGTCGCTTCTGGCGTCAACAGATCGTCGGGCATGGGTGCTGCTCTTGTTTTTGAGTTTCCCCCATTATGGCAGGTGATGTGGTCCGGGGGAAGAGGGACGCGAGGTGTTGTGGGTGGTTTTGGTCATACAGCCGACTTTCGCTGCAGTTGAGGCATTGGTCGGTTCAAATGGCAGCAATGCGAAGCAGAGCTGATCTTGCAATGTGTTATTTGCAGCCTCGGATCCCCGTGAGGCGGGCCATCTCGATATAGGGTGAAGCAACCAGCGCCACGATTGCAGTGCGTGTCATGCGCATCATGCGTGCTGTCACGATCAGCGTCAAAGTCAGTGCTGGCAGCAAGGTTTTACCCGCAGTTTCTTTGATCTTAGAGCGAAAGTCACCCGGATGATATACGTAATCATGGGGAGAAGGAATTTCACTCTCAGGGTAGTTGTTTATTCCTACAGATACTGAAGGCACGCCAATTGCATTATATGTAATTTCGACCACAACAATGCTCCAATTTGTCAGTCAATAATAAAAAAAGGAAAGATGCCGATATCACCCAGAAACTGAACTGGATCGCCAGTGCTACGGAATGCCAGCAGTACTTCGCCCGCTTCAAAGAAATAGATTACAGTTCCATAGATAGGTTTTTGGAAAGCTCTTGAATGCTGATATCTCCAGTGGCCTCTCTCAAGATCAACAAGTTGAATGATGCGGAAAATGCGGGACGCTTCATCTTCGATTATGCAGTTCAATGTTTGACCGCATTCCTGTGCCCAAGTAATGAACTGCCGTAAAGGATCAGGAATGCTAGATGAATATGTTACCTCTCTCTCGGATGTGGTGATTTTACTTCTGGCGCTGAAACCGTATGAAACGAAACCATCTCTGCCTCCTGAAACGATCTCTGCATCATTTCGGCACTGCAACCTTCCCTGAATGTCATCCGTAGCTCGCCAAATAATCGCGCAATCTGGAAACACCTGCAAAGGATATTCAGGGAATTCACCTTCTGCGTGGACCTTAGTTGTATACACGATGGCAATCAACAAAGCAGAAATTAGGTTAATATAGTATGATATCATGGGTGACCGTAGAATAGGTTAGAAGGCACAAACCACGAGAGCGAGTCTGCCCTGCGATTATGACAGAAAGGTTGTGCGCCTATTTCCCGCAAAATTTACAAGTAAGACCACCATAAAAGAGTATGAAACGCTGACTGACACGACATAAGATGGCTGTGTCGCAAATTTTGGTTCTGGATTAACGATGACCTACGCCCCGAGGCTCCCTCATTCATAGCGAGAGTATGCGGGTCTGGTTTTCATATTCTTCGTCGTCAGTTTGAGCAAGCGCGTCGGGCGCAAAGCTACAATTTAGCGCCGGGTTTTGAACGCCCGGTTTGCGTCGTTCTCGACGCGCCGCACATGCAAAGGAAGGAAGCTAGGTCGGCGGCGGCAAAGGGCTCTTAATGAATACTCGTCGGTTTCGTCTCGCCACCTGCTTAAAGCGCTCTTAGTCTGCGGTCATGATGCAATCGAGACAACAGGACCCCAAATGAGCTGGATCAAAACCATCCCCTATGCCGAGGCAACAGGTAAGCTGCGCAAACTCTATGACCGCGTCACCGGGCCGGACAACAATGTGGACAACATCATGATGGCACACAGCCTGCGACCGCACACGATGGAGGCGCATATGGCGGTCTACAAGGGGGTGCTGCACCATTCCGCGAATTCGATCCCGAAGTGGTTTCTTGAGGTGCTGGGCGTTTGGGTCAGCTCTCTGAACCGGTGCGGGTATTGTGTCGAGCATCATTTCGCGGGCCTGCAGCGGTTGTTGCGGGATGAAGCGCGCGGGGATGCGATCCGGGCGGCGATTGAGGCGCGCGCACCGGAGCAGGCTCCGTTGGATGCGGCGCAGGTTGCGGCGCTGCAGTATGCGCGGGCGCTGACCGAAGCTCCGGCGGATTTGACCGAGGCTGATATTGAACGCTTGCGGTCTGCGGGTTGGGAGGATGGGGAGATACTCGAGATCAATCAGGTCTGCGCCTATTTCTCTTATGCCAACCGGACGGTTCTGGGGCTGGGCTGTTCGACCGATGGGGATGTGTTGGGGTTGTCGCCGAACAATTCCGACAACCCGGATGACTGGGGACATCGGTGAGCGTCGGAGCGAGGGGCCAGCCCCTCGCGCTCCCCGGGGTATTTGGGGCCAGATGAAGGGGCGGATCGGAGTTCGGGGCGATTGAGGGCGGGCCGTTCGGGCGTTGGCAGGGATTTAAACATAACTCAATTTGACACCAATCAAAGCGAAAATCTGCGGTCTCTGCTAGGCGTTGGCCAGACAGTGAAAACAAGGAGATTTTTGTATGGATTCAGTGCCCCAGCCCACCCAGAGCGCATCCCAGGTCAAAGTTGTTTCGAACCAGCAGCCGGATGTGGCAGAGCCGTGCCCCGAGAAAATCCGGCACGCATTTGAAAGTGGCAAATACCCCTATGGCCGCAAGATGGCGCGCAGGACTTACGAGGCGCAGAAGGCTGAGTTGCAGGCCGAGTTGCTGAAGGTTCAGCTGTGGGCGCAGGAGACCGGGCAACGCTTTGTGCTGCTGTTCGAAGGGCGCGATGCAGCCGGGAAGGGCGGCACGATTAAGCGGTTCATGGAGCATCTGAACCCGCGTCAGGCGCGTGTGGTTGCGTTGAACAAGCCCAGCTGGGAAGAGAAGGGTCAGTGGTATTATCAGCGCTATGTGCAGCAGCTGCCGACCGTAGGCGAGATGGTGTTCTACGACCGCTCGTGGTACAACCGCGCGGGTGTCGAGCGGGTGATGGGCTTCTGCTCGCCCAATGAATATCTGGAATTCATGCGGCAAACGCCCGAGTTGGAGCGGATGTTGGTGCGCTCGGGCATTCAGCTGTATAAGTACTGGTTCTCGGTCACGCAGGAAGAGCAGCAGCGGCGTTTCAAAAGCCGCGAGACCGATCCGCTGAAACAGTGGAAACTGTCGCCGATCGACAAGGCCAGCCTGAGCAAATGGGATGACTATACCGAGGCGAAAGAGGCGATGTTCTTCTACACTGACACTGCCGATGCGCCCTGGACCATCGTCAAATCCAATGACAAGAAGCGCGCACGCCTGAATTGTATGCGACACTTTCTGTCGACGCTGGATTATCCGGACAAGGATCACAGGATTGTAAGCGATCCGGATCCGCTGATCGTGGGGCAGGCCCATCATGTGATCCATCGTTCGGATCATATCCTTGGCACAGCGCTGCATCCCGACGCAAAGATCGGCTGATCAGAGACCCATCGAATGCCATCACCTCATTGGGTGATGGCGTTCGTTGATTTGGTCTTACAAGTCTCACATTGAAATAAAATCTTTCCGCTCTTGTCTCGGGCCCGGGGCGTGCATAAGGCTGGCGGGATGAACAAAGTGATGTCATATCCCGCCCATTTCCGGGCCATTGCGGTTTTGGGCCTGCCTTTGATCGGCGGTCATCTGGCGCAATTCGCCATCGGTATGACCGATACCGTGATGATGGGGTGGTACGGGGTCGACGCGCTGGCGGCGCTGACCTTGGCAACCAGCTATTATGCGGTTCTGTTTCTGTTTGGTGCCGGGTTCGGCTGGGCAGTGATGCCCAAAGTGGCTACAGCCGCCGCCGAGGAGGATGAGACCACCATCCGGCGTTCGACCCGGATGGGGCTTTGGTTATCGCTTCTTTACGCGGCGCTGATGATGCCGTTGCTGTGGTGGTCACAGCCGATCCTCCTGGCGTTACGGCAGGATCCGCAGGTGGCTGAAACCGCCTCGGTTTATCTCCGGTTTGCGGGCTGGGGGTTGTTTCCCGCGTTGCTGGTGATGGTGTTGAAATCCTATCTGGCCGCGTTGGAGCGGACCCAGATCGTGTTGTGGATCACGGTACTGGCTGCCTTTGTGAACGCGGTGGCGAATTATATGCTGATCTTCGGCAATTGGGGCGCGCCAGAGCTGGGTGTGGTCGGCGCCGGCATCGCGACAGTCCTGACGCAGATCGTATCGCTGGTGGCCGTCATCCTTTACGCAATTCGCGCCTTGCCACAACACAATCTGTTCCAACGCTTCTGGCGCCCGGATTGGGAGATGTTCCTGAGCGTGCTGAGACTGGGCGTGCCCATTGGCCTGACCACACTGGCCGAAGTGACGCTGTTTGCCACATCTGCCGTGATGATGGGGTGGCTTGGCAAAGTGCCGCTGGCGGCGCACGGGATTGCGCTGAACCTCGCCTCGGCCACATTCATGGTGCATATGGGCCTGTCGAATGTGGCGACGATCCGGGCGGGCACCGCGATGGGACGGCGGGACCGGTCGCATCTTGAAAAGGGAGCGGTAGCGGTGACCTTCATGTCTTTGATCATGTCAGCCGCGACCATCGTGCTGTTCCTGACCTGTGCGGAGCCATTGATTTCGCTGTTCATGCAGTCTGACGATCCGCAGCGGCCACAGATCCTGTTGATCGGCACCGGGCTGCTGGCCATGGCGGCGCTGTTTCAACTGGTGGACGGCGCGCAGGTTGTGGCGCTGGGGCTGTTGCGCGGTCTTCAGGACGCGAAAGTCCCGATGGTGATTGCGGCGCTCAGCTACTGGGTCGTTGGGATACCGACCTCGTATTACTTCGGCTTTGTTCGGGGCATGGAGGGCATCGGCGTCTGGCTGGGGCTGGTGCTTGGGCTGGCCTTCGCGGCAGTGCTGCTGATGGCTCGGTTCTGGTTGCGATCCGTGCGAGGGATCGAAGCGCCGGCTGTTTGACGCTCAGTCTTTGGACAGGCGGTCGGATTTCTTACGCACCAGCACCGAGCGCAGATCGTGCATCGCCATCAGCAAACGATCGGTCACATCCTCAAGCTGCTCGTCCGAAGCCTTGGACTGCGCCCATTGCGTGGTCAGGTTCAGATGATCCACCGTGCGGTGAATATCGTCGATATCGCGACGCGCCAGCAGCGCCTGACGGTCTTCCATCCAGCGCGCGATCTCGGCCTTGTCGGTATCGGTCAGACTGCGCTGACCCTGCGGCTTGACCTCGCCGTTGCGGATATTGACGACGGCGATCTGATCCATCTCGATCCGCTGCTGGCGGTTTTCCGTATCCACCTTGAACACCGCCGCACCATTTTCGCGGACACGGAAATAGTATTCGGGAATGATTGTGGACATACGGACCTCCGGGCTCAGGTCAGGGCAGCGCAGAACCGCTGAATTCGGGTGCAGGCTTCTTTCAGTGCTTCGTCCGAAGTGGCGTAGCTGACGCGGAAATTCGGCGACAATCCAAACGCCGCGCCAAACACAACGGCTACATCCGCCTCTTCCAGCAGGGCGGTGGCGAATGCCTCGTCCGAGTCGATGAGGGTGCCCGCCGGGGTGGTTTTGCCGATCAGACCTGCAATCGAGGGATAGACATAGAACGCGCCTTCGGGTGTCGGGCAGGTGATGCCGTCGATCTGGCCGAGCATTTTGACCACCAGATCGCGGCGGCGTTTGAACACTTCATTATTGGGTGCAAGAAACGCCTGGGTTCCGTTCAACGCCTCGACCGCCGCCCATTGGCTGACGGAACAGGGGTTCGACGTGGATTGCGACTGCACCTTACGCATCGCGGCGATCAATTCGACAGGCCCGGCGGCATAGCCGATGCGCCAACCGGTCATCGCATAGGCTTTGGACACGCCGTTGCAGGTCAGCGTGCGGTCATAAAGCCCCGGTTCAACCTGGGCCGGAGTGCAGAACTTGAACCCGTCATAGGCCAGATGCTCGTACATGTCGTCGGTCATGATCCAGACATGTGGGTGGCGCAGCAGGACATCGGTCAGGGCCTTCAGTTCCTCCCAGCTATAGCCCGCCCCGGTGGGGTTCGACGGGGAGTTGAAGATGAACCACTTGGTGTTCGGAGTAATGGCGGCTTCCAACTGCTCGGCGGAAAGCTTGAAGCTGTTTTCCAGCGTGGTTTCAACCACAACCGGCGTACCACCCGCCAACAACACCATATCCGGATAGCTGACCCAATAGGGCGCGGGGATCACGACCTCATTCCCCTCGTTCAGCGTTGCCATCAGCGCATTGTAAAGCGTCTGCTTGCCGCCGGTCCCGACCGAGACTTGCGCGGGTGTGTAGTCCAGCCCATGATCGCGCTTCATCTTGGCGCAGACGGCCTGCTTCAACTCAGGGATGCCGTCGGGGGCGGTGTATTTCGTCTTGCCCGCTGCAATGGCCGCAACGGCGGCGTCCTTGATGTTCTGCGGCGTGTCGAAATCTGGCTCGCCTGCGCTCAGCCCGATCACGTCGCGTCCGGCGGCCTTCAGTTCAGCGGCTTTCGAGGTCATTGCGATGGTGGGCGAGGGTTTGACGCGCGACAATGTCGCAGACAGGAAACTCATTACGGGCCTCGGTTTGTATGTTGGCTTTGACTGTCATAGGGTGCGCCCCAATAACGATCAAGCCATATGATATTCGAGGATTGGAGACAGCGATGACCGACGACACGGACTGGTTCGGCCCTGACACAGCCACTTTCGGGGACCGGGTCGCTGGCGCGCGTGAAGTCGCTGGAATGACGCAGGTGCAGCTGGCCCGCAGGCTTGGAGTGAAAAAAGCCACCATCGCCGCATGGGAGGATGACCTGTCCGAACCCCGCGCCAACAAGTTGTCGATGATGGCCGGGCTGCTGAACGTTTCGATCATGTGGCTGCTGACCGGCGAGGGCGACGGTATGGACGCCACCAGCCTGGACGGGGATGCGGATTCAGAACTGCGCGACCTGGTGGCCGAGTTGCGCACAATCCGGGGCGAGATGCGCGCCAGTTCGGAACGTCTGGCCCGGGTCGAAAAAGCACTGCGGCTGAAACTGGAACGGGACCAATGACCGAAACACGCGAAAACCGGATCAAGCGCATGAAGATGCGCTCGATGCGCCGGGGTATCAAAGAGATGGACCTGATCCTGACCGCTTATGCCGATCGCCATCTGGCTGCGATGGACGAGGCGCAGCTTGATACCTACGATGCCATGCTGCACGAGAACGATCAGGATCTGTATCAGTGGGTAACCGGACAGGCGGCGGCGCCCGCGCAACTGGCCGATCTGATTGCCGACATCGCGCAGACCTTTCAAAAGTAAGAGTTATTCCAGCTTAACCGATTTTTCGGGAATTCGCGTCATGTTGCCAGAAACAGCGCGACTGAATCGGAGGATCGGATGAGTATGGAAATGCAGGTCTCCGCGCCCGGAACCAAAGGGTTCATGACCAATTATCTTGAGGCGTTGGCGCTGGTCGAGCGTCTGCACAGGCTGCTTTTGGATGTCATCAAAGATGAATTCGAACGCGTCGGTGTGTTGGAAATCAACGCTGTTCAGGCATTGCTGCTGTTCAACATCGGCGATCATGAGGTGACAGCGGGCGAGTTGAAAAGCCGCGGTTATTATCAGGGAAGCAATGTCAGCTATAATCTCAAGAAACTGGTCGAGATGGGTTACATGCACCACCAGCGGTGCGAGATCGACCGCCGCTCGGTCCGGGTGCGCCTGACACCGCAGGGGCGTGCAATTCGGGACATTGTGGCCGAGCTGTTTTCGCGCCATGCAGAAGGGCTGCAATCCCGAGGCGTGATCGGCGCGGAAGGGATCGAAGAGATCACCGATTCACTGCGCCGGGTTGAACGCTATTGGACGGACCAGATCCGCTATATCTACTGACGGGCGGGGCCAGGGTTTGCCGGACAGAACCAACCCCTCCATTTCCCGGATCAGTTTGCGGGTCATGGCCTCTTCATAGGCCTCAAATCCAAGGGCGACTTCGACAAAAGCGTCTGGTCCAAGAATGACCCAGGCGGTGTAATAGGCGGAAAGCTCTCCGACTTGCACATAGCGCACATCGCCTGCGGCGGGGTCATCCGCCCCAATGACTAGGCCATTGATTGTGATCCCCGACGTTTCCAGTGTTTTCTTCGCATCCCGTGGGTGCGGGCCGAGGTTGTGCTTACCGTCACCTGACAGGTCCAGCGTGCGACGCCAGCAATCGGTCTGGGACGCCAGCATATCGGCCCCCGCCAGCATGGCCGAGCCAACAGCCGTCCCCTGCGGGGCGGGAGAGCGCCGTGTGGTGTTCAGACGTTGGCCAATCCGCTGCAAGTCATCGACAGATCGAATATCGGTCCAGTCCAACAGGATCCGCTGATGGTTGGTTTCGCTCCATTCATACACCGCAAGACGCACATAGGTGGCGGGGTTTGACAGGATCAATTTCGTCACTTCGGGGCGAAGCAATGCGGCGGCCAGCCCGTCCAGTTGCAATCGGTATTCCTGACTGTCGACTGATCCGGATACATCCAGCCCCAGAGCCAGAGCTTGACGACACTGGGCCGACAGCGGGCTTGCCAACAGGCACAGAAGGATTGCGAGCAGACGGATCATTCGGATGCGCCCGGTTTGAGTTCGCTGAGCTCCATCCCTTTGAGTTCCCGCTCCAACTTGCGGCGCATGGAGCGCTCGAAATCTTCGAATCCGGCGGCGATTTCAAGAAAGGCACCAGGGCCGCGCAGGACATTGGTTTGGAAGAAGGGGATCAGGTCGATCTCACCTTCGAAATCAGCCGCATTGATGACAAGGCCGTTGACGGTCGTGTCCCCGAACGGAAAGTGTTTATAAGCAGTCTGCGGCCCATAGCCGTCGTTGTTCTTGCCATCGCCTGAAATGTCGATGGTTTGAAACAGGCAACGCGGCGCGCGTTGCATCAAGGTCGCCCCATAGGCCAGCGCATGCCCCATCGCGGTTGGGAATTCATTCGCAGATCGTTCCGACTGTGCGATCTGTTGTGCTGCGGCAAGAAGATCGGCGGGCGCCTCTATCAACTGCCAATCCAGCAGCAATGTCTGGTTGAAACTGCCCGACCATTCGTAGGCTGCCAAGGCGACGGGCTGCGGCGAGAGGAAAAAAGCCTCTTGCACCTCGGGTGCGATCAGCGCGGCAGCCAGGCCCTGGCGTTGCAGCGCATCCTCGGACGGGTCCACCGAGGTTGAGATATCCATGGCCAAAGCCAGCGCAAGACGGCAGTTCTCGGCCCAAAGGGGGCTGCCCGTTAAGGCCAGCCCCGATGTTGCGAGCCAGCGGATCACCAGTGGCCGGTGCTTTCCATGCTGGCCCAGGGTTCAGCCGGTTCCAGCGCCTCACCATTTTGCAGCAACTCGACCGAGATATTGTCGGGCGAACGCACAAACGCCATGCGCCCATCGCGCGGCGGGCGGTTGATTACGATGCCATTGTCCTGAAGATGCTGGCAGGTTTCGTAGATGTTGTCGACGCCATAGGCCAGATGCCCGAAATGACGGCTGTCGCTGGGCAGGTCATCATCGCCATCCCAGTTATAGGTCAGCTCGATCGGAGCATCCTCCTGTCCCGGAGGAGCGAGGAATATCAGCGTGAACCGGCCTGCTTCGCTTTCATAACGGCGCGTCTCTTTCAGGCCCAGAAGCTCATAGAACGCCATGGATTTCTCAAGATCCTTCACGCGGACCATGGTGTGGAGATATGTCAGCCCCATCGCGACTTTCCTTACATTGACTGTGATCCCCAGCACCTTAGCGCGCCTTGATCTCGTGTCGAGGGGCAGGCCGGACACTTTTCAGAATTTGCGCGCTGTGCCGCACATATCGCGGTTCCGGTGCTGAGCTGGTCGATATATAGTGGTCGGCGACTCATTGCTGGAAAGGATAATTTCATGCCTCTGTCATCCGACCAACTGGCCGAGATCGAAGCTCAGCGCGCGCAGTCCAGCCCGACCCGCCGTGTCGTTGCCGAAGGTATGGAAGATCACCTGTACACCGCGCATCAGGTTCTGGATCACGGCTTCGTCCGCGTCATCGACTATATGGGCGATGACGCTGCGATCTGTCAGGCGGCGCGTGTGTCCTATGGCAAGGGAACAAAATCGGTGCAGAATGACGAGGGGCTGATCCGCTACCTCATGCGCCATTGGCATTCGACCCCGTTCGAAATGTGCGAGATCAAGCTGCACGTCAAACTGCCGGTTTTTGTTGCGCGCCAGTGGATTCGCCATCGCACGGCGAACGTGAATGAATACTCGGCCCGGTATTCGATCCTGGATCGAGAGTTCTATATTCCTGCGCCAGAACACGTGGCGGCCCAATCAGAGGTCAACAATCAGGGCCGCGGCGACACGTTGCAGGGGGAAGAGGCCGCGCGCGTTCTGGAAATCCTCAAGGCTGACAGCGCCCGTTGCTATGACAATTACGAGGCGATGATCGGGCAGGATGGCCAGCAGGGGCTGGCGCGCGAACTGGCACGGATGAACCTGCCTGCCAATATCTACACGCAGTGGTATTGGAAGGTGGATCTGCACAATCTGTTCCACTTCCTGCGTTTGCGCGCCGACCCGCATGCGCAGTATGAGATTCGGGTCTATGCTGATACCATGTGCAAGATCGTGGCCGACTGGGTGCCTTTTGCCTACCGCGCGTTCGAAGACTACCGGCTTGGTGCGGTAAACCTGTCTGCCCAGATGGTTACTTGCTTGCGCCGGATGATCGGTGGCGAGACCGTCACACAGGAAAACTCGGGCATGACCGCACGCGAGTGGCGTGAGTTCGAAGCCGTCATTCGCGAGAGCTGATCCCAAGAAAAAACAAAACTGCGCGTCCGGAAACGGGCGCGTGCATTAAGGGGGGGGCTGACGGTTAACGGCCGGAAATTGGCCGCCAACCTTATTTATGCTTCCCGCCCGGGCGGGTTGCGCATCAAAGCGGCTTCAAATCAGCAGCCATCTGGCGGCCATCACGTCCGTCCTGCAACTCGTACGAGATTTTCTGATTGTCAGCGAGTCCGGTCAGTCCGGATCGTTCTACGGCCGAGATATGAACAAACACATCTTTGCCACCCTCATCGGGCGCAATAAAACCATAGCCTTTGGTCGTATTAAACCATTTCACGGTGCCGGTTGGCATTTCCCGTGTCTCCTTCTACTTTCACGTTGTCCCACAAATTGGTGGGGGCAGTGTATTGACAAGACCGCAACACATCACTGTTCGCCCACACGATACAGCCCGGATTGCGTGTTTCGTCTTTTTCAACATTGCACGGTGAAGTAAAAAATCAAGAATAACCGAGGCAGGCCGAACGGTTTGCCGAACTTTGCAGCAAACACAGGATCTGCCAAAAATGCACCTATATGGGTTAAAGACCTGCGACACTTGTCGTAAGGCGTTGAAATCTCTTCCTGATACTGAATTTGTCGATGTGCGGGCCGATGGCGTGCCTGAAAATGTGATGTCCCGGGCCTATGAGATTTTCGGCAAAGCCTTGCTCAACACCCGGTCTACAACCTGGCGTGGACTGGACGATGAAGCGCGCAATCGTCCGGTGCGTGATCTGCTGGCAGAACATCCGACTCTGATGAAGCGCCCTTTGATCGAAGTTGATGGACAGATGTTTCTGGGCTGGACGCCGGAAACCCGTGCGGGGCTTGGTGTTGCCTGAACAATTGCCTATGTGACAATGGGCACAACAGACGGAGACCGTGTATGCGCAACGCAGCCATGATACTGGGCGTGATCGCCGGGCTGATCGGAATGATTGTGGGGTTTTTCGGCTACGGATATGTCGAGTTCGTAGACCGGTTCGGAGAGATTGATGGCATCGCCACGCAGGTGGATGACCCGGGCCTGATACAGACCGCTTCCATCGTGGCGCCTTTGTTAGCGCTTGTCGGCGGTGCGATGGCCCATGCCCGCGCGCTGGTGGGGGGCATATTGCTGCTGATCTCTGCGGTGGGAATGTATTACGCTTTTGGCTTTGGCGTCTTCACCATGTTCCCGATAGCATTTGCCGGGGTGGCGGGTCTGCTTGGGCTCGCCGCGGGAAAACCCGACGAACCCAAGGCACATTTTTAGGTCACTTCAGGCGCAGGATGCGATCCAGCGAGATTGGGCCTGCGCCGTTGATCACCATGACCAGAAACAGGAATGTCCACATGGTCCGCTGATCGATCAGTGACGGCGCAGCATCGAACAGACTGCCCAGTTTGACCCCGTGGCCTGTCACGTCGACAATGGTCTGAACCCAGACGAAACCGATCATTGCAATTGCCGCGGCTCGGGTCAGTAAGCCGACCAACAGCAAGACGGGCAGGACAAACTCAGCCACCGTGCCAAAGAAGATGACGATGCGCTGAAAGAAAGTCATCTGAGTGACGTCCCATAGAACCGCCTCGGCCGCCTTGGGAAAAATCTGGCCGAATGCTCCACTTGAGGGTGAAAAGATCGAGCCGTCAATCTTCAACGTTGCCGAATTCCAGTAATAGAAGAACAGGACCGCAATAAAGACCACGCGCGCCAGAGTCGGCGTAAGCCAGCCCGAGGAATGGTCCACCTTCTCCATCGCGGAATTGTAGGTTGAGATCAGGGCAGTCATGTGTCCAGCCTTTCGATAGTCACAGAAGTTATTGCACCGCCTTGTAAAAGCAGTGCCAGAGTGGTTCCCAGGTCAAACTCGGGCGTCTCCGCCACGGTTGCCTCAAATGCGTCGCCGATGGTCTGTCCCGCCAGAATACGCGCGATCCACGCTGCTCCGCCCGCGGGCAGCAGGTGGGGTGCAGGGTCATATTCGGGGCGTGTGATCAGCACATCCTGCGTTTCCGCCTGCGGTTTGGGGGCATCGTCCTGCGTGTTGAACCGCCAGATCGCATGGATCGGCCAGTCCGAGCGCAGAACATAGACAGCCGGGGCCAGGGACAGCCGTGCCTGCATCAAATCCTCGGGTGGGATCGCAAGGGCATCCGGTGCGATCGCCTGACCATCAGCGGCATGATATGATTGGCGCAGCACGTGCTCCAGCCGGGCGACATCGGGCAGATATCCCAGATGTGACAGCTGCGGCATGGCTTCCAGAAAAGCCGGAAACTCTTCGCCGTAAAACATCATCAAGGGGGATGAGGGCGGATGCTGCCGCAGGAAAATCCCGGCCAGCCCGTCCATGTTCTGCGTGCCCAGCAGCTTGGCGATCACCGGAAAGGCCTGATGCATCGCTTCGGTCAGGGATACCGCGACATTGTTGCGATAAACGCCGAACCGGCGCCCGGCCGGTTGGGCAACCGCATCCAGCAGCCCATCGGGGATCGGTTGGCCTGCATCCAGCAGAGCGTTGTGGAATGTTGTTTGCGACACGCTCATGCGGGCACGCGATCCAACGCCTTCTGCGCGCGTTCGGCCTCGGCCCGCAAAACGGGCCAATCGGGTACATCGGTGTCCCATTCGATCAGCAGCGGCTTGGGGCCGGATTTGTCCAGAACATAGTCCAGCAAAGCCCAGACCGGATCGACCACCTCGCGCCCATGGCTGTCGATCAGCAGGGGGCGCCCGTGGTCATCTTCGTCCTCGTCATGTCCACCCAGATGAATCTCACCGACCTGATCCAGCGGATAGGCATCGACATAGCCTTGCGGCGAGAAATCCAGATTGGTGGCCGAAACAAAGACGTTGTTCACATCCAACAGCAGGCCGCACCCGGTGCGCCGCGCAATCTCGCGCAGGAAATCGGGCTCGGACCAGGTGCTTTCCTCGAACGCCAGATAGCTCGAGGGGTTTTCCAGCAGCATTTGCCGCCCGACCGCCTCTTGCACCTGATCGATATGATCGCAGACGCGGGCCAGGGTGGCGTCGGTATAGGGCAGGGGCAGCAGATCGTTCAGGAAATGGCTGTCGTGGGTTGACCAGGCCAAATGCTCTGAGAAGCTGGCCGGGTTCAGCCAGCCGACCAGATGTTTCAGACGAGCCAGATGATCGGAATCGAGCGCACCCTCGCCACCGATGGACAGGCCGACGCCATGGACGGAAATAGGGAATTCTTCGGAAAGGTGGCGCAGTTGCGCCAGCGGGCGGCCGCCATCACCCATGTAGTTTTCGGCGTGAATTTCCAGCCACGCCACGGGCTTTGCACTTTCAAGTATCTGCGCGAAATGCTGAGGCTTATAGCCGACGCCGGGTGCCGCAGGCAGGCGGTTCGATCGGAGAGCATCATCCAACATCAGCGCATTCCTTCTTTACGACGAAAGGGGCGGGCGATCATGCCCGCCCCTCAGGATACGTATGACCGAACTTATGCAGGCAGGTCGCGGTTCAGTTCTTCCAGCGAACCTTTGCGCGGAGTGCCGTCTGCCTGTGCGGGCAGTTCGATGTCGGCGCAGGTACCTGCGTCGACCAGGGTCCATGCATTGCCCTGATAATCGACGGTCGAGGTGCCCGCGCAGGTGGTGCCGGGGCCTGCCGCACAGTCATTCTGACCGGCCAGCGAAACACCATAGCATTTCTCTTTGGCCTGTGCGGTCGCGGTGGTGGCGGCGCCCGATACGGCGGCTGCGACTGCGGTTGCGATAACCAGGGACTTAGCTGTGTTCGACATCTCGAGTAATCCTCTTGCTGACTGTGTTTGTCTGCTTGTGACACTAAACAAACTAGTGCCTCCGGACGCGCGTTTGAATTCACGAGCCCGTGTCTCACAAGCGCGTCAAAGATAGTCATGCCACCTTGCGCGTTAACAAACTGTTTTTGAAGGGGAAATGTTAAAATGTTTCAATCCGACCCCCTAAACGGGGCCGGATTTTTGGTGGTGTAATGCCGAATGTTACAGCAAATCAGGGGGGGTCGCGGCCTGCGACAGTTCATTTGTTACAGTTTCAAGCGATTGAACCTGCGTCTGTTTTTCACCCAGACGGCGGACGCTGACGGTACGCTCGTCCACCTCGCGGTGACCAACGGCCAGAATCACCGGCACCTTGCCTACCGAATGTTCGCGGACCTTGTAGTTGATCTTTTCGTTGCGGATATCCGCCTCGGCGCGAACACCTGCCGCTTTCAGCGTGTCGACAACCTCCATCACGTAGTCATCCGCATCCGAGGTGATCGAGGCAACCACGACCTGACGTGGAGCCAGCCAGAATGGCAGCTTGCCCGCGTGTTCTTCGATCAGGATACCGATGAAGCGTTCGAACGAGCCCAGGCAGGCGCGGTGCAGCATATAGGGGCGGTGTTTCGACCCATCTGCGCCAATAAAATTGGCGTCCAGCCGCTCGGGCAGGTTGGGGTCAACCTGCAGCGTGCCGCATTGCCAGGTCCGCCCGATTGCGTCGGTCAGGGTGAATTCCAGCTTGGGGCCATAGAATGCGCCTTCGCCTTCCAGCAGCTCATAATCATAGCCCGCCGCCTTGCAGGCATCGCCCAGCGCTTTTTCCACGAAGTCCCAGCTTTCGTCCGTGCCGATGCGCTTTTCGGGCCGGGTGGACAATTTGATGGTCCAGTCGTGGAAGCCCAGATCGGCGTAGACCTTGGACAGAAAGGCGATGAACTTGGCGGTCTCGGATTCGATCTGATCCTCGGCGCAGAAGATGTGGCCATCGTCCTGCGTGAATCCACGGACCCGCATGATCCCGTGCAGCGCGCCGGATGGTTCGTACCGCGCGCAGGACCCGAACTCGGCCATGCGCAGGGGCAGGTCGCGGTAAGACTTCAGGCCCTGATTGAACACCTGAACGTGGCAGGGGCAGTTCATCGGTTTCAGCGCGTTGATGGCTTTTTCGCGGGCATGATCTTCGTCCACTTCGACGATGAACATGTTTTCCTGATATTTGTCCCAGTGACCCGAGGCTTCCCACAGTTTGCGGTCGACGACCTGAGGGGTGTTGACCTCGACATAGCCGTCACGCTCCTGCATGCGGCGCATGTAGTCCTGCAGGGTGGTGTAGATTTTCCAACCGTTCGGATGCCAGAAAATCTGGCCCGGGGCCTCTTCCTGCATATGGAACAGGTTCATTTCGCGGCCCAGCTTGCGGTGGTCACGTTTGGCGGCTTCCTCCAGCATATGCAGGTGGGCCTTTAGCTTTTCCTTGCCGGTGAAAGCGACGCCGTAGATGCGCTGCAGCATGGCGCGGTCGCTGTCGCCGCGCCAATAGGCACCGGCAATGGACATCAGCTTGAATGCATCGCCCGGCACCTGACCTGTGTGCTGCAGGTGTGGGCCGCGGCACAGGTCCTGCCAGTCGCCGTGCCAGTACATGCGCAGGGGCTCATCACCCGGAATGGCGTCGATCAGTTCGACCTTGTAGGGCTCGTCATTGGCGGTATAGAATTCGATCGCGCGCTGACGGTCCCAGACCTCAGTGGTCACGGGGTCGCGCTTGTTGATGATTTCCTTCATCTTTTTCTCGATCAGGCCGAGGTCTTCGGGCGTGAACGGTTCCGCCCGGTCAAAGTCGTAATACCAGCCGTTTTCGATCACGGGGCCGATGGTGACCTTGGTGTCGGGCCAGATTTCCTGCACCGCACGGGCCATGATATGCGCCAGATCATGGCGGATCAGCTCGTTCGCCTGAATTTCATCCTTCATGGTGTGGATGGCGATGTCGGAATCGGATTCGATGGGCCATTGCAGGTCCCAATGCTGGCCGTTTACCGTGGCCGAGATGGCCTTTTTCGCTAGCGAGGTCGAAATGTCGGCAGCCACCTGCGCAGGCGTAACGCCAGCCTCGTAGGATCGTGCATTGCCATCAGGGAAGGTGAGTGAGACGGATTTTGAATCCAGGGCCATATCGGCTCTCCTCGTCGGTTTGGCGCCCACTGAACGCCCGGTTGCGGGTTATATGTGTTCGGCTGATTTGGCAGGTGTATGTGCATGTGTCAAGGGCGGGAGCGAGGGGCTAGCCCCTCGCGCACCCCGGGATATTTATCGCCAGAGGAAGGCGATCCCGGAGTTGTGGTCAAAGGCGGGACATGCATGATACCGGAAACACCAATGAGGGTTTCATGGCAGAGACAGAATTTCTAGAGACCGCGCAGGGGCGGCGGCTGGCCTATCACAAGAGTGACGGGGAAGGGCCGACCGTTGTTTTTCTGGGCGGGCTCAAGTCGGATATGGAGGGCACCAAGGCGGTGCATCTTGAGGCCTGGGCGCAGGCGCGCGGGCAAGCGTTCTTGCGGTTTGATTATTCAGGGCATGGTGAGAGTTCGGGTGCGTTCACCGATGGCTGTATCGGCGACTGGCACGAGGATACCTTGGCGGCGGTATCACGCCTGACCGAAGGGCCCTTGATTGTGGTGGGCTCGTCGATGGGCGGCTGGCAGGCGTTGCTGCTGGCGCGGGTGATGCCCGAGCGTTTGGCTGGGTTGGTGACCATCGCGGCGGCGCCTGATTTTACCGAAGACGGGTATTGGGCGTCGTTTTCAGAAGAACAGAGATCAGCTTTGGAGGCCGAGGGGCAGGTCGAACTGCCTTCGGATTATATGGAACCTTACATCATCACCAAGCGGATGATCGAAGACGGGCGGCAGCGGTTGGTGTTGCGCTCGGCGCTGGAACTGCCGTTTCCGGTGCGTTTCTTGCAGGGCACAGCGGATACGGCTGTCTCGACCGAGACGGCGGTACGGTTGCTTGATCACGCGAAGGGCCCGGATATGCGGCTGCTGTTGGTGAAAGATGCCGATCACCGGTTCTCGGACGGGCCGTGTCTGGATTTGATCGAACAGGCACTGTTGGATGTGATGAGCGACGCCTGACGAGGGAATGCCTGAATGGCTGGCGGAAAATGGGGTAATTGATGCGCAAACCCGGCAGTATGTGGAGTCTTGAGACTTTGGGCCGGGTGCGCCTGTCGAGGCATTTCTTTATGCGTGACTTCCTGTATTCCGAGATCGGAAATTTCCACCAAAAGCAAAACATCCCCGACAACCCTGATCTGGCCATTGAAACCGGGCGTGCCTTTTGCGAAGCCTTGATGGACCCGCTGGAAGAGACCTTTGGCCGGGTCGCTGTGCGGTCGGGCTATCGCTCTCGGTCTCTGAACCGGTTCGGGAATGAAAACCGCCTGAATTGCGCCCGCAATGACAATCCGCTGGAGTGTCATATCTGGGACTGGGGGCAGGGCGATGCACGGGTCGCGGGGGCATCGGTGGTGATCCCGTGGTTTGCGGACCGCTATGCCGAGGGCCGTGATTGGCGCGATCTGGCCTGGTGGATGCATGATCATCTCGACTATTCCGAGATCTGGTTCTTTCCCAAGCTGTGCGCGTTCAATCTGATCTGGCGGCCTGTACCGCAGCGCCGGATCGACAGCTACATTGCCCCGCGTGGGTGCCTGTTGCGTGCGGGAGAGGAACCGGGCGAAACGCTGGCGCAGCGGCAGGCCCGATACGCGGATTTTCCGGCCTTTCGGGGTATTCAATACCCCTGAAGATTGCGCTTGCCGCGCGATGGCAAAACTCTCATCCTTAGGCAAAACAAGAACGTTGGAACCGTCGACCAAAGGAGGCCCCGCGTGATCGAGCCGCTGGTTCTGCTACCCGGATTGATGAGTGACGCACGGTTGTTTCGACCGCAGATCGAACGGCTGTCGCAAAACAGGGCGGTGACCGTTGCGCCGATTTCGGGCGGAGAGCGGATCGAAGAGATCGCCTCGGGTCTGCTGGACCAACTGCCACACAGGTTTGCGCTAGCAGGGCATAGCATGGGGGGCGTTGTCGCGCTGGAACTGATCCGCCGTGCCCCGGACCGGGTCACGCGCCTGTGTCTGATGGCGACGGATGCGCAGGCCGATACGCCGCATATCGCAGCAGATCGCGAAGAACTGATAATCGGTGCGCAAGCCGGGCGGCTGGACGAAGTGATGCATAAGGTGATCGGCTCGGATACGCTGGCTCCGGGGCCGCAGCGGATATCCATTCTGCAGGATACGATCCGGATGGCCAATGAACTCGGGTCTGACTTGTTCGTCCGACAGATGCGCGCGCTGCAGCGCCGGCCGGACCAACAGGCCACGTTGCGTCTGATCAAGGTGCCGACACTGGTTCTGTGCGGCGCGCATGACAATCTGACGCCGGTCAGGAAACATCAGTTCATGGCGGAACTCATTCCCGAAGCCGAACTACTGGTACTGGAGGGCGCGGGTCATTTGCCGATGTTAGAGGCCCCGGACGCAGTCAATGCCGCGTTGAGGGATTGGCTGAAGGTGTCGCTGCGATTGCTCTAGCCGTAATAAGCCGCGCGCTGTTCCTTGGTCATGATAATCGGCGTAACGACCGGTGCAGCGGTGTCTGCCGCGAAGAACTGCGATGTTTTCCAGCTGCCCGACAGGCGTGATCCAAGCACGCGTCTGATCAATCCGATTGCCGCATATCTCAGGTTCTCGTGCTTTTGCTTGCCGTCCGGTTTTGGCACAAACCCACGTGTGGTGATGGGTCCCAATGTGGACGGGTCGGCAATACGATTGACTATAAAACCCGCAAACGGAAGCTTGCCAGTCTGAGGCGTGGTCGCCAGCGGTGCATCACAGCAGCTTGCGTACCACCGCAACATTCCCTTCGGGCCGAGTTGCATGGCCGCCAGACGCTCGGCACCTGTTTCGATGCGGATGTCTTCGGGCGTGGTTTGCAGGATATCGACCGGGTCGGGGGCAGGGTCGGGTTGTTTGAAATACAGCTGCGCCGCACGGCAATCATGGCAGTAACACCCGACATGGGTGCCGCGTTTGACACCCTTGGGCGTTATGTAACCCTGCAGGACACCGCAGGTACAGGAAAAGGGAACGGCACCTGCGGAAGGCTGGTTCATGCAACTTTGTTGCTGTTGGCGGCGCGGCGTCTGGGCTTCTTGCGGCTGTTTTCGTTCATGAAATCAATCACAAGCGGGCGGATGTTGTCGCGCCAGCTGCGACCGGCGAAGATGCCATAGTGGCCCGCACCGGGTTCCACATGGCTGGCCTTCTTGCTGTCGGGCAGGCCGGTGCACAGGTCCAGTGCCGCGATGCACTGGCCGGGGGCCGAGATATCGTCATTCGCACCTTCAACTGACTTCACCGCAACATCGGTGATCTTGCCGATATCCACTTTATGCCCGGCGACGACAAATTCGTTGCGCGCAATCTCACGGTTTTTGAACACACGCTCGACCGTCGACAGATAGAACTCGGCCGTCATGTCCATCACCGCCAGATATTCATCATAGAACCGGTTATGGGCGTCATGGTCCGAGGCTTCGTCCCGGATCACGCGCTGGATCTGATCAGTGAAGGCCTTGCTGTGACGCTCGGCGTTCATCGACATGAACGAGGCCAGTTGCAGCAGTCCGGGATAGACCATCCGGCCCACGCCTTTGTATTTGAACCCGACCCGCTGAATCATGGTCTCTTCCAACTGCCCCATGGTCACGCGGCGGCCGAAATCGGTGACCTCGGTCGGGGTGGCGTCGGGGTCTACCGGGCCACCGATCAGGGTCAGAGTGCTGGGCTGTGCTTTGGGCTCGACCTCGGCCAGATAGGCGGTTGCGGCCAAGGTCAGGGGGGCTGGCTGGCAGACGGCTACGACGTGTGTGTCGGGGCCCAGCTCCTTCATAAAATCGACAAGGTAGAGCGTATAATCCTCGACATCGAACTTGCCTTCGGAAACAGGAATGTCACGCGCATTATGCCAGTCGGTGATGTAAACTTCGCAATTGACGATCAGGCTTTTGACGGTCGAACGCAGCAGCGTGGCATAGTGGCCGGACATCGGTGCCACCAACAAAACCTTGCGCGGTTGTTCCTCGCGCCCGTTGACGCGAAAATGGATCAGATCGCCGAAGGGGCGTTCCAGAACCGTGGTGACGTCGACCAGATGGTCCTTGCCGTCCTCGCAGGTGAAGGTGCGGATGCCCCAGTCCGGCTTGACCACCATGCGTTGGAACGTGCGCTCGGTCACCTCACCCCAGGCCGCCATCCAGTTGAAGGCGGGGTTGGGTGTCATTGAAAACATCGGATAGGACGCCATCGCACTGGCAGTTGCACCAAGCCACTGATTGGTGTTACGCATGGTTTCCATCAGGTCGTAGGTCATCATGTAGCGCATCGAATGTGTCTCCTGCGTATCAGCGTGAGAGTTTGGACCATTCGTCGCTTTGCCCCCCGACGCCCACGACGTTATTCTGCATAGCAGCGAGATTAGGTGGGAATTGTTAAAATGACAACTACTGACGACCAGACGCCGAAATTGACCGAAGAACATATTGAACGACTTAAGGAAAATATGGGCAAGGTCGAAGAATTGTCCAAACGTCTTGTCGAAGTCATGGCCGGCAAAACGCCGCACACTCCCGCGCTGGACGGTCCGAATCAAGAGCTTTTTGCAAAAGCAGCAACGGCCTACTGGGCCGAAGCTTTTCAGAACCCGACCAAGCTGCTTGAGCATCAGATCGAATACTGGGGCAAGTCGGTTCTTAACTTTGCCGAGGCTCAGAAAACCCTGACAAGCGGCGACGGCGAAGCGCCCGATACCCAGCCCAAGGACAAGCGGTTTTCAAACCCGATGTGGGAGACCAACCCCTATTTCCGCCTGATCCGCCAGCAATACCAAACCAATGCCGAGGCTATCTCGCAGGCGGTGGCGTCGGTCGAGGATCTGGAGACCAAGGATAAGCAACGCCTTCAATACTTCTCGCAACAGATCATCGACATGATGGCGCCGACGAACTTTCTGGCGACCAACCCGGATGCGTTGGAAAAGGCGATCGAGACCGAAGGCCAGTCTCTGATCAAGGGCCTTGAAAATCTGGTGTCGGACCTTGAGGCCAACGATGGCGAGATGGTCGTCCGGTTGGCCGATGAAAGCGCGTTCGAGATTGGCGGCAATATCGCCACGACACCGGGCGACGTGGTCTATCGCAACCGGATGATGGAACTGATCCAGTACAAACCGGTGACCGAGACTGTGCACGAAACGCCCATCGTCCTGTTCCCGCCATGGATCAACAAATTCTACATTCTGGACCTGAAAGCCCAGAACAGCCTGATCAAATGGGTGACCGAGCAGGGCTATACTCTGTTTGTGGTCAGTTGGGTGAACGCCGACAGCTCTCATGCCGATATCGGGATGGAGGATTACATTCAGGAAGGTTTCCTGACCGCCATCGAAGAGGCCAAGAAAATCTGCAAGGTCAAGCAGGTCAATGCGGTGGGCTATTGCATTGCGGGTACGACACTGAACCTGACCCTCTCTCTGCTGAAGCAGCGCGGCGACAAATCGATCAAGTCGGCGACCTTCTTTACCACGCTGACGGATTTCGGAGAGCAGGGTGAATTCACACCCTTCCTGCAGAATGATTTCGTGGACGGGATCGAGGATCAGGTCTCGAAAGATGGCATATTGAAAGCATGGATCATCGGGCGGACGATGTCCTTTCTACGGTCTCGGGACCTGATCTATACACCGGCCATTCGCAACTACATGATGGGCGAAACGCCGCCCGCTTTCGATCTGCTGTATTGGAACGGCGACGGCGCCAATCTGCCGGGCCGTATGGCGATCCAGTATCTGCGCGGATTGTGCCAAAGCAACGATTTCGTCACCGATGGGTTCGAGTTGTTGGGGCATAAGCTGCATATCAAGGATGTCGATGTGCCCCTGATGGCCATCACCTGCGAGACGGACCACATCGCGGCGTGGAAGGATTGCTATCGTGGTGTGCAGCAGATGGGGTCGAAGTCCAAAACCTTTGTGGTTTCGGAATCGGGTCATATCGCGGGCATCGTGAATCCGCCCAGCAAGAAGAAATATGGCCACTATACCAACCCGGACTTGAAAGCGGATGCCGATACCTGGCTGAAAGAGGCCGACTTCCATGAAGGGTCCTGGTGGCCCATGTGGGAGGCGTGGCTGAAGAAGCGCTCCGGCAAGCAGGTTCCGGCCCGCGACACCGGCGATTCGGACCATCCGCGCCTGTGCCCGGCGCCGGGGACCTATGTTTTGGTCAAGGCAAACCGCTGATATCATTTTGAAACTCACATTTTTCTGCATTGCAGCAAGAAAAAACTTGCAATGCTGCGATGCAGCAATCATATTGTCCTCAAGCTGATGAAACCCGGGGTGGGCCCGGACAGGCTAAAAGGATTAGGACAATGGCAAAGACCCAAGACTTTACCGCGACCCTGAAAGACATGATGGGTGCATTCCCGGTTGACACAAGCGCTCTGGAAGACGCGTTCAAATCGACCGCATCGCTGAACGAAAAGCTGTCGGGCGTTGCCCTGGACGCAGCTGAGAAGTCGGCTGAAATCTCGAACAAATGGACCAAGGAAACCCTGGCCAAGCTGACCGAGATGTCGAAAGCAAAGGCAGAGCCTGCCGACTACGCAAAAGCCGCAACCGACTTCGCAAGCGCGTCGGCTGAAGTTGCTGCCGAAAACATGGCCGCTTTCGCCGAGATCGCGAAAAAAGTTCAGACCGAAACCGTTGAGCTGCTGATGGCGGCTGGCAAAGACGCAGCCGAAGAAGCAACCTCGGCCGTCAAGAAAGCCACCAACGAGGTGACTGCTGCCGCAAAGAAAGCAGCAACCACCAAGTAAGGTTAGACTGCGATAGTGCACCCATTCCTCCCAAATGGTGCAATCGCTGCGGGCAGGTCGTTTGACCTGCCCTTTCTTTTTGTTCTGCAGTCGCATAACCTGCGCTGCAACGCATCATCCTTGGGGAGGGTACAAGGTGTCAGACCAAGAAAAGCCGTTGCTGATCAAGCGCTATGCCAGCCGTCGGCTGTATAACACTGAGACCAGCGACTATGTCACGCTTGAAGATATCGCCGGTTTCATCCGCGATGGACGCGAAGTTCAGATCATCGATCTGAAAACCGGGGATGATCTGACGCGACAGTATCTGCTTCAAATTATTGCCGAACATGAAAGCCGGGGCGAGAATGTGTTGCCGGTCAATGTGCTGAACGATCTGGTCCGCAGCTATATGGTGCCAGGCGGGGGCATGATGCCGCAATTCCTGCAAAGCTCATTCGAGATGCTGCGCGAAAGCCAGTCCAAGATGATGGAAAATATGAACGCGATGAACCCGATGTCGCAGATGCCGGGCTTCGACGCGATGCAGGCGCAGCAACAGGCGTTTCTGAAGGCCATGACCGGCGGGCTGTCCGGCAAATGGTCGGGCTCGGATGGTGAGCAGGAAGAGTCGGAACCCAAAGAAGATCTGGACGACATCAAAAAGCAACTCGCGGAATTGCAGCAGAAATTGTCAAAACTCAGCTGATTGGCCCGATGCGCTGGCTGCTTGTGATCGGGGCGCTGCTTTGGGCGCACACGGCGCTGGCGCAGGGTCAATTCTCGGGCCTGTGGCAGCCGATCTGTACGATGGGGCAGGATGCCTCGGCTGGCTGTGCAGACATCCGGGATCGCGAAATTCTGAATGCTGCCGAGGCACCGTGGCAAGCTGTGGGGCGTGTCAATTTCGCCAGCCGCAGCCAGCGGTCGCACTGCACGGGCGTTATGATATCCGAACAGCTGGTGCTTACGGCGGCGCATTGCCTTTATAATTCTGTCCGTCAGCGCTGGATACCGCCTTCAAGCATCCGCTTCGCCGCAGGCTATCAGCGCGGTGAAGCTGTCGCGGTGTCAGATGTCATCGCTTATCGGCTGGCCCCAGCGCAAGGTGCAGACGGAGCATTCGACAACCGTACCGATCTGGATTGGGCGGTGCTGGAATTGTCCGACCCGTTAGGGGCAGAACTTGGGTTCTTCTCCATCGCCACGGATGCCCCCCTTGCAGGATTTGTTGCAGGCTATCCCGGCCTTCGCCCACATGTGCTGAGCCGTACCGGGCTCTGTGCGCCTCAAATGCTCGGGAACAATCTGCTCAGCGCGATTTGCCCTGTCATGATGGGGGATTCCGGCGCTCCGCTGCTGGTTGCGACCGACCGGGGCCTGGCGGTTGCCGCGATATTATCGCGCATCGCGCCGACCCCGGATGGGATCGACGCGTTGTTTTTATCGGTTCAGGCGTTTGATCTGATCGGGAATTGATCAGGTGCCATAGACCGGCATCGGACCGACCACTTCTCCGATCGAAGCCAGCAGGATATCCGCGATCACGTCCAGTTCATCACGCGTCAGACGCACGGGCAGGCGCACGTCGCAGGCGCTCATCAGCATGGCGCGGGTTTGTGGCAGGTCGACCTGTTCGGGCAGGAATTGCCAGTTCCAGAAAGCACGCGCATTGTCCTGGCTCAGGCCGAAGACCTGTACCTTGACGCCCCGCGCATCAGCGGCTGCGGCGAAGGCTTTGATGTCATCCTCGCCAAGGCCCACCAGATTGAACTGGATCGAATCGGGTGCACGGCGTTCAGGTGTCAGCGGCGCCGGCACGTCGATATGAGGCGACGTGTTCAGACGGCCCGCAACATAGTCATGGTTCTCCAGCCCGTCACGGACCCGACGCGCCAATTCAGGAATTTGCGGGCGGATCACGGCGGCGCTGAGATTGCTCATCCGCAGATTATAAAGCGGCAATTGGTTCTGCCAGCGGGCAAAGGCCAGCTCAAGCTCGGGTGCGCCCGCGTGTTTCTTCCAGTTGTGCTCATATGCGCCGGACATGATGACCGTACGGGCAACCAGATCGGCATCGTCAGTGATCAGGATGCCGCCTTCTCCGGCATTGATCATCTTGTAGGACTGGAACGAGAAACAACCGACCTTGCCGATGGTTCCGATATTGCGCCCATTCCACGTGGTGCCCAGCGAGTGGGCAGCATCTTCGATCACGGGGATATCGCGCGCGTCGCAAAGTTCCATGATCGCGTCCATATCCGAGGTATGGCCGCGCATGTGGCTGACGATCACTGCCTGCACACCGTCCAGCTTGGCCGCGAAATCGGTCATATCGATGCGGTAATTCTGCCCGACCTCGCACAGAACCGGAATGCAATCCGCATGAACGACCGAGGACGGCACTGCGGCAAAGGTAAATCCGGGGATCAACACCTGTGCATCTCGGGGAAGCCCCAGAGCTTTGAGCGACAGAAACAGCGCGGCTGAGCAGGACGACACGGCCAGCGCGTATTTGCTGCCCAACAGCGCGGCAAACTCGGCTTCAAGCAGCGCAACCGGCGCGTCTTGGGGTGCAGTATAGCGGAACAGGTCGCCTGATTGCATCAAAGCATCAATGGCATCTCGTGCGGCGGCGGGGATGGGTTCGGCGTCATGAACGTTGGGTACAAGCGTCATATTTGGATTTCCCGAATTGTATCTTTGGTAATTATAAAATCGAAAAATGGCCAAACCAAGGCCTGTTTTGGCCTTTGGCAAAATTTCACCTAACTGTCGTTATTGCTGTGATCAAAGCCCCAGACGGTCGCGCAGGGCAAACCACGTCATCGCCAGCACCAACAAGGGGCTGCGCAGAGCGGGGCCTCCGGGAAATGGCAGGGCGGGGACACGGGCCATGGTGTCAAAACCCTCGGCCTGACCCTGAACAGCCAATGCCATCAACTGCCCGGCATGGGTGGCCGTACCCACGCCGTGGCCGGAATAGCCCGATGCCGACAGGATATTGGGGGCCAACCGCGCCAGATAGGGCATCCGCCGCATGGTGATCGCAAGCGTGCCGCCCCAGGCGTAATCGATCCTGACATCACGCAGATGCGGGAAGATCTCGGTCATCGGTTTGCGCACCTTGGCGGCGATATCGGACGGAAAGCGATACCCATAACTCTCGCCACCGCCAAACAGCAGGCGGTTATCGGCGCTGAGGCGGAAATAATTCACCACAAACTTGGTATCGGCGACTGCGACGTCCTGTGTCAGAACGCGGGCCGCGTCAGCGCCCAGTGGTTCGGTTGCGGCGATGAAGTTGTTGATCGGCATCACCCGCGTTGCCACTTTGCCGTTCAGGCCGCCTAAGTAGCCATTACAGGCCAGAATGACATGGTCGGAAGTTACCGTGCCCTGCGCTGTGTGCACGGTCGCCGGGCTTGTTTCCTCGATGCCGGAGACCTCGGTGCTTTCGAAGATTCGCACGCCGGCATTGGCGGCGGCCTGCGCCAGGCCCAAGGCGAAGTTCAACGGGTGCAAATGCGCAGCGCCCTTATCCAGATACCCGCCGCGATAGGTGGGCGAGGGGCAGAGCGCGTGCCCTGCGCCTTCGTCCAGAATCTCCATCTGATCATAGCCATAGCGGCTGGACAGATGCGCCGCGTGCTCATGCAGCTCTTGCTGTTCCCCATGGCTAAGTCCCAGAACGGCCACGCCCGGTTTCAGATCGCAGTTGATCTGGTGCCTTGCAATCAGCGATTTGACCAGATCCTTGGCATCCTCGGCCAGATCCCACAGCTTGGCGGCGTCATCGTTACCGACCAGCCGCTCAAGGTCTTCCTGATCCATCCGCTGCGCGCTGCCCAACTGGCCACCGTTGCGGCCCGACGCGCCAAAACCCACGCGATGCGCCTCGAGCAAAACCACATCGAACCCGGCTTCGGCCAGATGCAGAGCGGCGGACAAGCCGGTATACCCCCCGCCGACCACACAGACATCCGCCTTTATGTCGCCTGACAGTTCAGGAAACCGATCCATCGGATTGGCCGTCGCAGCGTACCAACTGGCCGGAAACTCGGCCTTGCGGTCGTTGGCATAAAGCAGATTCATCGCGGACCTCAGACGTTCATCAGCAGATGCTCACGCTCCCACGGAGAGATGACCTGCAGGAACTCCTCGTATTCGGCGCGCTTGACGATGCCGTAAACGCGGGCGAATTCTGGGCCAAGCACCTCATGCAGGGCGGTGGCCTGATCAAACAGGTCCAGCGCGTTGCCCATGACCTGCGGGATGTCTCCGTCCCCTTCATAGGCGTCGCCATAGAACTGACGGCGTGGACGTTCCTGCTGGGTCAGGCCCAGATAACCGCAGGCCAGCGACAGCGCGATGCCCAGATAGGGGTTGCAGTCCATGCCTGCGATGCGGTTTTCCACCCGGCGCGCTTCGGGTCCGGATAGCGGCACGCGGATACCGGTGGTGCGATTGTCGCGCGCCCATTCCAGATTGATTGGTGCGGCGTGGTCCTTCACATAACGGCGGTAGGAGTTCACATAGGGGGCCATGACGGCCAGACCTGCGGGCAGGTGGTTCTGCAGACCCGCAATGTAGTGATAAAAAGCGTCGGTTTCGCCTCCTTGCGGACCCGAAAAGATGTTCTGACCGGTTTCCATATCGATGATCGAATGGTGGATATGCATGGCCGAGCCGGGCTCATCTTCAATCGGTTTCGCCATGAAAGTGGCAAAGCAGTTGTGACGCAGCGCAGCTTCGCGGATCAGACGTTTGAAATAGAACACCTCATCGGCCAGTTTGACCGGGTTGCCATGGCGCAGGTTGATCTCAAGCTGACCAGCGCCGCCTTCCTGGGTGATGCCGTCAATCTCAAACCCTTGATGTTCCGCGAAATCATAGATGTCGTCGATTACGGGGCCGAACTCATCGACAGCAGTCATTGAATAAGCTTGCCGCGCCGCAGCCGGTCGGCCCGAGCGGCCCATCATCGGCTTGATCTCTTGCGCCGGATCGACATTTGGGGCGACCAGAAAGAACTCCATCTCGGGGGCCACAACCGGTTTCCAGCCTTTGTCGTGATAGAGTTGCACAACGCGTTTCAGCACGTTGCGCGGACTGAAGGGGATCGGGTTGTCGTCGCGGTCATAGGCGTCATGGATCACCTGCAACGTCCAATCGCCGGTCCAGGGCGCGGCGGAGGCTGTCGAGAAATCGGGCTTCAGGATCATGTCGCGTTCGATGAATCCGTCTTCACCGGCGGCCTCGCCCCAGTCGCCGGTGATGGTCTGATAGAAGATGCTGTCGGGCAGATGGAAATAGGCCTGTTTGGCGAATTTCGACGCAGGAACGGCTTTGCCACGCGCAATGCCGGGCAGGTCCGAGATAATACACTCGACCTCATCCAGCCGCTGCCCGTCGATATAAGCGCGTGCCGCTTGCGGCAGTTCGTCTTTCCAGTCGGCCATCAGGCCCTCGCTTTCTTCAGGAACTCAGCCATGTAGCGCCCGATTTTATTGTTATCGTCCGGGGCGTCGCTGCGGTTGGCAGCGGCCTGCATCAGATCGTCGGGGACGACGCCCTTGCCGCGTGTCTCCATCAGGCCCTGGATGAAATCATTGCCGTATTCCGGGTGGGCCTGCACGGTCCAGATCGTATCGCCATAAGAGATCATGGCGTTGCGGCAAAAGTCGTTTGTCCCCATCACCCTGGCGCCTTCGGGCACTTCGGTGACCTGATCCTGATGCCACGCATTCAGCGTGACAGTTTGATCATCAAACGCATACTCAGTGCGCCCGATGGCCCAACCCCCTTTGAACTTTTCCACTTTCCCACCAAGGGCTTGCGCAATGATCTGATGACCAAAGCAGACACCGATCAGCGGATTGCCGGTCGCCTGAATGTCACGGATCAATTGTTCGAGCTTTGGGATCCACGGATGATCCTCGTAGGCACCGTGGCGCGATCCGGTGATGACCCAGCCATCGGCCTGATGGGCATCGTTGGGGAACTGGTTGTCGACGACTTTATATGTCTGAAATTCAAAGCCGTTCCCGCCCAATAAAGCGCGGAACATACCATCATATTCCCCAAATTGATCATACAATTCATCGGGTGGATGGCCGGTTACAAGGATGCCGATTTTCATGGGTCACCAAATTTGATCAAATTAACTCTAGCGGAGCGCGGACTGCCGGGCAAGGGGATCATACGGCCTCGAGATAGCTGAGCCAGTGGTCTTCGGGCCGCAGATCCGCAAAGCGCGCGATTTCCTGCCGTTTGGTCATCGCCATATAACGGATCAGATCGGCAGGGAAGATGCGGGCAACTACGGGGTCGGTCTCGAAGGCGGAAATGGCCGCAGACCAGTCCGCCGCCAGTTGCGGCAGGCCCTCGATCTCATAGGCATTACCCGAGATCGGGGCAGGCGGTTGCATGTTGTCCTCGATCCCGACCAGCGCCGCCCCGAGTACTGCCGCCAGCATCAGATAGGGGTTGATGTCCCCTCCGGCCACGCGGTGTTCGATGCGTCGCGCGGCGGGCGCCCCGCCCGGAATACGCAGTGCGGCGGTGCGGTTTTCATAGGCCCAGCTGGCCCCGGTCGGCGCGTGCGCGCCGGGCACCAGCCGCGTATAAGAGTTGCCATGCGGCGCAAAGATCAGCGTTGAACCCGGCATCGCCGCCAGACATCCGGCCACGGCTGAGTGCAGCACATCGGTTCCCTCGGGTCCGCCATTGTCAAAGACGTTCTTGCCCTGCGCGTCGACCACCGAAAAATGCACATGCATCCCGTTGCCCGCATCCTGCGCATAAGGCTTGGCCATGAAAGTCGCTGTAAAGCCGTGTTTGCGCGCAAGACCGCGTGTTAAAGCCTTGAAAAGCCACGTATCGTCGGCGCAACGCAGGGCGTCCTGATGGTTCAGGTTGATTTCGAACTGACCTATGCCGCTTTCGGATATAGCGGTCTGGGCGGGGATGCCCATGGCGGTGCAGCCGTCATAAAGCTCGGTGAAAAAGGCATCGAATGCGTCCATCTCGGCCATGGAGAGAACCGACTCTGCCAATAGCCTGCGCCCGGTCACGGGGTTGATCGGTGGCTGGGGTTCGGCGCCTGAGGAATCCAGCAAAGTGAACTCAAGCTCGGTCGCTGCGATCACCGACCAGCCGCGTTCGGCATAGCGGTTCAAGACAGCAGATAAAGCGTGCCGCGGGTCGCCCGGAAAGGGCGTTCCGTTGTCGTCATACAAGCACATCGGCACCAGTGCAGAGGGTGTTTCCAGCCACGGCATCGGGACGGCTCCACGCTCGGTCGGGCGCAGAACTCCATCGGCATCGCCGCTTTCGAAGACCAGCGGGCTGCCTTCGATATCCGCCCCCCAGAGGTCGACATTCAGCGCCGAAAACGGCATGCGCACGGCCCCCTGTTCCAGCTTTTCAGCGTAGGAGGGAGGCACGCGTTTGCCGCGCATCTGGCCGTTCAGGTCGCAGGCGGCGACGCGGAATGTGTGCAGGGCGCTGAGGTCCATATTGGGGCTCCGTTGCTCGTGTTCCTGCAGGTTTAAAGGAGGTCCGGCGCGTTGTCACGAAATTTGATCAAATTATTGCCCGCCATATCCCGCCGCCTTTTGCGGTTTCGGAAAATGTCCGTGTTGTCCCCTGTCTGGAGGCGGAGTCTTATGTGTTGTACAAGACCTGACGGTCGATTGTGCCCGGCCAAGTGATGCATATATTCTCTCATCATGTTCATCTTGCTTACCATTCTGTTACTGATCGCCGGAGGTCTGGCTTTTTACCTCTGGTCGAAAAGACGGGCGCGTGACGCGCTATTGGCGACCCCGCTCAATCCGCATCAGCGCGATATCATTGACCGTCAGGTGCCGATCATCCGACGACTGCCGCCGCCGCTGCGGCAGCATCTGGATGGCAAGGTGAACCTGTTTCTGGATCAGGTGAGCTTTTACGGATGTGACGGGCTGGAGGTGACCGAAGAGATGGAACTGTCGATTGCGGCGCAGGCCTGCCTGCTCGTGATCAACAGCGACCTTTGGTACGACAATCTGACGACGCTTCTGATCTATCCCAATGCGTTCAAGTCAAAGCAGCAGCGGCATTCAGGTTATGTCGTGACCGAGAAAGAGATCGTGCGCACCGGCGAAAGCTGGGATCGCGGGCCGGTCATTTTGTCATGGGCCCACAGCCAGCAGGGCGCGTTGGATGACCGGGACGGGCAGAACGTGGTGCTGCACGAATTCGCGCATCAGATAGATGACCTGTCCGGCGGCACCAATGGCGTGCCGATCCTGAGCGAGGGACAGAGCTTTGCCGAATGGGAGAAAGTCTTCCTGACCGCCTATGACGCGCATGTGCGAGCGGTTGAAAGCGGGCGGCATACGGTCATCGACCCTTATGGCGCAACGGGCCATGAGGAGTTCTTTGCCGTTTCGGTCGAGGTGTTCTTTGAACGCCCCCGCGCCCTGCAGCACGAGGTGCCCGAGGTTTATGAGCAGCTTTCGAAACTGTTCCGGCTGAACCCTGTGGCGTGGGCTTAGCGCGCCAGATTCAGACGGAACCGCATCTTGGCTTTTCTGGCCTCGGGCAAGTGCCGGTTCAGGCGCTTGTTGACCCTGCCGAAACACCAGACGATCACCAGCGTCAGCAAGATGAAATAGAACGCCAGAATCGGGTAGGGAATGAACGGGTTGAATGTTTTGTCCGCGAAATAGCTGGCGTAATAGAGCGCATCTCCGCGTTGTTGCCAGGCGGGGAAGGCCGAGAAAAAGACCAGCGTGGTGGATTGGAACACGAAGATTGCTTCGTTGGTGTAAGCGGGCCAGGCGAGCCGCAGCATGGTCGGCCAGACGATCCGGCGGAAGCGGGACCAGCCGGTCATGCCGTAGGCATCCGCTGCCTCGATATCACCCTTGGGGATCGAGCGCAGCGCGCCATAGAAAATCTCGCCCGAATAGGCGGATGTGTTCAGGAACAGCACGATCAGCGCCCCCAGCCAGGCCGAGGTGAAGGCGTCGAACATCGGATAGGGTTTCTTCAGCGACAGGAAGAAGAAATAGGCGAAGAAGAACTGGATAAAGAGCGGTGAGCCGCGGAACAGGAAGATGAACCATTCGGACGGCTTGCGCAGCCATTTGTTAGATGAAGCTTTGCCAACGGCCAGCGCGGTAGCGAGGAAAAATCCAGTGACCATCGCCATGATGCCGAAATAGATATTCCAGATCATGCCCGAGCCGATCAGGGTGAAATGCTCACACAGGGTGAAATCGGTCTTGGGAAGAAGGCGTTCGCCATAGCCAAGGGATCGCAGGCCATAGTCCTGAATGGTCTGGAGGCAGCTCATGCGGTGGTCTCCTTGCGCAGCAGCTCTCCGCCGGATGTGGCCTGACCGTGGGACAGCCGGCGCATCAGTTTCTCAAGCCCGATCTCGGATACACGCGTCATGCCGAGGTAGAAGATCAGCAGAGCGAGGAAGTACCACATGCGCCAGTCGCCATGGGGATAGTCGGTGAAGCGCGATGTTTTGGTGCCGCCCAACTCGCGCGCCCAATAGACGATATCTTCGATCCCCAGCAGGAACAGCAGCGGTGTGGCCTTGATCAGCACCATCCACAGGTTGCTGAGGCCGGGCAGGGCATAGACCCACATTTGCGGCACAAGGATGCGCCAGAAGGTCTGACGGCGGGTCATGCCATAGGCCTCGGCCGTTTCCAGCTGGGCGTGTGGCACGGCGCGCATACCGCCGAACAGGACGTTGGCGGCAAAGGCGCCGAAGACGATTGAAAAGGTGATGACCGCAAGGAAGAAGCCATAGGTCTCGTGTACCCATTCGGGCGCGGTACCCAGCGGCAGTTTGGCGGCCTGACAGACGATGAAGTCATTGCCCTGCCGCACCGGATCGGTCCAGTCGGGGCAAAGCACTTTGTGGCGCAGCCATTCAAAGCCCTGATCCAGCGCGATCACGAAGAACAGGAAGAAGGCGATATCGGGGACGCCGCGCACGATGGCGATATAGGCTTTGCCCAGCCAGCTGAGCGGCGGAACATGCGATCTGGCGGCCATGGCGCCTGCGAATCCGAAGCCAAGCGCAACGGGGGCGGTGACGGCCAGCAAACCAAGCACCTTGAGGAAGGACAGGTAGAACGACCAGTGGACGCCATTGGTCAGATAGCACGAGAACCAGCGGAACGTGCCCAGCGTGTCAGGATCAGCGCAGTAGGAGAACATATGGCGTCTTTCGAACGTCTGTTCCGGCAAGGCCGGCATCGGACCGGCACTGAGGCGCCGGTCCGAGTTAGGTCAGGATTTAGTTGGTGATGACCGTACCGTCAGCGCCATAGGTGGCGATACCTTCACCAAACCACTTGATCAGCATTTCGTTTAACGTGCCGTCTGCCTTCATCGATGTGATGGCTTCGTCGAACTTACCGCGCAATTCACCGTCGCTTTCGCGCAGGCCCATGCCGACACCACCGCCCAGTGGAACCGGGTCGCCGATAAAGACCAGTTCACCACCCGATTCCTCGACCAGCGGCACCAGATAGTCGCGGTCCGCCAAAACAGCATCAGCTTCGCCGTTACGGACGGCTGCGAGGGTTTCTTCGGGGGTCGCGAATTCAACCAGAGTTGCACCGGATTCGGCGACGTGACCCGCCTGGATGGTGGCAGTTTGCGCTGCAACAACACCACCGGTTACATCTGCCGAGTCAGAGGTAGCGACATAGGCCGAAGCCGTCGGCGGGTAGTAGTCCTGCGTAAAATCGATGACTTCATCGCGTTCATCAGTGATCGACATGCCGGCGATGATGGTGTCGTAGTTGCCCGAAACCAGGTTCGGGATGATCGAATCCCAGTCGTTCTTGACCCATTCGCAGTCCAGATTGGCGCGCTTGCACAGCTCGTCACCCACGTCACGCTCGAAGCCGTCGATCTCACCGGCATCGTTGATGAAGTTGTACGGAGGGTAGGCGCCCTCGGTGCCCATGCGCACGGTTTGGGCCATGGCGACACCGGCGGTCAGTGCCAGTGCTGCGGTGGTCAGAATCAGGTTTTTCATTGTTACTCCCCTTATTGGTTCTGTCCGTTGGTTAAGCCGCCTGAGTGGCGGAGAGAAAGCCCTGAAGCCGTTGGGATTCAGGTGCGGTGAAAATGTCTTCGGCCGAGCCTTCTTCCTCGATCAGGCCCTGATGCAGGAACACGACGTGGCTGGAGATATCCGCCGCCATCTTCATATCATGCGTCACGATGATCATGGTACGCCCTTCGGCGGCCAGATCCTTGATCACCTTGATCACTTCCTGTTCCAGTTCCGGGTCCAGCGCCGACGTGGGTTCATCGAACAGCAACGCCTCGGGCTCCATGCACAGACCACGCGCAATCGCGGCGCGCTGCTGCTGGCCACCCGACAGCTGCGCCGGATAGACGTCGCATTTGTCGCCGATGCCGACCTTTTCCAGATATTTGCGGGCGCTGTCCTCGACCTCGGCCCTGTCGCGACCCAGCACGGTCACCGGAGCCTCCATCACGTTTTGCAGGATGGTCATATGGGCCCAGAGGTTGAACTGCTGAAACACCATCGACAGGTTGGTACGGATGCGCAGCACCTGTTTGGGATCGGCCGGGCGGCGGGCGTTGCCTTGTCCCGACCAGCTGACCGGCTCGCCCTTGAAGAGGATTTCGCCCTGCTGGCTGTCTTCCAGCAGATTGCAGCAGCGCAGCAGGGTGGATTTACCGGATCCCGATGATCCGATCAGCGACACCACATCGCCGCGATGGGCGGTAATGTCCACTCCCTTGAGCACCTCGAGATTTCCGAAGCTTTTATGCAGGTTCCTGATCTCGATGACGGGAGCGGCTTCTGTCACGGGCAGTCCATGTCTTGTGAAAGGTGTTGGTGCGGTAATAGGGCTGAATTTTTGGATCAATGCAATGCGCAAATGACATGTTGACGCTGCGAATTGACCAAAATGAGCAGTGGTGCCGTCTGAATTGTCAGTTGGTTGGGCGTGTGGCGGGTTGTTGGGGCGAACAGACAGGTGTGCCTATGAGGTTTGCCATGGCGGTTCTCGGGTTATTGAGACCGGCATCAGGTGAACGTTAGCCAATGCCGGTGGTATGGACCTTGCTGCTGTTCGCCGTATTTGCTTCCTTGATCACCCCGAGCGGCCACTTTGCGCTGCAATGATCCCGGGTGCCTTCGGAGCGGCATTGAGACGATCTGGCTCGCGCTATGGAGTTTCGTAGCCAAACATATCGATAATCTCACGATTATAGAATTTAACACTAGACACCAGATCGCCGGCCTCGAGATAATAATCGCTAACATTACGCCCTTTCGGTCGAGTTCCTCCCTTTGCCTGAGTGTTTTTTATCGAATCCGATAGACCTGCCAATGCAGGAATTTCGCTCTCAAGAGAAAGGCAATCCTCAAGAAGATTTTCGTATCTGACAACGTGATCCAAAATGAATTCCCGATTAATGAAGTAATGTTCATAATTTTTGCGAAGAACTTGAGGGTTGTTACGCACCCATTCAGAGAAACCGTTGCTATCACGGGTCGCGTTTTTGCGTGTTGCCCAGTAATATGCTGATATTATTCTGTCATAGGGGTTTCTTACAATTGACACTTTCTTTGCGTTATCAAACACTTTCGCCCCAAGGCGTTCTCGCAACTCTTTCGCATCGATGTGATTGAAGTATTTTTTTGGTGCACCTCTTCCTGATAGAAACCGAATTGTATCACTCAACGAGTATTCACTGCGTGCTTTTAAGTAGTTTTGCGCACCTCTGAACCCTAAAGCGCGACGGGTTGCTTCGTCATCTTTCGAGATCGGCGTGATGATATCACCTTCCATTGCATACTGGGACAAAGCTATCTCAAATGATGTTCCTGCTACTTTTCTAGGTTTTATGAAGATCAGATTGATATCTTTTAAGTATATCATTTGCTTGCCTTTTTCCGTATTGCCAATGTATGGAAGCGGCTGCCGAAATCCGCGACCTAATACAATTTGATTAGAACTACAGGAAGCAATCTTTCTAACGCAACCCAAAACCCGCGCCGTTTGTAAACCTGGCGACGATCACATGCGCAAAAAAGTGGTCTTCTGCGGTCAGGTAAATCAATATCGATGGATCGTCTGATGCACCCAGCGATGCGGCAGGATGTAGTGATTTTCGATGTAACCGTCTGGCACGGGCTAGGCGCGACGGTCGGCAACAAACTGATCGTAGATGCGCTGGTGGGTCATGACATTGCTTACTTTAACGGAAGCAAATTTTAGATCGGCAACACACGGCACGCGTTACAGGCAACCAGCACCTGAAAGTCCTGCTGTTCGGCACTGTAGGGAGAAAACAGCTTTGTAGCGAATTCATCACTAACATCAGCGTGACATCGGGAGCGTTTGCAGGCGACCGCTTTGGGCTCGAAACCGAAATTGAGCGATCTCAGTTCAAGCAAAAACCTGGCAGCGCCGAAAATGGATTTTCCACCCGTTTGCATGCCAATCGGCTCAGGCTTTCGCTGCCCTCTGCCGGGCCAGAGCCGAATCGACGTCGCTGACGCCCAGCAGGCTGACCACGAGGCGCAGCAGTGAATCCTCCTCGCCGGTGCGTTGCCCGTCGGCTAAAGCGACCGACCACATCGCCTGCACCACGGCCAGCCGGTCGTCATAGGCGACGGCCTCTTTGATGGCGCGGGTGAAGCGGACGGTGTCGGGGGCTTCGGCCTCGAGGTCTTCGGCGCGGGCGCGCAGGGCGGCGGCCTCGAACGGGGACAGGCCGTAGCGTTCGGCCGAGATGCGGTCGATCCGGGCCATCTCGGTATCGGCATAGTCATTGTCGGATCGGGCGATGCGCACCAGAAGGGCGGTCAGGGCCAGACGGGCGTCGTCTTCGACAAGCGGATCGGGCTGGGGCTGCGTGAGCCGGGACAGGAAATCACTGAACATTCTGAACCATATAGTTGCTGGTTATGTCGCTTCCAACCGGCTTTGCACGCGTTCGCGCGCCGCCTTGCTGTCATTGAAGCTGAGGCCCATGGCAATGCGCGCCTCTTCGACGATCTTGATCTCGCCCTCGTCCGAGTTGCCGTCGGCCAGCACCACCTCCCACAGGGCATCCAGCGCGGCCAGCCGTTCCTGCAGATCGGTGGTCTCGCGGATCAGCTTGCCGAACGTGTCGGTCTCGGGCGCGGCGGCGTGCAATTTTTCGCAGGTGGCGCGTACTTTGGCGGCCTCGATTGCGTTGTGCTGATAGAGGCGGGCGAGAATGCGGTCGATCAGGCTGATCTCTTCCAGCTTATAGTCGCGGTCGGCCTGTGCCACGCGCACCATCAGCGCCCCCAGCGCCAGTTCGGCATCCGGGTCGGGCAGTTTGTCATGTTGCGGCGGGCGAAAGGCCTGAAAGAGCTTCTTCAACATATGGTTAGAATATTCCCAAATATCCGGCGCGCCAAGCGCTGCTAGGCTTCATAGCCCTGAATGATCACAAGATCGCCGGTCGAAACCGGGTCGCGCAGGGCTTTTGCGGCCTGATACCCCTCGCTTTCATAGCAGGCCAGTGCCTGTTCATAGCTGGGGAATTCGATCACGACGGTGCGGGCGCGGGCGTTGCCCTCGACCTCGGTCCGTTCACCGCCGCGCACCAGGAAATTGGCGCCGTATTCGGCGAAAGGGGCTGCATTTGCGGCGATGTAGGCCTTGTAGGTGTCGAAGTCGTCGACATCGACATGGGCCACCCAGTATCCTTTGGCCATTGCGGCATCCTCCTCCACTTATGACGCGCAAGTTGCGGAGGATTAAGCCGGAATGCAATCCCCCAAAAGTGGATCAACCGCCCGATTGCAACGCCTCACGCGCCTTGTCCTGCAGCCAGGCGAGCATCTGCCGGTAGGGGACCGGACCATAGCTGATCCGGGCCACACCCAGCTTGGCAAGCGTTGGCGTATCGGGGGTGCCGGGCAGAGCGATGATGTTGACGGGCAGATCGGTCGCCTCGCAAAGCTGGCCGATCATGGCCTCGTCTTTCAGGCCGGGCGCGAAGAAGCCGCTGGCCCCGGCGTCGGCATAGGCTTTGGCGCGCGCCATGGCATCGTCCAGCATCGCCTGATCATGCGTGTCCGGGTGGGCCTTGAGGAAGATATCTGTGCGGGCATTGATGAAGGCGGGAACACCGGCCACATCGCAGCTTTCGCGCATGGCGGCGACGCGGGCGGATTGGGTTTCGATGTCATAAAGATCTTTGGTTCCAACGATCTGGTCTTCGAAGTTAAAGCCGATCACACCTGTTTCGAGCGCCCGTTTGACATTGGCTGAAATGCCGAACGTGTCCTCGGCATAGGCGCCTTCCAGGTCCATGGTGACCGGGATATCAACCGTCTCGACAATGCGGCGGGCATTGTCCAGCGCCATCTCGAAGGGGATGTTCTGGCCGTCGGAAAAACCCTGCGCCATCGCGACCGGAGCGCTGCCCGTGGCCAGCGCCTTGGCCCCCGCATCGCGCACGGCGGCGGCGCTGCCTGCGTCCCAGATATTATAGAGGATGACCGGATCGCCCTTCTTGTGCAGGGCGGCAAAGGTTTCTGCTTGGGTAATCTGATCGGTCATGGCTGGCCTCCTGTCGCTGCTATGGCGGCAGTTAACCGTGCAAACCGTCGGCGCGTAAAGATGTTTCGCGCCGACGGGTACAATACTGTTATCGGGCCGTGATCAGACTAGACGCGAAGTGTCCTTGGCCGCGCGCACGAATTCGCGGAACAGGGGGTGCGGATCGAAAGGTTTCGATTTCAGTTCCGGGTGGTACTGAACGCCGATGAACCACGGGTGATCCGACCACTCGACGATCTCGGGCAGGCGGCCATCCGGCGACATGCCCGAGAAGTTCAGGCCGGCCTTTTCAAGCTGTTCGCGGTACTTGATGTCGACCTCATAACGGTGACGGTGGCGTTCCTCGATCTGGGTGCCGCCATAGACCTCAGCCACTTTCGAGCCTTCGGCCAGAACCGCGTTATAGGCGCCCAGACGCATCGTACCGCCCTTGTCGTCGCCGACCTTGCGTTCCACCTTGTGGTTGCCCTGCACCCATTCCTTCAGGTGGTAAACCACCGGTTCGAAACGCTTTTTCCCGGCCTCATGGTCGAACTCCTCGGACCCGGCCTCGGTAATGCCCGCCGCGTTGCGCGCGGCTTCGATCACCGCCATTTGCATGCCGAGACAGATGCCCAGATAGGGCACTTTGTGTTCACGCGCGTATTGCGCGGCCTTAATCTTGCCCTCGGTGCCGCGTTCGCCAAAGCCGCCGGGGACGAGGATGGCGTGGTAGCCTTCCAGATAGGGGGCGGCGTCTTCGGTGTCGAACACCTCGGCATCGACCCATTCGATCTTGACCTTGACCCGGTTGGCCATACCGCCATGAGTCAGCGCCTCGGCAATCGATTTATAGGCGTCTTCCAACTGGGTGTATTTGCCGACGATGGCGACCTTTACCTGACCTTCGGCGTTGTGGATGCGGTCGCTGACATCTTCCCATTTGGCCAGATCGGGCTTGGGGGCCGGGCTGATCTGGAACGCGTCCAGAACCGCCTGATCCAGACCTTCGCGGTGATAGGCCAGCGGGGCGTCGTAGATGGTGCTGAGATCCTGCGCCGCAATCACGCTGTCGGGGCGGACGTTGCAGAACAGGGCCAGCTTCTCACGTTCTTTCTTCGGGATCGGACCTTCGGAGCGGCAGACCAGAATGTCGGGGGCCAAACCGATTGAGCGCAGCTCTTTCACCGAGTGCTGGGTCGGCTTGGTCTTCAGCTCTCCGGACGCCTTGATGTAGGGCAGCAGCGTCAGGTGCATGAACAGACACTGGCCACGCGGCTTGTCCTGACTGAACTGACGGATGGCCTCGAAAAAGGGCAGGCCCTCGATATCGCCGACGGTGCCGCCGATCTCGCAGAGCATGAAATCAACTTCATCCTCGCCAATGGCGATGAAATCCTTGATCTCGTTGGTGACGTGCGGAATGACCTGAATGGTCTTGCCGAGGTAATCGCCGCGGCGTTCCTTTTCCAGGACGTTGGAATAGATCCGCCCGGAACTGACCGAGTCGGTCTTGCGCGCGGCCACTCCGGTGAAGCGTTCGTAATGGCCAAGGTCCAGATCGGTCTCGGCCCCGTCGTCGGTGACGAACACTTCGCCATGTTCGAACGGTGACATGGTGCCGGGATCGACGTTCAGATAGGGGTCAAGCTTGCGCAGACGCACCGAATATCCACGGGCCTGCAACAGTGATCCCAGCGCCGCCGAAGCCAGTCCTTTGCCCAAGGACGAAACCACACCACCAGTGATGAAAATAAAACGCGCCATGTTTTTCGGCTGCTCCCGTGAGACGTCATTATCAGCTGCCCGGCGGTTCGAAAAAACCGCTGCATCACGGGACTTCACATATAAAGGATTCGCGCGTGCAGCGCAAGAGAACCGCAAGATGCTGTTGCAGTTCTCCTCCGATTTTCTAGGTTTTGTGGCTTAGTCGGCCTGCGGGATCAGCGGCGCGTTGTCGCCCTGTGCCGGTGGCAGCAGGTCATCCGCCGACGGAACCGCCGGTGTGCTGTCCTCGGTCGCGGCCGGGGCCGGAACGCCCAGACGGTCGATCACCGAGCTGCCCGAGGATTTCTGGGCCGCCAGAATGGTCAGCGTGATCGAGGTCACGATGAAACAGGCCGCCAGGATCCAGGTCACCTTGCCCAGAGCCGTCGCTGCGGCGCGACCGGTCATGGCGCCACCGCCGCCGCCCCCCATACCAAGGCCACCGCCTTCGGACCGCTGCATCAGAACAACGGCAATCAGGCCCAAGGCCAACAGAAGGTGGATGATGAGAACGACGTTTTCCATGGTGGTCCTGTACAGCGAGACGTGTATCGCGTGGTACTTATGCAAGTTTGATCTTGGGGGCAAGTCAGGAGTTCGCATCACCATGCGTGATGTATCATATCACGGTAAAGGGACTGGACAGACCGGTAAATCCTGACGCAGGCTCTGGCCCATGCCGCATGACGATCACGACCACCCGCACGCCTTATTGCCGCCGGAACCCGCTTTGCGCGTCAAAGCGCTGGAAACGATTCTGACCCGGAAGGGGCTGATCGACCCGGCCGCGCTGGATGAAATCATCGACACCTATCAGAACCGGATCGGCCCGCAGAACGGCGCCCGCGTTGTCGCCAAGGCGTGGAGCGATCCTGACTTCAAGGCCGCCTTGCTGGAGGATGCGACGCCTGTCATTGCCGATCTGGGCTATTTTGGTCGGCAGGGCGAACATATGGTCGTGGTGGAAAATACGCCTGCGCAGCACAACATGGTCGTCTGTACCCTGTGCAGTTGCTATCCGTGGCCTCTGCTGGGTATCCCGCCCGGCTGGTACAAATCCGATGCCTACCGCGCCCGCGCTGTGCGTGAGCCGCGCAAGGTGCTGGCCGAGTTCGGTGTCACCTTGCCCGAAGGTACAGCCGTTCGCGTCTGGGATTCGACCGCCGAGATCCGCTATCTCGTCCTGCCCATGCGCCCCGCCGGAACCGAGGGCATGACCGAGGATGAACTGGCCGCGCTGGTGACCCGCGACAGCATGATCGGTACAGGCTTACCCAAGGAGCCCTCATGACGCGTGTACATGACATGGGCGGACGCTTTGGCGACGGTCCGATTCATCCGGAATCTGAAGATGCCCCGGTTTTCGCCGACGACTGGCAGGCGCGCGCTTTGGCGGTGACGGTGGCCGCGGATTCTTTGAGGCAGTGGAACATCGATGTTAAACGACACGCGCGCGAGCGGCTGTCGCCCAAGGATTACACCCGCTTTTCATATTACGAGATATGGATGGCCGGGCTTGCCGATCTTCTGGTGGGGAAGGGTGTGCTGACCCTGGACGATCTGAGTGAGGTGTCCGCTGACGCAGATCACCCTCTGGCTGCGCGAAAGCTGTTGGCCGAGAACGTATCGGCGGCTCTGGCCAAAGGCGGCCCTGCGGACCGTCCGTCGAATGTCGCGGTCAAGTTCGAAGTCGGACAGGCGGTGCGCACGGCGCGCCCCAGCGCCAACAGATTGGTAGACGGCGGGCATACGAGGCTGCCGATCTACGCCGCCGGCGCAACGGGCCGCATTCTCAGACTGCACGGCACACATGTTTTGCCCGATTCCAACGCCCACGGGCTGGGCGAGGCGCCTGAACCGCTCTACGCCGTGATCTTCCCGGCCTCCGAGCTTTGGGCTGACCCGGAACATCCCGGCGATGAAGTGGTTCTGGACCTTTGGCAATCCTATCTGGAGCCCGCATGACCACATGTCTCACCCATACCGCGCCCGAGCCGGTTTTCGCCGAACCCTGGCACGCTCAGGTCTTTGCCGTCACCGTTGCGTTGAATGAGGCCGGGCGTTTTGACTGGCCCGACTGGGCTGATCGCTTTGGCGCAACCCTAAAACGGAATGGGCTGAGCCGGGAACTGGATGGGGGCGAGGATTACTTCAATGCCTGGCTCGAAACGCTGGAGGCGATGCTGGCCGAGCAAGGCGCCGCTCCAGCCGATGATGTCGCCACACTGCAGTGCGCCTGGGAAGAGGCTTATCTGACCACGCCTCATGGCCAACCGGTACGCTTGTTGCACCGTTAGAAGGGGGCGCTGCCCCCGCCGCCCGTTCCGGGCGACCCCCCCCGGGATATTTAGAGCCAGATGAAGCAGGGGATCCGCGCTTCATCTGGCCAAAAATATCCCCGCCAGAGGCATCGCGCGTAGCGCGATTTCCCCATGCGGCGAAATATCGGTTTCCCTGCCGACTGAGCCTCGTTATATCAGCCGGGTTTGATATCTCAGCGCAAAAGGACCGGATATGGCCAATGTGGTTGTTGTCGGCGCCCAGTGGGGCGACGAAGGAAAAGGCAAGATTGTCGACTGGCTCAGCGAACGGGCGGACGTGATCGCGCGTTTTCAGGGCGGGCATAATGCCGGGCATACGCTGGTCATTGATGGCGAAGTTTACAAGCTGAACGCGCTGCCTTCGGGTGTTGTGCGCGGCGGCAAGCTGAGTGTCATCGGCAACGGCGTCGTTCTGGACCCCTGGCATCTGGTGAACGAGATCGCCTCGATCCGGCAGCAAGGGGTGGAGATCACACCCGAGACACTGATGATTGCCGAGAATACCCCTCTGATTCTGCCAATCCATGGTGAATTGGACCGGGCGCGCGAGGAAGCGGCCAGTAAGGGCACCAAGATCGGGACGACCGGTCGCGGTATCGGCCCGGCTTATGAGGACAAGGTCGGGCGCCGTTCGGTCCGTGTGGCCGATCTGGCGGATGACGCCACGCTTGAGGCGCGCGTGGACCGCGCGTTGCAGCACCACGATCCGCTGCGGAAAGGACTCGGCATCGAGCCGGTCGATCGCGATGCACTGGTGGCGCAATTGAAAGAGATTGCTACTGAGATTTTGCCCTTTGCCGCGCCGGTCTGGAAGGTGCTGAATGAAAAGCGCAAAGCGGGTAAGCGCATTCTGTTCGAAGGGGCGCAGGGGGCGCTGCTGGATATCGATTTCGGCACTTATCCATTTGTCACCTCGTCCAACGTGATTGCAGGGCAGGCGGCGACGGGTGTGGGCATCGGCCCGGGCTCGGTCGATTTTGTGCTCGGCATCGTCAAAGCCTATACAACCCGCGTCGGCGAGGGGCCGTTCCCGACCGAGTTGGATGATGACGACGGCAATCGTCTGGGCACCCGCGGGCATGAATTCGGGACGGTAACAGGCCGCAAGCGTCGCTGTGGCTGGTTCGATGCCTGTCTGGTGCGCCAGACCTGTGCCACCAGCGGTGTGAACGGCATTTCGCTGACCAAGCTGGATGTTCTGGACGGGTTCGAGACGCTGAAAATCTGCACGGGCTATGAGCTCGATGGCGAGCAACTGGATTATCTGCCCACAGCCGCAGACCAGCAGGCGCGCTGCACGCCCATTTACGAGGAAATGCCGGGCTGGAGTGAATCCACCGAAGGCGCGCGCAGCTGGGCCGAGCTGCCGGCGAACGCGATCAAATATGTGCGCCGGGTCGAAGAATTGATCGAATGCCCGGTTGCGCTTTTGTCCACTAGCCCGGAGCGGGAGGATACCATTCTGGTAACCGACCCGTTTGCTGACTGATGAGCGGCGAGGACAAGCCCGGTCTCAGCTATAAGGCGCGGCGGCGGTGGTCGCTGGTGCTGCTGTTGATCGGGCTGCCGCTCTATATCGTTGCGGTTGTGACGATTGTGAACTGGCTGGATCGCCCGCCGATCTGGCTGGAACTACTGGTCTATGTCGCGCTGGGCATTGTCTGGGTCCTGCCATTCAAATTCATCTTCCGCGGGGTGGGCAAGGAAGACCCGGATCAGAACTGAACGCCTCGATCTAAGGCGCGGAATGGGGCTGGGCGGTGAGCGCTAGCTCATAAGGAAAGGGCCAGAGTTTTCTCTGGCCCTGTCGCGTTTCGAGGGGGTTAATAAATGCGCCGGGTTCAGCCCGCAGCGCGTTCGTCGTCATCCGGGCGGAACCCGATCTGGGTCGAGGCGGCGAAACGACCGCCACCGGCTTTTTCGATCTTGCCGTCGCGCAGCAACTGGCCGAACGAACGCAGGCTTTCTTCGCGATTGAACGCATCCTGCTTCAGCGAGCGGACCTTGTTCATCAGTTGCGGGCGCGAGAACTGTTCCTGACCTTCGATGAAGGACAGGTATGAGGCAGCGGCTTCCAGCAGATCGGGCAGCGATTGCGCGCCCTGTTCCTGCGCGAAAGTGGCAAAACCACCTTCTTCATCCGCATCCTGTTCCGCCGTGGTCACGCGGCGCGGCATGACCGGGCCGGTGTCGGCGTCGTCGGTATCGATGCGCTGTTCCGCGACCAGCTTCAGCGGCGCAGCAGGTTCGGCTGCGGGGCGTTGACTGGTGACTTCGACCTCGGGGCGGCGGGGGCTGACGACCGAGGCGAGATCGCCGCGATAGTCATCTTCACGCTCTTCGGTGGTGTCCTTGCCTTCGGCGCGCTCGGCCTCGGTTGCGGCGACGGCGGTGCGCAGGTGTGAATAGGTTTCGCGCTGATCGCTGGTCGACGGATCGTCGAGCTGCGCCCCTGCTTTGTCCATCAGGCGCGAGACATCCTCGTCGAGACCGGACATATCCGACCGCTCAGCCGAAATACCCGCTTCAAGCTCGGATTCGACCAGCGCAATCTCGTCCAGCAGCAGCGCTTCATCCTCGGCCGAAATCACATCGCGCGAAATGTCGGCCAGTGTCTCCGAGGCCTCTTCCTCGTCGGTCTCGGACTCGTTGAGAATATTGGTCTGGTCTTCGGCCTCTGCCTCGGGCTCTTCATCGAGATCCGAGAACAGAACGTCACTGTCTGTGACCTGATCCTGCTGTTCTTCTTCCTCGGCTTCCTCGGCGGGTACCAGCGCGGTGACATCGCCTTCGTCCTGCTCGATGGTCACCGGCAGGGCGGTCGTCAGATCGTCGGCGGGGGCTTCGGCCTCTTCCATCTGGGAGGCCGGTTCGGGAAGGTCCTCGATCAGATCTTCTTCGGGACCTGTCGACAGGTCGGCCTCGGGGCTCACAGCGGGCGCGGAGTCTACAACCGGCTCGTCCAGATCGGCGGGGCTGAGCGCGCCGGCTTCGAAGGCAGCCGAGATGGCATCGACCTTGGGTTTGGCGGGCTGAATATAGCCGTTGTCTTCATCCTCGGAATAGGCGGTCTGCCCGTCATCGGAATGCGAAACCACGGCCCGGATACGCTGCAGCTTGGCGGCGATACTGTCGGCTGCAGGTTCCTCGGTCGGGGCCGAGGGGGCGGCGCTGACCGGGGGCTGTGCGGGCGCCTCTGTGGGGGTCTGTACGGGTGCAGGTGTCGGCGCAATGGCAGCGGGGGTCGGTGCTGCGGCGGCGGTTGTATCAGAGGCGCGCAGAAGCAGGCCGGTGTCGTTCTGGCTGGCCTCGACCTTACGTGCGACATCACGCTGGGCAATACGGGTCAGCATTTCGGCGTCTGGCTGAGGGGGCTCGGACCCGAAATAACGGTCGTCCGCTGCGAGGTCCCTGAAATATTCGGCAATGGCTTTCATCGTTTCGAATGAATCGTCGAAGCCTTCCAAAGTGCACGAGAAGGTTCCGTAAGAAACGGTTAACACCTTGTTGTTCTGTACCATCAGACGCACGTCCTCTACAAACTACCAGGTCACATTGCCAAACACAGATTTAGGCAATCGACTTTAAACTGTAGCCATGAGTCTATCAATTTGTGGTCTCATTATGTCCAAAACCGGGAAATATGGTCAATCTTGCGAAAAATGAGTCAATTGTTCGGTCCGAGGGGCCAATCGGGCTGTTTGGCGGCGGGGAAATCGGGCCTGAAGACGTGAATCTGGTGCTGAATCGCGTCGATTCTGCGATTGCGGCGGATAGCGGCGCCGCGGCGCTGATTGATTCGGGGCGCATTCCGGACGCCGTGATCGGGGATTTCGACTCGCTTTCGCCTGCTTGCAGGTCGCGGATTCCCGAGGATCGGTTGTTTCCAATTCGTGAACAGGACAGCACGGATTTCGACAAGGCGCTGCGCAGTGTACAGACCCCTCTGATCCTGGCTGCGGGGTTTCTGGGTGCGCGGGTGGATCACCAGTTGGCGGTGTTCAACAGCCTTGTGCGCAGGCCTGACAAGGCCTGTCTGCTGCTGGGCGCGCGCGAAGTCGTGTTCCATGCGCCGCCGCGTATCACGCTGGATCTGGCCGCGGGCGCGATCGTTTCATTGTTTCCATTTCGTCGCATAACGGGGCAGAGCAGGGGGCTGGAATGGCCGATTGACGATCTGGTGCTGGAACCGGACGGGCGGGTCGGGACCTCGAACCGCGCGCTGGGTGAATTCACGCTTGAGGTTGACGGACCGGGGCTGTTGATGATGGTGCCGATCGGGGCGCTGGATCAGGTCATGCAGGCGTTTCTGTCGGGCCGGACCGGGCGTTGGCCCGCTCGTGCAGAATGACATAGAGACCCGCGGCGATGGTGATCAGGATGCCGATGGCGGCCATGCCATTGGGCAGGTCGCGGAAGATCAGCCAGCCGATCACGGTGGCTACCGGGATTTCCAGATACTGCATCGGGGCCAATGTCGCCGACGGCGCATAGCGCAGCGACCATGTCATCAGCAGATGCGCGACGGTGCCCAAAGCGCCGATCGCAAAAAGCAGCCACAATGTTTCCCGGTCTGGCATGACGAATGAGAGCTGATCGATACCAGCGCCGGTTCCCAGTATCAGCACCGGCAGCAGCGCAACTGTGGCCATTGCCCCCGACACCGCCTGCAGCGAGACCGGATCGGTCTCTTTCGCGATCTGGCGGGTCACCAGCATGAACAGCGCAAACACCACCGCGACGATCAGCGGCAGCAGGGCGGGGGCGCCCACCTCGGCAAAGCTGGGCTGGATTACCAGCAGCGTGCCGATAAAGCCGACGACGCAGGCCATCAGACGCCGGGGGCCGACTTGCTCAGCCAGAACGAATTTGCCCAGCAACAGCATGATGAAGGGCATCACAAAGGCGATGGCCACCGCATCCGCCAGCGGTAGGAAGCGCAGCGCGCCGAACATCGCCGAGATGCCGATGATGTGCAGGATCGTGCGGATCGCCGTCAACCGCAGCACCCGCCCGCGCATCCGCCAAGAGCGGCCCGTCGCGGCAAGCAGCGGGGTCAGGATAAGGATCTGAACCGCAAAGCGTACCAGCACCAGCAGACCGATGGGTGTCGTCTCGCCCAGCACTTTGGCCATGGCATCGCCCAGTGGGGCGAGCACGCAAAAGCCGAGCATCAAGACGATGCCGAAAACGGGACGATCCTGGGTCATGGCGCGACGCTAGCGGTTTCGCGGCGCGGTGAAAAGGTCAGGCGTCGGGCAGCGGCTGCACCTTGGTATAGTCCGGGCCGATGCAGGTGGGCAGCTCGTCGTTCAGGTGCAGCCAGCCAAGCTTTTCCTCATGGGCCACATGCAAGGTGGGCGTCAGTGCCTCGGGGTTTTCCAGAGTGGCCACATAGAGGTGCAGCACATCCGACATCTTGGCCGAGCGGAACGAGATCGGCGTGCCGCAATGGGGGCAGAAGCTGCGCTCGACTCCCGGAGAGGAATTGAAGCGTTTCGGTTCTTCGCCTGTCCAGCGCCAATTGCCATCGCGGATGGCGAAATAAGTGGTCATCGGCGCAGCGCATTGGCGGCGGCAGCTGTCGCAATGGCAAGACACGCAGGACAGGATGGGGGGATCGACCTGATACGCAATCCTGCCGCACAAACAATGTCCACGCATGATGTCCCCTCCGTTATGACCTCAGCAGTTCGGAACGTTCACGGCCAAACCGCCCAGAGATGTTTCCTTGTATTTCTCGTGCATGTCCTCGCCAGTCTGGCGCATGGTTTCAATGGCCGCGTCCAGAGGCATGAAGTGCTTCCCGTCGCCGCGCAGCGCCAACGACGCCGCCGAGACGGCTTTGATCGCGCCCAACCCGTTGCGCTCGATACAGGGCACCTGAACAAGACCCGCGACTGGATCGCAGGTCATGCCCAGATGATGTTCCAGCGCAATCTCGGCTGCGTTCTCGACCTGCTCGGGCGTGCCGCCCATAACGGCGCACATGCCTGCTGCCGCCATGGCTGAGGCGCTGCCGACCTCGGCCTGACAACCTGCCTCAGCGCCCGAGATTGAGGCGTTGAACTTGACCAGGCCACCAATGGCTGCGGCGGTTAAGAGGAAGTCTTCAATATGGCTTTCAGATGCGCCCGGAACATGGTCGAGATAATAGCGCAGAACCGAAGGCAGCACGCCAGCAGCACCATTGGTTGGGGCGGTGACGACCTGCCCACCGGCGGCGTTTTCCTCGTTCACGGCCATGGCGTAAACGCTCATCCAGTCGTTGATCGTGTGCGGTGGGTTCAGGTTCATGCCGCGCTCGGCCAGCAGCGCGTCGTGAATGCCCTTTGCGCGGCGGCGCACATTCAGGCCACCGGGCAGGATGCCATCAGTGGTCAGGCCGCGCTCGATACAATCGTTCATCACCTGCCACAGACGGGCCGAACCCTTGGCGAAGCTTTCGGCACAGCCGCGCGCGATTTCGTTGGCGCGTTTCATCTCGGCAATGGATTTGCCGCTGGATTTCGCCATCTCAAGCATCTCGGCGGCTGATTTGAACGGGAAGGGCACAGGCGCGCCTTCGTCGGTGGCTTTGCCTTCGGCCAGTTCCTCTTCGGTCAGAACAAAGCCGCCGCCGATGGAATAGAACACCTGCCGCAGGATCACGTCGCCCTGCGCATCGGTGGCCATCAGGATCATGCCATTGGCATGGCCGGGCAGGTTGTGGTCGTAGTCAAAGATCAGATCGGCCTTGGGATCGAATTTCAGGGTGGGCAGCCCGTCGGGCGTGACCGTATGCGTTTCCGCAATCGCGGCCAGCGCGGCCTCGGCCTTGGTGTTGTCATAGGTGTCCGGCACGAACCCGGCCAGACCCAGAATGGTGGCCCGGTCGGTGGCGTGGCCAACGCCGGTAAAGGCCAGTGATCCGTGCAAGGACCCGCGCAGGCCGGCGAATTCGAAGGGCGAGGCGCGCATCATGTCCAGAAAGCGCGCGGCGGCAACCATTGGCCCCATTGTGTGTGACGAGGACGGGCCGATGCCCACTTTGAACATATCGAAGACAGAGAGAAACATGTCAGGTAGCTGAGCCTTCTGGAGGTGTGGCGTGTATGGGTGAGGTGAACGGGGTCGCTCCAAGACCTTCGGCCGCGATTGCGGTTCGGGTGGCGGGGCGGGTTTCAAGCTTGACCAGGATGCGGTGCAGATAGGGCGTGTCAGCCAGTTGGTACCAGCTGCGATCGGCCTGCGCGGGATAGAGCGCCATCCAGCGCATCATGCAGGCCAGATAGTATGTCAGAACCGAAGGCTGGTCGGCGCGCAGCCAGTCCGGGGCTTGCGCTGCCACCGCATCCAGGTTTTGCAGATGAGTGCGCAGCCGCGGGCGCATTCCGGTCCGCAGAGTATCGGCCTGATCGGGGTCGATGTATTTTTCCGCATAGAACAGGATGCGCAGATCGGCGTGCAGGGTGTTCGATGCAAAGAACAGCCATTTCAGAAACGCGGCGCGTTCCGGGCTCTTGGCGGTCGGGGCGAGGTGCTCGTGCGTATCCGCCAGCCACAGCAGAATGGCGGCGGTCTCGAATACCGGCCCATGGGGCGTTTCGAGCACCGGGATCAGCCCGTTGGGGTTCAGCGCCCGATAGGCCGCACTGTCCTGCGCGTTCTGGCGGCGATCGACCAGAACGGTTTCATAGGGCAGGCCCATCTCTTCCAACACCAGCCGGATCACCAGCGAGGCGTTGTCGGGGGCATAATGCAGGCGGTACGGCGTCTTCATGTCCTCTATCTACGTCGCACGTCACCCTTATACAGCGCCGATTGCGACGTTTCCTATCGGAAAGGCGTATTTCGGACATATGTCTGCAGGGTTGCGGACGATTTGCCTCTCGCAGTTGAGGGGGGCATTCCGTATAAGGCGAGCAGAATGCCTGGGGGTGAAGAATGAGCAATGATTTGTCGCCGATCGACAAAGCCAAATTTGTTGCGGCCTATCGCGCAGCGGATTTGGTGGAAGACGGCATGCGCGTGGGGCTGGGGACAGGCTCGACCGCAGCGTGGCTGGTGCGCCGTTTGGGGGAGCGCGTGCGTCAGGATGGGTTGAAGTTCCGAGGGGTGCCGACCTCGACCGCGACGGCGCAACTGGCGCGCGAGGCGGGAATCGAGGTCATTTCGCTGGATCAGGCCGGGTGGCTGGACCTGACCATCGATGGTGCGGATGAGTTCGATGGCGAGTTCAATCTGATCAAGGGCGGCGGGGCAGCCTTGCTGCAGGAGAAAATCGTGGCCACGGCCAGCGACCAGATGGTGGTGATCGCCGATGCGGGCAAAGAGGTGGAAACGCTGGGCGCGTTCCCTCTGCCGGTCGAGGTGATCCCGTTTGGCTGGCAGACCACCCGCACCCTGATCGAAGAGACGCTGGATTCGCTGGATGTGCTGGGCACCACGGTCACCCTGCGCATGAGCACAGAGGCGCCGAAGGTTACGGATGAGGGCAACCACATTCTGGATCTGCACCTCAAACGTATCGGCAATGCCCGGCAGCTGGCCTTGGTGCTGAACCAGATCCCCGGCGTGGTCGAAAACGGGTTGTTCATCGATATCTGTGACAAGGTCGTGGTTGGCTATGGCAATGGCCGGGTGGAGCTGCGCAACCTCAACGAGGGTACGGTTCAGACCGATATGCTGGGCGACGACGGGGACAATCTGTTTTCGGATCTGGCGGATTAAGTCCGGGTAGATGATCCATGGGCGTTGAAAGAAAACCCAAATATCTGTTGGCCGGGGGTTGGCAGCCGGGAATTCAGGCCCAGATAACCAAGGCCTTTTGGCCATGCGGAATAAAGAAGGAACGCACCTATGAGCTTTGACTATGATCTGTTCGTCATCGGAGGCGGCTCGGGCGGGGTTCGCGCGGCGCGTGTGGCGGCGGGTGAAAACGGGGCCAAGGTGGCGCTGGCGGAAGAGGACCGCTATGGCGGGACCTGCGTGATCCGGGGCTGCGTGCCCAAGAAGCTGATGGTTTTTGCCAGCGAGTTTTCCGGGATGGTCGGCGATGCGCAGGAATACGGTTGGGATATTCAGCCCGGTGCGTTCAACTGGGATACGTTCCACGGCAAGCTGGTTGCCGAGCTGGACCGGCTGGAAGGCATCTATCGTAACATCCTGAAAAACAATGGCGTCGAAAGCTTTGACCAGCGCGCCCGCGTGGTTGATCCGCATACGGTCGAGCTGGCCGATGGTACCCGCAAGACGGCCAAGCATATCCTGATCGCCACTGGTGGCCGCCCGGTCGTGCCCGAGTTTCCGGGCTCGGAACTGGCGATTACGTCGAACGAGATTTTCCATCTGGAGAAGCTGCCCGAAAGCATCCTGATCGTCGGCGGCGGCTATATTGCCTGTGAATTTGCCGGGATCATGAACGGGCTGGGGGTCAAGACGACTCAGTTCTATCGCGGCGCGCAGATCCTGCGGGGCTTTGACGATGAAGCGCGCGGGCTGATCAGCGAAGAGATGTGCCAGAACGGTATTGATGTGCATCTGGGCACCAATGTGCTGGAAATGGCCAAGGACGGCGACAAGATCCGGGTCAAGGCCACCAACGGGTCCGAGCAGTCGTTTGACGTGGTGATGTATGCCACGGGACGCGCGCCGAATGCGGATGATCTGGGGCTGGAAGCCTTAGGTGTCGAACGCGGCCGCAAGGGTGAGATCGTCGTGGATAAGTACAGCCAAACCGGCGTGCCCTCGATCTACGCCATTGGCGACGTGACCGACCGTGTCAACCTGACCCCGGTGGCGATCCGTGAGGGCATGGCCTTTGTCGAGACCGTGTTCAAAGGCAACCCGACGCCGGTGGATCACGAGCTGATCCCGACCGCGATCTTCACCCAGCCCGAGATGGGCACCGTAGGTCTGAGCGAGGAAGAGGCCGCCGCGCAGGAACCGATCGAGGTCTATGCGACCTCGTTCAAGCCGATGCAGAAAGCGTTTGCGGGCGGTACGCAGCGTGTGCTGATGAAGCTGATCGTGTCGCAGGCGACGCGCAAGGTGCTCGGGTGCCACATTGTTGCGCCCGGGGCGGGTGAGATGATCCAGCTGGCTGGTATTGCCGTAAAAATGGGCGCGACAAAGGAAGATTTCGATCGCACGGTTGCAGTTCACCCGGTGATGGCCGAGGAACTGGTGACAATGCGGCAACCTGTACGCACGGCTTGATTTGCAACCGCGCGCACACACGTTACAAGGGAAGCCGTGATCACACGGTCCAATACAAGGAAAACACACATATGGCGGGCAACAGCGGCGGCCCCTGGGGGGGCGGAGGCTCATCCGGTGGCGGAGGAAATCGGGGTAACAACGGGGACGGGCGCAAGCCCCCCGAAGGCGATGGCCCGCAGATCCCCGAGATCGACGAGCTGATGAAAAAAGGCCAGGAGCAGCTGCGCGTCCTGATGGGCGGTCGCGGCGGCGGTGGCCGTGGTGGCAGCGGTCAGGGTGGCGGCGGTGGTCCGGCGTTCACCAAAGGCACGGTTGCCATCGGGATCGTGGCTGCGGCGGTGCTGTGGGGGCTGGCCAGCTTCTACACCGTCAAGCCCGAAGAACAGTCGGTTGAGCTGTTTCTGGGTGAGTTCTCGGCTGTCGGTAATCCTGGTCTGAACTTTGCCCCGTGGCCGTTTGTGACCGCCGAAGTTATCCCGGTCACCCGCGAACAGAACGAAGACATGGGCGGCGCGCGTGGCAGCGACGATGGTCTGATGCTGACCGGTGACGAAAATGTGGTCGATATCGACTATCAGGTCGTCTGGAACATCAATGACCCGGCCAAGTACCTGTTCAATCTGCGCGACCCACGTCAGACGATCCGCGCCGTGTCAGAATCGGCCATGCGCGAGATCATCGCGCAAAGCGAACTGGCCCCGATCCTGAACCGGGATCGTGGTATCATCGCCGAACGTCTGCAGGAGCTGATTCAGCTGACGATGGACAGCTACGATTCGGGCGTGAACATCGTCCGTGTGAACTTTGACAAGGCTGACCCGCCGCAGGACGTGATCGCCGCCTTCCGCGACGTTCAGGCCGCCGCGCAGGAGCGTGACCGCCTGCAGAACGTGGCGGATGCCTATGCCAACCGGGTTCTGGCGGAAGCGCGCGGTGAAGCCGCGCAGGTGCTGGAAGAGGCCGAGGCCTATCGCGCCCAGCAGATCAACAGCGCCCAGGGTGAGGCCAGCCGTTTCAGTGCCGTTCTCGAGGAATATTCCAAAGCACCGGACGTGACCCGCAAGCGTCTGTATCTGGAACGGATGGAGCAGGTTCTGGGTGACGTGGACAAGATCATTCTGGATGAAAACTCGACCGGATCAGGGCAAGGCGTCGTGCCATATCTGCCGCTGAACGAACTGCGCCGTAGTCAGACCGAGGGGAACAACTGATGCGTAAAGCAACATTCATTCTGCCGGTCATCGTGATTGCGATTGTCGGTGTTTTGTCCTCGATTTTCATCGTGGACGAGCGTGAACGCGCGCTGGTTCTGCAGTTTGGCCGCGTCGTTGCGGTGAAAGAAGAGCCCGGTCTTGCGTTCAAGATCCCGCTGATTCAGGAAGTTGTCCGCTATGACGACCGGATCCTATCGATTGACGTACAACCGCTGGAAGTGACGCCTCTGGACGATCGCCGACTGGTGGTTGACGCCTTCGCCCGCTATCGGATTTCCGATCTGGAGCAGTTCCGTCAGGCCGTTGGTGTCGGTGGCATCCCGGTGGCCGAGGATCGTCTGGACCGCATCCTGCGCGCAGAAACGCGTGAGGTCCTGGGTTCGGTATCCTCGCGCGATATCCTGAGTTCGGATCGTGCGGCGCTGATGCTGCGCATTCGCAACAGCGCCATCGCCGAAGCCCGCGCACTGGGCGTCAGCGTGATCGACGTGCGCTTGAAGGCGACCGACCTGCCGCAGGCGAACCTTGAGGCCACATTCGACCGGATGAAGGCCGAACGGGAACGTGAGGCAACCGACGAGCGCGCCCGAGGTAACGAAGCTGCGCAGCGTGTGCGCGCGCAGGCCGACCGGACCGTAGTCGAGCTGGTCTCGGACGCCAACCGCGAGGCCGAGATCATTCGTGGTGAGGCCGATGCCGAACGCAACGCGATCTTCGCCGAAGCTTATGGTGCCGATCCGGAATTCTTTGAATTCTACCGCTCGCTGACCGCTTACGAGAATGCCCTGCAAGGCAGCAACAGCTCATTGATCCTGAGCCCGGATTCCGAGTTCTTCAACTATCTTGCCTCGCCGACTGGTCGGCGAGCACCAGCGGCTGCGGCTTCTGAATAATGGGTATGATCCTTCTGGCCTTTGGGCTGGTGCTGATTGTCGAGGGGCTGGCCTATGCGCTGGCCCCTTCGCTTATTGAACGTATGCTTGAGGCGCTGAGGGCGTTGCCGGAACAGGCACGGCGGCTGCTGGGGCTGCTCTGCGTCGTCAGCGGTTTTATCCTGCTATGGGGTGCCTATCAGGTCGGGTTTTAAGTCAAGGTTCTCACTTGCCGGTGATTTCCCCCCGTTCCCGAGTTGCGGGCTTGGACAAACTGACTACATTGGTTGTCGAGGGCGGGGCGCAGGCTAGTTCCCGCTGAAATATGTTCGACAAGGAGAACCCCAAGTGCAGGCGAAAGCGCGCAGTATGTCCGTCCGGCGGGACGATGTTGGTGTTATGGTGCGGCTGATGTGGCTGGCCTTTCTGGGGATGGTGCTGGTTCTGGCGCAGACCCTGGCCGCGCAGGCGCGCGACAGTCTTGCGCCGCTGGCCGAAAAGATCAGCCCGGCGGTGGTGAACATCACCACCTCGACCCTGATCGAAGGGCAGACCGGCCCGCAGGGGATTGTACCCGAGGGTTCCCCGTTCGAGGATTTCTTCCGCGAGTTTCAGGATCGCAATGGCGGCAACGGCGAAAACCGCCCGCGCCGCAGCAATGCGCTGGGATCGGGGTTTGTGATCTCGGAAGACGGTTTTATCGTCACCAACAACCATGTCATCGCGGAAGCGGATGAAATTCTGATCGAGTTTTTCCCCGGCGACGGTCAACCCGCCGAGGAACTACCCGCCAAGGTGATCGGTACGGATGAAAAGACCGACATCGCGCTGCTGAAAGTCGAGGCCGAAGGGCCGCTGAAATATGTCCAGTTCGGCGACAGCGACACCATGCGCGTCGGCGATTGGGTGATCGCGATGGGCAACCCGCTGGGACAGGGCTTTTCGGTGTCCGCCGGAATCGTCTCGGCCCGGAACCGGGCGCTGAGCGGGTCTTATGACGACTACATCCAGACAGATGCGGCGATCAACCGGGGCAACTCGGGCGGGCCGCTGTTCAATATGGATGGTCAGGTGGTCGGTGTGAACACCGCGATTCTGTCGCCCAATGGCGGCTCGATCGGGATCGGGTTCTCGATGGCGTCGAACGTGGTGATCAAGGTGGTCGATCAACTGCGCGAATTTGGCGAGACCCGCCGCGGCTGGCTGGGCGTGCGCATTCAGGACGTGACCGAGGACATGGCCGAGGCGATGGGGCTGGACAAACCCGGCGGCGCGCTGATCAGCGATGTGCCGGAAGGTCCGGCGAAAGAGGCTGGCCTGCTGGCCGGCGACGTGATCATCAGCTTTGATGGTGTCGAGGTCGAGGATACGCGCGCCTTGGTCCGTCAGGTGGGTGAAACCACGGTGGGCAAATCGGTGCGCGTGGTTGTGCACCGCGATGGCGGCACCCAGACCGTACTGGTGACGCTGGGCCGTCGTGAGGACGCCGAGCGTGTCGACGAGGGCGGAGAGCCCGAGTCTGAGGCACCGACGGAAGAGGACAAGGATGTTCTGGGCCTGACTATTGCACCGCTGGGTGACAACCAGCGCGAGGAACTGGGTTTGGATGCCGATGCCAAAGGTCTGCTGGTGACAAATGTCGACGAATCCTCGGAAGCCTTTGAGAAGGGGCTGCGCGCCGGTGATCTGATCACTGAAGCCGGGCAACAAGCGGTAACCTCGATTGCGGATCTTGAAGCGCGGATGGATGAGGCGCGCGAGGCAGGACGCAAATCGCTGCTGTTGCTGGTCCGCCGTGGCGGAGAACCCAGATTTGTGGCGCTGAGCCTGGAATAACGGCTTAAGCGAACAGATCGGATAAACAGGCCGGGGTCACGATCCCGGCCTTTTTTCATGGTTTGTTAAGAAGAAAGCCATATGCCGGGGATGGCATATGGCTCTGGTACAGGGAGAGATCGGTGGACAGATATCGGGGATGATAAAACCGACCTCCTACGGTAACAGGATTGACCTTAGGGCAATCTTTTAGGCTCGTATGTGAAGCGGATCACATCTGTGCCGAAAATTTAGATTAAATCGGATTCGGCCAGTTGCCGCAGGGCGTCGAGATCGTGAATCTGCAGCCCCCCGCGCGAGGCTTCGACCACGTTGTCGCGCTTCCACGTCGAGATGGTTTTTGACACCGCCTCGCGCGTGGCGCCGACGAATTCGGCCAGTTCGCTTTGCGACAGGGTGATGCGGGCACTCGGCGTGTCCTGCTGACCAGCCAGATGCAGCAGCTTGCGCGCCAGCCGGATCGGCATCGGCAAAAAGACCTGTTCGTTCAGCTGATCGCCCATCCAGCGCATGCGCACACCGGCAAGGCGGATCAGGTCAACCGCCAGATCGGGGTTCTTCCGGATCTGATCCATTACATCCTTGTGTCGGACCCGCAGAACCTTGGCGGGGTCTGCAGCGGTCACCGTGGCGGTCCGGGGGCCGCTGTCGAACAGCGCAATCTCGCCAAACACTTCGCCCGGGCGCATCAGCCTGAGCGACAGCTTGCGCCCGCTCATGGCCAGGAAGGACACTTCAAGCGTGCCCGACAGGATTGCAAAAAGCGCGTCACCCGGATCGCCTTGTTCGAACAGTACATCGCCGCTGTCGAGTGTCACCTCGGAAGCCAGTGAGGCCAGCATCTTGCGCAGCTCTTCTGAAGCTTCGGACAGGAATCCACTATTGGGAAATGCCATCATTCGGGCGGAAGTCTCCGGTGGTGAGTGGTGCGAGTCTGTTCAACTTTCCACAGCTTCGCGCCCAAGCCAAGCTGTTTTATCGGGTTTTCCTGATGTTTGGTGGTCCGCTATTGCTGATCCGGATCGTCCATATAGCGTTGCAACATGCTGAATTGCAGCATCAGAAAGCCCATCAGCGCGATGGGAAATCCAAAGGTTTCGATCTTGACCCAGAGGTCGGTCGACAGCGTGCGCCAGACCAGCTCATTAGCCACCGCAAGCACCGCGAAACAGGCGCAGAGGCGGCGGGTCAGGATCATCCAGCCTTCGTGCTGCATGGGCAGCATCTCGTCCAGAACGTAAGCCAGGTAGGATTTTCGCTGCAGTAGGCCGATGCCGAGGATGAGGGAAAAGAAGCCGTAGACCAGCGTGGTTTTCATCTTGAAAAACCGCTCGTCATTGAACCATGCGGTGAGGCCGCCGAAGAAAATCACCATGAACGCGGTGAAAATCTGCATCCGGCTGAGCTTGCCCGTGAGGTACCAGAGGATGCCCATCGCGGCCAGCATCAATGGCACAAACAGGATCGTGGCGACGATGAAGCCCGAATATTCAATGCCGCCGATCACGAAATTGTCATCACGCAGGCGCAGGTAGATGAGGAAGAAAGCCAGCGGCGGGCCAAGCTCCAGCACCTGTTTCAGGAATGGGTTGATGTCTTTTTTCTCTGCCATGATTCCGACCTGCTGCTTACCCGCCCATTTCAACTATTACGGCGCCGAGTGCAATCAATGCCATCAGCGCGATGCGTCTGGGGCCGACGGTTTCTTTCAGCACCAGCCAACCGATGAGAGCGGCAAAGACGGTGGAAGTTTCGCGCAAGACCGCGGCCTCTCCGACCTTGTCGAGGCGGGTGGCGAGCATGATGGCGCCGAAGGACAGCGGGGCAATGATCCCACCGGCAAGGCCACGCAGCATCAGCGGGCCGAGGGCCGGGCGGTGGATCATGGCCCGGTATCTGAGCGCGGCATAGATCGGCATCGCGGCCCCGTCGATCATGAAGAACCACGCGAGGAAGGTGAACGGGTCGGCTGTGGCGCGGATGCCGTAGGCGTCATAGGTGGTGTACAGCGCCACGAAGAGGCCGGTGGCAAACGCCAGAGCGAGAGCGATGCCCAGCGTCTCGCGATTGGTTTCGAGATAGCGCAGATTATAGGCGGCGAGGCCGAAGATGCCTGCCAGCAGAGTGGCAACGCCGAGCCATTGGATTGAGGAGAAGGTTTCTCCGAACAGAAGATAGGCCCCGATGACGGTAAAAAGGGGACCGGTCCCGCGCACCACCGGGTAGACGACTGTGTAGGACCCTTTGGTATAAGCGGCGGCTTGCAGGACCTTGTAGCCGATATGGATCACCCAGACGGTTGCGAAGATTGGCCACATATAGGGTTCGGGCCATGGCACGACGAAGAAGGCAAAAGGCGCTGCCATAAGGCAGTAGCTGGCATCGATCGCGCCGCGTGACATCCACGGATCATGGCGGCCTTTTTGCAGCGCACCGAAAACGGCATGCAGGAAGGCGGCCATCAGCGCCAGACCAAGGGCCAACTGGTGGCCTGCTTCGGTGCCTTCTAATGAGATCAGCCAGTCGCTCAAATCAGGGCTTTCGCTTGGGCGGAGAGGGTGGGGGGCTGTCTGCCCCCCACACCCCCCGAGGATATTTATGGCCAGATGAAGGGCGGATCAGGTTTGCAGGCCGGTCAGAGCGGCGGCGAATTCTTCCGGATCGAAGGGGGCGAGGTCGTCGATCTGTTCGCCTACGCCAATGGCATGGATCGGAAGGCCGAACTTGTCGGCGAGCGCCACGAGGACGCCGCCCTTGGCGGTGCCGTCCAGCTTGGTCATCACGAGGCCCGAGACATCGGCCAGTTTGCGGAAGGTTTCCACCTGGCTGAGCGCGTTCTGGCCGGTGGTGGCATCCAGCACCAGCAGCGTGTTGTGCGGGGCGGTATCGTCGACCTTGCGGATGACGCGGACGATCTTGGCCAGCTCCTCCATCAGGTCGGCGCGGTTTTGCAGGCGGCCTGCGGTGTCGATCATCAGTAGATCGGCGCCTTCGTTTTGCGCCTTGGTCAGGGCGTCGAAGGCCAGCGAGGCGGGATCAGAACCTTCGGGGGCCGTCAGGACGGGCACGCCTGCACGGTCGCCCCAGACCTGCAGTTGTTCGACGGCAGCGGCGCGGAAGGTGTCTCCGGCGGCGATGACAACTTTCTTGCCCGCCGCTTTGAACTGGCTGGCCAGCTTGCCGATGGTGGTGGTCTTGCCCGAGCCGTTGACGCCCACGACCAGCACCACCTGTGGGCGCTTAGGGTAGATCGGCATCGGTTTGGCCACAGGCTCCATCACACGGGCCACCTCTTGCGCCAGCAGTTGTTTGATTTCCTGGGTCGAGAGTTTGCGGCCAAAGCGCCCCTCGGCCATGTTGGAGGTAACGCGCAGGGCGGTGTCGACGCCCATGTCGGAGGTGATCAGAAGCTCTTCGAGCTGTTCCAGCATGTCGTCATCCAGCGTGCGGCGGACAACGGCTTGGGTGTCGCTGCGGCTGAACAGGCGGCCCAGCAGCCCCTTGGATTCGGGAACCTCGGGCGGCGGCGGTGCTGGTGTGGGATCGGCAGGGATCGGTGCGGGCGGTTCGACCGGTTGAGGCTCTGGCGCCGGGGATGGAACTTCGGGCACCGGTTGCGGTTCGGGCTGCGGCTCGGGGATCACCGGGTCGGGCGTTGTTTCCTCGCCGCCATCCTCGACAATCGCGTCCAGCCCCTGTTCGAGGCGCGAGGAGGATTTGAACAGCTTGTCCTTGAGCTTTGAGAAAAACGCCATGTCTTGGTCTCCGCAGGTGTTCCCCCCACCTAATGCGGAATTGCGGCAGTTGCAAAGGGTCCAATGAAGGCGATCAGGAACCCGGCCTGCGCCCCCCAGTAAAGCGGCCAGACCATATAGGGTGTCAGCCTGAGGGCTGGGTGATCGGCGGGCAGCAGGAATTTCTCGGTCGCTAGGATCAGGTCCGAGGCGATGAAGGCCAGCGCAGCGGGCAGGGCCCAGCGTAATGCGCTTGCCTCGGGCAGGGTCAGAACCGCAATGCCCATGCCGAGGATGATCGGGATATAGCCGAGGACGGGACCTTTGAGCGCGCCTGCGCGGGGGGTGAGCAGGGTGGCCATGATGATGCCCAGTACAAGCAGGGACCAGAAGATCGCCGGTTGGGTCAGGATCAGGCCCGGGTCGCTGGCCGGATGGGTCAGAAACAGCGCGATATAGGCCAGGTGCCCTGCAGCAAAGGCGGCGATCCCGGCCATGAAAGTGGTCTCGGTTTCGCGTGACAGCAGGGCATCGCCGATAGCGCAGAGCGCGAGCGCAAGGATCAGCAGCCAGGGCGCGACCGTGAGCCCTGCGACGAGGGCCAGCAGCGCGACAGAAGCGGTTTTCAGCAGGGTGCGCAGCCCCCCGGCGGCACGGGCGGTGAGGGGCATGTAGGCCAGCGCGCAGGCGGCTGCGGCCCAGAACAGGAGTGTCGGCATCATTTGTCCCCGTGGGTTTACGCGCATGTCGCCATGGTTTCGGGGATGCATCAAGATGTGACGTGGCGGAGGCCGCGCGAAAGGGTGAATGGCGCAGGCGGGCGGCATCTGACAGAATGTGGGCATGATCAGATTGTCGATGATTCTGCTGGCGCTTGGGGCGCAGATTGCTGCGGCGCAATCGCCTTTGTCGGGGGCGGAGTTTGATGCCTATACCCGTGGAAAAACCTTGTTTTACGGGTTTGACGGTCAGGCCTATGGGGTCGAACGGTATCTGTCCAACCGCCGCGTCATCTGGTCGTTTCTGGATGGTGATTGCAAGGAAGGAGTCTGGTACGAGCGCGACGGTCAGATCTGTTTCCTGTACGAAGACCGGCCGGACCCGCAATGCTGGGTCTTTACCGAATCCGGGGGTGGGTTGATTGCGCAGTTCGAAGGGGACCCGACGGCAACCGAGCTTTATGAGGCTGAAGACATTGGCGAAGAGATGCTTTGCTATGGGCCGGAGATCGGGGTCTGAGATCAGGGGCCTGCGAGTTTTAGCTCGTCATAGCTGATCATGACGTGACGCTGAAACGCGGGCCTGCGGGTCAATGCCTCGTAGTAGCGGCGTAAGGCAGGGAGCGCTGCGCGCCTGATATCGATATCGTAATACCGGAACAGAATGTGACCTAGCTGGATATCGGCCAGCGTCAGGGTCGGGCCTGCCAGATACTCGGTTCGGGACAGCTGCGCATCCGCGATGGCCAGCCGGGAGTCCAGAGACGAAACCGCCTGTGCAATCCGGGCATCGTCGCGCAGGGCCGGAGCGGTGCGTGCGACCTGCCAGAAGACCGGCACGGTGAAACCCATCGCGACGTTGATCTTTGCCCATTCGGCCCATCTGTCGATCTCAGCACGTTGCACGAGATCCGAAGGCCAGAACCCGTCATCGCCATATCGGGATGCGAGATAGCGCAGAATGGCCCCCGTCTCCCACAGGGGAGAGGTGTCGCCATCCTGAAGCACCGGGATGGTCCGGTTCGGATTGAGCTTGCCGAATTCGGGGCTGTCCAGCCCGCCGAATCTGTGGCCGACATCATGGCGTTGGTATTCCAGTTCCAATTCGCCAACGCACCACATCAGCGCCTGCACGTTCGAAGATGTTTTGCGGCCCCAGATCGTCAGCATCGGTCAGAACAGGGACCCTTGATCCGGTGTGGGTGGCTTGGGCGGGCGCTGCTTGGATTTGATAGTGCCGCTCTGACCAGTGCTGAGCGTGCCGTCGGCGAATTCGATCTCGAGGGTTGTATGCTGCTCGGCCTGCGCCTTGCGGGTCAGAACCTGATCCCCGGCACGAACAACGGCATAACCACGGTCCAACGTCGCCTTGTAGCTGAGTGTTTCGCGCAAACGGTCGGTGGCGTCCAATTGTTGGCGCAGGCGGTCCAGGCGGGTGGTCTGGGCGGTGTTCAGACGTTCGGACAGGCGGTTCAGCGTCTCACGGCGGGTCTCCAACTCGCGTTGAATTGGACGCAGGGACAGGCGCGATGACAGGTTGCGCCAGCGGTCGCGGCGGGTTTCGACCAGTCCACGCAGGGTCGAGGGGCGCAGATGCGCCGAGGTGTCCAACAGTTTGACCCGGCGGTTCTGAACACCCCGGATCAGGGCGTTGGGCAAACGCTCGGCCACCTGATCGAGCCGTTGGCGTGGCGTGTCTAGCAATGTCTCGGCGCGCGGCAGGGCGCGAGAGAGGTCGCGCAGGCGTTGGCTGCGCCGCTGTACGGCGTCGGTGGCGGCACGGGACAGACGGGCACCTTGTTCATTGGTCCAGGCCAGCAGTTCCATGCGCACGGGCACCGCCAGTTCGGCGGCGGCGGTGGGGGTCGGGGCGCGTCGGTCCGAGACATAGTCGATCAGGGTCGTATCGGTCTCATGCCCCACGGCCGAAATCAACGGGATGGTCGAGGCGGCGGCGGCGCGGGCCACGACCTCTTCGTTGAAGCCCCAGAGGTCTTCGATCGAACCGCCCCCGCGCGCGACGATGATTAGGTCGGGGCGGGGAAGGGCTCCGCCCGGGGTGAGCTGGTTGAAGCCTTCGATGGCGCGGGTGACTTCGGGGGCGCAATTCGCGCCTTGGACGGCGACGGGCCAAATCAGCACCTTGCGGGGAAAGCGGTCGCGCAGGCGGTGCAGGATGTCGCGGATCACCGCGCCAGAAGGCGAGGTGACGACCCCGATGATCTGCGGCAGGTAGGGTAGGGGTTTCTTGCGCTCGAGAGCGAACAAGCCTTCGGATTCGAGCTGTTTCTTGCGCTTTTCCAACAGCGCCATCAGCGCGCCTTGTCCGGCGACGGCGACCTCATCGACGTTCAGGTTGTATTTCGATTGCGCCCCGAAGGCGGTGAGGCGACCGGTGACGACGACTTCGAGCCCCTCTTCGGGAACCACGGACAATCCGGAGATCTGGCCTTTCCACGTGGTGCAGGCCAGCACGTTCCGATCATCCTTGATGTCGTAATACAAATGCCCCGAGCGGGCTTTGAACACGCGGCCAACTTCGCCGCGGACGCGGATTCGGCCAAAGGTGCCTTCCAGCATGCGCTTAACCTCTCCGGATATGTCCGAGACGGTGTATTCGGGTGTATTCTGGCCGGGAATGGGGTCGTCTAGCAGGTCGGACATTTCAGCGCCTTGTGTCAAATGCCTGCCCAGCTTAGAACGCCGCGAAGGCGAGGCCAAGCAGATCGGAGAGCAGTCATGAACATCCTTATTCTCGGCAGCGGGGGGCGCGAACACAGTCTGGCCTGGGCGGTGATGCAAAACCCCAAATGCGACCGTCTGATCGTGGCGCCGGGCAATGCCGGGATCGCGCAGATCGCAGATTGCGCCGCGTTCGATATTGAAAATGGCGGGGCGGTGGTCAGCTTTGCCGAGGAAAACGCGATTGATTTCGTGATCGTTGGCCCTGAGGCACCGCTGGCGGCGGGTGTTGCGGATCGTCTGCGCGAGGCGGGTGTGCTGGTCTTTGGGCCTTCCGCCGCCGCTGCGCAACTTGAAGCTTCAAAAAGCTTCACCAAGGAAATCTGCGACGCCGCCAACGCGCCGACCGCGGCCTATGCACGGTTTACCGAGGCTGACCCGGCCAAGGCATATATCCGCGAGCAGGGGGCACCCATTGTGGTCAAGGCCGATGGCTTGGCCGCAGGTAAGGGCGTGATCGTCGCCATGGACGAACAGACCGCGCTGGAGGCCATCGATGACATGTTCGGCGGTGCCTTTGGTGGTGCCGGCGCCGAAGTGGTGATCGAAGAGTTCATGGAGGGCGAAGAAGCGTCCTTGTTCGTGCTGTGTGACGGCGAAGACATCCTGTCCATCGGCACCGCGCAGGACCACAAGCGCGTGGGCGAGGGCGATACCGGGCTGAACACCGGTGGCATGGGCGCGTACTCTCCAGCCCCGGTGCTGAGCGCCGAGATTGAGGCGCGGGCCATGGACGAGATCATCCGTCCGACCATGACCGAAATGAAACGGCGCGGCATGCCGTTTCAGGGGGTGCTGTATGCCGGTCTGATGATCAAGGAGGGTCAACCGAGGCTGGTGGAATACAACGTGCGCTTTGGCGATCCGGAATGTCAGGTGCTGATGATGCGGTTGGGTGCGCAGGCCATGGACCTGATGCATGCCGCCGCCGAAGGTCGGTTGAGCGAGACCCGCGTGAACTGGGCAGACGATCATGCGATGACCATTGTGATCGCCGCGAACGGGTATCCGGGCTCCTATGAGAAGGGATCGGTCATTTCTGGGCTGGATGCGTTGCCGGAAGACAGCAGCAACATGGTATTTCACGCCGGGACCAAGGCGGTGGACGGGCAAGTTGTAGCCTCGGGTGGCCGTGTCCTGAACGTTACCGCGCGTGGGGAAACGTTGCAGGCGGCGCGGGATCGGGCCTATGCGATGGTGGAGGGCGTCGATTGGCCCGAAGGGTTTTATCGGCGCGACATCGGTTGGCGGGCGCTGTGATCTGATTGCCGGGCTGCGCCCGTCTCTATTTTTTGGGGTACGAGGGGCGCTGCCCCTCGCGCTCCCCGGGATATTTTTGGCCAGATGAAGAGCGGATCAGCAGGTCAGAGCTGCGCTGAGATCCTTGCGGTGCCTGAGTGGGCCGAGATCAGTGGTTTGCCAGCCGTCTTTGTAGAAAACACCGATAACGCGGGACCAGTCGGCGCTTGCGAGGACGAGGGCCGAGCGCTTGCCGCATTTGCGTATGCCGCCTGAGATGAAATCCTCTCCGATCTTGTGATTGGTCAGGCCGGGGATTGTGGCGATTTCGGTGAGGTCTCGGTTTTCGTAGCGCCAGATGCGCAGGGTTTTGGCGAGGTGCGGGCGGTCGATATAGGCGATCTCGACATGGCCGTCGCCGTCGAGATCGGCGGCTCCGATTGGGGCGAGCCAGCGGTTGCGGGTGCCGATATGTGGGGTGGCGGCGATTTTGACGCCGCGCGCGTCGTAGATGGCCAGTTGTGCGCCGGTATCTTGTTGTGATTCAACAACGATAACTTCGGTTGTCCCGTTTTGATCGATGTCGACAAGTCGTGGTTCGAGATCTTCGAATACACGGTCGTCAGGCAGGCTTATTGTGATGACAGACTGTTTGGAGAAGGGTTCGATTATCTGTTCGACCCGACCGGTGTAATTATCCTTTGCCACGGCAGAATTGTTGACTGTAATTACGAGCGAGCCGTATTCGATGTCGTCGCCCAGCACGCCGTGCGCATAGCGTGTGGTTGGATCACTGAAGTGAGCCGATGTGATCGTGTCGGCACCCGAGGCAACGCTAGCCCCAGCTATCCACAAGCACAGTGCCGCAAGTGCGCCGCGTGTCCCACTTTGCCACAGGCGGGCGGGCAGACGCGGCGCTTTGGAGTGCATCAGATCTGTTTTTCCGGCATCTGTACGACCAGACCGTCCAGCGCGTCTGAGACCTTGATCTGGCAGGTCAGGCGCGAACGGGCCGGGTCGGGCTCGTAGGCGAAGTCCAGCATGTCTTCTTCCATGTCGTCCTTGGCCGGGATTTTCTCGACCCAGTCGGGATGGATGTAGACGTGGCAGGTAGAGCAGGCACAAGCGCCGCCGCAATCGGCCTCGATGCCGGGGATGTTGTTGTCGCGGGCGCCTTCCATAACGGTCAGCCCGTTGGCGACGTCGACTGTATGTTCGGTACCGCTGTGCTCGACATAGGTGATCTTTGCCATTGCGTGCGTCTTCCTTTTGCGATGTTCGAGAGCTTTCTTAGTGAAGGGAGTTAGGTGTTTCTAGTGGGAATTGCGACTTGGACTGTCGCGTTTGGAAATTTGCGGCCTTGGCAAGGCCTAGTGTACGTGTCTGGCCACGCGATTGCAGGGAGACACTGAGAAAACGAATTTGCCTGATGTGTGCTACCAGCGCCCGGATGCGCCCCCGCCGCCAGATCGACCGCCGCCGAAACCTCCCCCGCCTGAGCTTTTGGAAACCTGAGGGATATAGTAGCTGGTTTCTTCAGCGTAATCGCATTTTAGGCATTCGATCCGGCGAATGCCCGAACCGGCCCTAGTTGTACTTGCGGAGAGTGTGATGCGTCGCCTCTGGCGCAGACTGCGGTTCCCACATTTTGGGCAGGTTCGAAATCGTACCAGACCATCACTTATGAAATTGCGGCCTTTGAGCATCAAAATCATCATGGCAAAGAGGCCAAATATCCAGAGACCTGGATCATCATTTGTTTTCTTGGCGGGTGCGGCCTCTCCAGTGCGAAAAGGCTGTATGATCTGATCTATGATAGCCGTGGTGCCGACCTTGATCCCGATTGCATAATTGTTTGCTTTGAAGGCCGGGAGGAATTGCGTGTCAACAATGCGTTCCGCGGCGTGATCCCAGTCGCGCCCATAGGCGGCGCCAAGCTCGATTCGCATAGCCCGGTCATCCCGCAAGACCATCACAAGCACACCATCGTTTCGAGAAGCGTCGCCGATCCCCCAGTGGTCGAAAAGCCCGGTGGCAAATTGTTCGAGAGTCAGACCGTCGGCATAGTCGTCTTGAGTGCGCAATGTCAGGATGGTCATTTCGACCCCTGTCTCGCGTTTGAGCCCATCTAGTTGCTCAGCTAGCGCCTCCTCGTCCGACGGGCTGAGCAAATTGGCAAAGTCGTTGACGGTCGTGCTTTGATAGTCGGGATAAGTTTGCCCAAATGCAGTATTGGCCCAAACCACTAATAAGACGAAAATAATTCTCATGGCTGCCCGCGTGTTTTTCGGAAGGGTATCACCGAGCGAAACAATAGCAACCGGGATATGGCCCGACTGTTGAAAGTGGTGTTTCGAATACCGATAGTGGATTTTGGTAGCGACTAGCGCCCGAACAAAACCCCCTGCGACTGCTTGTCCCGATGATCTCCGCGCAATTCGGCATGCAATGCGCGGCCCGCCTGAACGCCGGGACGGGCGCTCATCATGTCCAGCCAGCGGGTGAAATGCGGTTTGTCCTCCAGCACCTGTTGCTGGCCTTCCCACAGGCTGGCCCAGCCCCAGATTGACATGTCGGCGATGGAATAGAAGTCTCCGGCAACATATTCGTTCTCGGCCAGACGGCGATCCAGAACTCCGTAAAGACGCCCGACTTCGGTGCGGTAGCGGTCTTGCGGGTAAGGCAGGTCTTGTGGCGGGTCCAGTTGCGGGGCGTATTTCAGGAAGTGGTGCGCCTGACCGGCCATCGGGCCGACGCCGCCCATCTGCCACATCAGCCATTCCTCGACCGCGATACGGTCACGTTCTGTTTCGCCGTAGAACCGACCGGTCTTGCGGGCGAGGTACATCAGAATCGCGCCACTTTCGAAAACCGAGACGGGCGCGCCGCCGGGACCGTCCGGATCGACGATGGCCGGCATGCGGTTGTTGGGGGATATCTTCAGAAACTCGGGGTCGAACTGATCGCCCTTGCCGATGTTGATCAGGTGAGTGTCATAGGGCAGCTCCATCTCTTCCAAAGCGATGGACACTTTCCAGCCGTTGGGCGTGGGCCAGAAATACAGATCAATCATGATATCTCCTCAGGTTGCAGGGATCATGAGGGTTTCCGGCGTTTCGGCAAGGGGCCGCGCGGCTGTGTTACGAAAGCGTGACCGATATCTTCCGGGCCTTGACCAAATGCGGGACGCGGCGTAAACGCATGCCCAATACGTGGCGATTTGTTACCGGATTGCGGGCCACGCTAAACAACACCGCTAAAAGGTCAGGATGAAAGACCCCTTTCGCTTGGCCGCGTCTGGGGTTTTTTGTTTGCCTCACTAAGCGAGGCTGAAAGGATTGAGATGAGCGAGAGCTGGAACAAGCGCACCCAAGCTGTCCATGGCGGCATCCGTCGCAGTCAGTATAACGAGGTCAGCGAGGCGATCTTTCTGACCCAGGGATTCGTTTACGAGAACGCTGAACAAGCCGAAGCCCGGTTTATCGAGAGCGGCCCGGATGAATTCATCTATGCCCGTTATGGCAACCCCACCGTGTCGATGTTCGAACAGCGCATCGCGGCGCTGGAAGGGGGCGAGGATGCGTTTGCGACCGCTTCGGGCATGGCGGCGGTCAATGGCGCGCTGACTTCGATGCTGCAGGCGGGGGATCATATCGTTTCAGCCAAGGCGCTGTTCGGGTCCTGTCTGTATATCGTCGAGAACATCCTGACCCGTTATGGCGTCGAGGTCACGTTCGTGGACGGCACCGATCTGGACCAGTGGAAGGCAGCGATCCGGCCCGACACCAAGGCAGTTTTCTTCGAATCCATGTCCAATCCGACGCTTGAGGTGATCGACATCACTTCTGTCGCGCTGCTGGCGCATGAGGTGGGCGCGCTGGTGATCGTGGATAACGTATTTTCCACGCCCGTCTTTTCGCGCGCCATCGCGCAGGGCGCGGATGTGGTTGTCTATTCCGCGACCAAGCATATCGACGGTCAGGGCCGGGCGCTGGGCGGTGTCATCATCGGCACGAAAGAGTTCATTCGCGGCACAGTTGAACCTTATATGAAGCACACTGGCGGCGCGCTCAGCCCGTTCAGTGCCTGGATCATGGTCAAGGGGCTTGAGACCATGGCGCTGCGTGTGAATGCGCAGGCCGACAGCGCGCAGCAGATTGCCGAAGCGCTGGAGGGGCATCCGGCGCTGGAGCGGACGCTGTATCCCGGTCTGAAGACCCATGCTCAGAACGCGCTGGTGCAGGATCAGTTGGGCGGCAAGGGCGGTACGGTTCTGTCGCTGGACATCAAAGGTGGCAAGGCGGCTGCGTTTGCGTTCCTCAATGCGCTGACGATCCCGGTGATCTCGAACAACCTTGGCGACGCCAAGTCGATTGCGACACATCCCGCCACAACCACGCACCAACGCCTGAGCGAAGAGCAGCGCGATGAGCTTGGCATCACGCCGGGCCTGATCCGCCTGTCCGTGGGCCTTGAGGACGCGGGCGATCTGCTGGCGGATATCGAGCGCGCGCTGGCGGCGTCGCAGGCCTGAAGACACGGCCCTAATCCATGATCAGGCGGTATTGATCCGCCTGATCCGGCGTTTTCAGTCGAAAAATGACGGTTTTTTGCCACTGATTCCCATCCGGGATGCTATTGCGCGCGTATCGTTCCGGACTGGTAATTAAACCTCGGTCGTATATAAACGTCGGCCTAGCAAGGGATCCGTGCCAATGAACATTCATCCGCGCGATATCAACGAAACACCTGATCAAGATCAGGCCGCTGCGGCGCTGAAGCTGCTGCGCGAATGGGCGAAAAACGCCTCGGCTGCCGAAATCAGCCAGCTTGATCCGGCGGTGGCGCAGCTTGTTCCCGGTCTTTTGCCGACGAATTATCCGGCCCTGTCGCGCGAGTATCCCGAAGGGTTCGAGGCTGATGCGGTCTATAAGGCGACCTTGCCGGATCTGCAAAACGGCCCGTCCAGCCTGATCCGGGGGTCAAAGCAGCAGATTCAGCATGTCGGCATCTCGAATTTCCGCCTGCCCATCCGGTTCCATCGCAAGGACGGTGCGGACCTGACGCTTGAGACCTCGGTGACCGGATCTGTCAGCCTGGAGGCCGAGAAGAAGGGCATCAACATGTCCCGGATCATGCGGTCCTTCTACAAACATGCCGAGCGCACCTTCAGTTTCGAGGTGATGGAGGCGGCGCTGAACGACTATATGTCCGATCTGGACAGTCTGGATGCGCGGATTCAGATGCGGTTTTCCTATCCGGACCGGATCGAAAGCCTGCGCTCGGGCCTGTCGGGCTATCAGTATTATGACATCGCCATGGAACTGGTCGAACGCGGCGGCGAGCGTCTGAAGATCATGCATCTGGACTATGTCTATTCCTCGACCTGCCCCTGTTCGCTGGAACTGAGCGAACATGCGCGCGCCACGCGCGGGCAACTGGCGACGCCGCATTCGCAGCGCTCGGTGGCGCGAATCTCTGTCGTGGTGGATCGCAATGCCGACTGTCTGTGGTTCGAGGATCTGATTGCGCTGTGCCGCCGGGCGGTGCCAACCGAGACGCAGGTGATGGTCAAGCGCGAGGATGAACAGGCCTTTGCCGAACTGAACGCGGCCAATCCGATCTTTGTCGAGGACGCCGCGCGTTTGTTCTGCGCCGAGCTGCGGGCCGATCATCACGTCGGCGATTTCCGTGTGATCGCAAGCCATCAGGAGAGCCTGCACAGCCATGATGCGGTGTCGATTCTGACCGAGGGCTCGACCTTTGATTCCGCCAGTCTGGACCCGCGTTTGTTCACCACGCTGTTCCATGTTGGCTGATTGACCCCGCGTAAACTTCTGGAATAGTGATCAAAAATTCCGCATTGGCGCTTTATTGCCGCAATGCAGCAAGAAATGCTGCATCCGCTTCCTGATTCGCGTTAGACTGCGCCCGAGTGCAGCTGCTGCACGCCCGCAATTTCAAGGGGAGTGCAGCCCGAAAGGAAGCCGGGACGTGCGACGCCTTGGACTGCGAAACAACAAACCCGACCGAACAAATCGGGCGGGCAGGGCGCGTTACTCTACTTCCATCTGCCTCGGTTCTATGAGGAGAGACTTAAAATGAACCCGATTTCTCAACCGCTTGAGTTTCAGGCAGCGGCCATTCGTGTGGCCGGATACGCCATAGCCAGCCAGATGGAGGTCATGCAGATCATGACCCGCGCGGCGTTTGAATTTCCGATGGTCCCCCTGCAGGGGATGACCGCGAGCCAGGCATCGGCCTTGGCAGCGCGCCAGGCAGCACCGCGCAAACAGGCGGCGGCGCCCGCGAAACCGGTTGCCAAGCCAAATGCGGCTGCGAAGCCGAAGGCGGTTGCCAAACCCAAGGTTGCTGCGAAACCCAAGGCTGCACCGAAGGCGAAAGTGGCTCCGAAGACGAAGTCTGTGGTCGCCAAACCCGCTCCGGCAGCGAAACCTGCGGCAAAGGTGGCCCCGGCGAAGACTGCCGCCAAACCCGTTTCGACCGAGGCCAAGGCCGTTGCCGCGATGAAGTCCACAGTGGCTGCCAAGCCTGCGCCAAAGCCTGCGACCACGCCCAAGCCAACCGCAAAAGCGGCGCAGTCAGCACCGGCCAAGCCTGCCGCTGCCAAACCCGCAGCGGCCAATCCGGTTACGGCTAAACCCGCGCCGGTAAAGGCAGTGCCTCAGAAACCCGCCGTCGCTGAAGCGGCAGAGCTGGTCGCGCCTGCCGCACGCCGCACCCGCGCGCCGTCGAAACCGCCTGCGATGCCGACCACGAGCGCGAAATCCGACACGTAACGCGGATCATCTGCTTGACACCGTCGGGCTGGCGCGCCAACGCTGCCCGTCATGATGGATCTTCGCCCGGTCGGATATGTGATTGGCCTGCTGGTCGCCATTCTTGGGGCGACCATGCTGCTGCCGATGCTTGCCGACATGATCGAAGGGCGGGGCGAGTGGCACGTTTTCCTTGAAAGCGCGGTCATTACGTTGTTGACCGGCAGTGTTCTTGCGATGAGCTGCTCGAACGGAGTGGGCGAGGGGCTGACCATTCGTCAGACCTTTTTGCTGACCTCGGGTGTCTGGGTGGCGCTGCCCGTATTCGGCGCCATCCCGTTTCTGTTCGGCGAGACCGAACTGCGCTTTGTCGATGCCTATTTCGAAGCGATGTCGGGCCTGACCACCACCGGTTCGACCGTGATCTCGGGCCTGGATGAGTTGCCTCAGGGCCTGCTGCTGTGGCGTGGTGTACTGCAATGGTTGGGCGGTATCGGCATCATCGTCGTCGCCATGGTGTTCCTGCCTGAACTGCGCGTTGGCGGCATGCAGATCTTCCGCTCGGAAGGGTTTGAGACAATGGGGAAAATCCTGCCCCGCGCGCAGGAGATTGCGGGGCAGATTTCGCTGATCTACGTGTTTCTTACCGTAGTCTGCGCATTGGTCTATGCCGGGTTCGGCATGAACTTCTTCGATGCGGTCGTACATTCCATGACCACGATCGCCACCGGTGGGTTTTCGAATTACGACAGCTCATTCGCGCGCTTTTCGGGGCCGACGGAATATGCCGCCGCCGTCTTCATGATCCTCGCGGCGCTGCCTTTCGTGCGCTATGTACAACTGGCCAACGGCCACACAAGCTCGCTGTGGAAAGACAGCCAGATCAGGGCGTTTCTGGCGACCATCGCGGTTCTGGTGGTGATCATGTCGGTGTTCCTGACCTCGGTCTTTCCGCATCATTGGGAGCAGGCGTTCCGCGAGTCGCTGTTCAACATCACATCGATCATCTCGGGCACCGGGTATGCGAGCGTCGACTATATGGGCTGGGGCAGTTTCCCGATCATGCTGTTTTTCCTGATCGGGCTGATCGGCGGCTGCGCGGGCTCGACCGCGTGTTCGATCAAGGTGTTCCGCTATCAGTTGCTGTTTGCGTCGATCAAAACCCAGATCCGCCGCATCCGCTCTCCCCATGGGGTGTTCATGCCGCGCTATGACGGGCGGGCGATTGGCCGGGACGTTCTGACCTCGGTTATGAGTTTCTTCATGTTCTTCGTGCTGTCGTTGGGGGTGCTGTCCTGGGCGCTGGCGCTGACCGGGCTGGATTTCATCACATCGGTGTCGGGGGCCGCAACGGCGCTGGCCAATGTGGGGCCAGGGCTAGGTGACCAGATCGGCCCGGCAGGGAATTTCGCCGGTCTGAACGACAGCGCCAAGTGGCTGTTGATCATCGGTATGCTGGTGGGGCGGCTGGAGCTGCTGGCCGTCTACGCCATTTTCACGGTTCAGTTCTGGCGCGGGTAGTGCCTGCGCCCTTTCTCCCGCAGCCCCACAAAAAAGGCGCCACACCCGGATGCAGCGCCATTTTGTTGGTCTTGAGAGTTCAGTCCCAGCAGTGAACCAGAACGGTCATCCCGTTGGCGCGGCGGCTCAGCTCATTGGGTGAGATTCGGGCCGTGGCTTGCGCAGGCTGTCCCGAGATGCCTGCCTTGGTCAGAACCTCGGTCAGGCGGTCCACATTGGCGGCAAGGCTGACCGAACCGGGCAGGGTGCGCCCGTCGGACGGGGTGGGCAGCAGCATGCCCACGACGCTGCCGCTGTCGTCAAAGACCGGCCCGCCCGCGTCTCCTGGCTGAGCCGCCAATGCGAGGCGATTGACGCCGGCTTCGCCGTTCAGGCCGCGGATATCGGCGATCTCGCCAAAGGTCAGGGTTGGGGCACCTAGCGCGCCTTCGTAGGAAAAGCCGGAAACGGCGACCTGTGACTGAATGCGTGGCTGATCGGGACGGAATTCGGCAACGCTGATCGGAGCCAAATTCTGGCTCGGTCGCAGAACGGCCACACCCAGATCGGCGTCCTGCCACGCAACCTGAACCTCCTGATCGCCGTCCAGGGTGATGCGGGTGCAGTTTTCGGCGGCCTCGGTGACGGTCAGCACCGTTCCATTGGTATCGGCAAAGAAGCCCGACCGCGACAGGCGGGGTTTGCGAATCTGCAGGCCCGACATCAGATCGATGCGCTGTTCGGCATCCGCCCCGGCACCGGCGTCCAGGACCGCATCATTGGTGGTGAAGCTGGCGCGCATCGCGGCCAGAACCCGAGCGCGGCGGGCGTCATCGCCGTCGGGCCAGACCAGAGTGAAACCCTTGATCTTGCCGTCTTTCAACGCCGCTTGGGTGAACGAAACCATGCCTTTGCCGCGCCCTTCGATGGTGAAGCTGTTGCCGCGCAGGGCGCGTTCACCATCGAGCGGGACGATCTCAAGCGATTGCATCACCTGATACAGTGCGCGCAGAGTTGCCGGAGAGCCTTCCTGTGAGATCAACAGCGCCTTGGTCTCCAGATCGGAGGTGGGTTTGAAATGCGCAAACGGGGCCTCGTAGCGGTCGAAGGCCAGAACGCCCAGCGGCATATCCATCTCGATCCCGGCCTGCGGGTCGGAATACCGCGCCATCCCGGCGCTGAGCAGCGGCGCGTTGTAGTCATCCATCAGGGTTTTGCGCTGCTGCGTGGTCAGGACGCCGGTCGCATCGAACCCGTTGAATCGCTGCCAGTCAGCCATCGACCGCCGGGTGCCCTGACCGAACGCGCCGTCGATGGTCGAGTTGTAGAACCCGGCCGCCTGCAGCGCGGTTTGCAGGTCGCGACGTTCCTGCGCGCTCAGCAGGCGTTCGCCTTGCAGTGCCTGAGCGCGTGTCTCATCCGCGTCTTGCAGGGTCAGACCCGCCTGAGGCTGCTCGGGCTGGGGGTCGGGCTGGACCGGGGGCGTGACCACGCCTCGGTTCAGGATGTTGGCGCCGATGGGCCAGAACTGTTGTCCCAAGGCGTTGGAAAAGGCGATGAAACTGTCGGAAGGGATCTGACGTTCCGCCCGGTAGACGCGCAGAACCTGCTCGGCGTCGTCGCGCAAATAGGGCCCGATAACAATGGCATACCAGCCGGAATTCAGGCGAAACCCGTTCACGTCGGGCAGGCTGTTCGCATAGGACTGCGCCCGTTCCTGCGCCTCGCGCAGCGAGGGCTGCGCCTCGATCTGGACCCAGACGCCAGCGTCCTGCTGGGCGAAAGCGGCGCGCAGGCCGAAGAGGAAAAAGAATGTAATAACCGTAAATATGCGTGTCATTGTCTGCCCGTGTTATGCAGTGTTTTCACTTTGGCGCAGATTACGCGGAATCGCCGACGGATTGCCATGCCCGGAATACGGGGAATTCTGGGTGTGGCTGCGCAGTGACAGAGGGCCGTTGACGCCCACGGGCACCTTGCATAGGAAGGGCCGAACCCACCGGAACCGGGCGCTTGGGCGTCCAAGGGAAATGTCATGACCGAACCCAACAGCGCACCACGTTCATTTCAGGAGATTATCCTGCGGCTTCAGACCTATTGGGCGTCAAAAGGCTGTGCCATCCTGCAGCCCTATGACATGGAGGTCGGCGCAGGGACATTCCATCCGGCGACCACCTTGCGCGCCTTGGGGTCCAAGGCGTGGGCGGCGGCCTATGTGCAGCCCTCGCGCCGTCCGACTGACGGGCGCTATGGTGAGAATCCGAACCGGTTGCAGCACTACTATCAGTATCAGGTGCTGATCAAACCCAGCCCGCCGGATTTGCAGGAGCTATATCTGGGATCGCTGCAGGCCATTGGCGTCGACATGGACCTGCACGATATCCGGTTTGTCGAGGATGACTGGGAAAGCCCCACACTGGGCGCCTGGGGTCTGGGCTGGGAAGTCTGGTGCGATGGCATGGAGGTCAGCCAGTTCACCTATTTCCAGCAGGTCGGCGGCCATGACTGCGCGCCGGTTTCGGGTGAGCTGACCTATGGGCTGGAGCGTCTGGCGATGTATGTGCTGGGCATCGACCACGTGATGGACATGCCGTTCAACGATCCTCAGTCGCCGAGTCCTTTGACCTATGGCGACATCTTCAAGCAAACCGAGGAAGAATACGCCCGTTGGAATTTCGACGTGGCCAATACCGAGGTTCTGCTGCGTCACTTCGAAGAGGCTGAGGCCGAATGCGCCACCATTCTGGCGCAGGAGCATGACGACCCAAAAACCGGCAAGCGCATCATCATGGCGCATCCCGCGTATGACCAGTGCATCAAGGCCAGCCACATCTTCAACCTGCTGGACGCGCGCGGGGTGATATCGGTCACCGAACGGCAGGCCTATATCGGCCGGGTCCGGGCGCTGGCCAAGCAATGCGCCGATGCGTTCGTGCAGACCGAGGCGGCCGGGTACTAGGTCTGATGCCGCGCCTAGGCCAGACCGGGCAACAGCGCCTTCAGGCCGTCTGCGATCATGCTGATGGCGATGGCCGACAGGATCATGCCCATGAACCGGCTCATGATCACGCGCGCGTTGGCCGACAGCCGTTCGGCCAGCCAGGCTGCGTTCCAGAATGTGACCAGAAGCAGGGCGACGACGATCAGGAATACTCCTGCATAAGCAATGGCTTCGACCGGAGTTTTGATGTGATGAGCATAGAGGATCAGCGTCGTGATCGTGCCGGGGCCGACAAGAATGGGAAACGCCAGCGGATAGAACGCGACCGTTTCGGGCGCGGGGTAGGATTGCTTTTCCCCGTCAGTGCCGTGATGCGAGCTGCTTTCGTTGCCGTTCAGCATGTTCAGGCCGATCATCAGCACGACCAGACCACCCGCGACACGCAGATGGTCGACGCTGATACCAAACAGGCCCAATGTCTGGCTGCCGACCGAGGCAAAAGCGCCTCCGAGGATCAGACAATAAAGCGCCGTTTTCAGCGCGACTTTGCGCTGATCGGCGGCGGGCAGGTCCTGGGTGACGCTCAGAAATACCGGCAGGTTGGTGATTGGGTTCATGATCGCAAACAGCGCTCCGAAAAATCCGACGGCAACGGTGGTTTCCATGTTATTCGCCTTATATCTGCCCGTAACGATATGAAACCTGAACGATTTTCCCGGAACATAAAAGAGGCTGCGTAAACAATGACCGGAAAGCTTCTGGCGTTGATCCTTCTGTTTTCTGCCCTGCTGGCGGGCGGAAGCATGTATTATCTGCAGGTTTATGGGTTCTACTATGAAGTTGAGCCAAAGCCGGGTGAAGATGTCGTGCTGCTGGCGGCAGGGTCCGATACACCGGAACCAATCAGCTATTCCGCGTTTCAGGCGATTGATGCTGACAGCTCTCCGATCCGGTACCGGGCCTGTTTTGAAACCGATTTGACGCCGGAACAGATGGCGGGTTTCGTCGCGGTAGATAGCCCTGAGCCGCTGACCGCGCCGGGATGGTTCGATTGCTACGACGCTATCGCGCTGGCGGATGCGCTGAAATCGGGGCAGGCGCGGGCCTTTATGGGCGCGAAGAACATCCATTATGGCGTAGACCGCATTGTGGCCGTCACGCAGGACGGCAAGGGCTATGCCTGGCACGCGTTGAACAATTGCGGTGAGAAAGCCTATGACGGCACGGTAGTGGGCGAGGAATGCCCGCCCAGACCGCAGGAGTAACATAGATGACGTCGGTCGTTGATATCCCGGATTTCATGACCGCCACGCTGGGCTTTGCGGTCTATTTGCTGGGGGCCGAGATCAATGCCCGTGTCGCCACGCTGCGCAGCTTCAACATTCCAGAGCCGGTGACCGGAGGGCTGCTGGCCTCGCTGGTCGTCCTGATGTTGTATCTGGCCTTTGGTATAGAATTGTCCTTTGGCCTGACTGCGCGGGATTTCCTGCTGGTGCTGTTTTTCGCAGGCATCGGGCTGAACGCCCGGCTATCGGATTTGATTGCGGGCGGCAAACCATTGCTGTTGCTTCTGATTTTGACACTTTTGACCATCGTCGCGCAGAATGTGATCGGTGCCGCAGGGGCGGTTCTGTTCGGCTATCCGGCGCAGGCGGGTGTCCTGTTTGGCTCTGCCGCGCTGATCGGTGGTCATGGTACTGCCATCGCCTGGGCACCCGAGGTTTCTGCCGCCACCGGGCTGAATGGCGCGACCGAGCTCGGCGTGGCGGTTGCCACCTTGGGCCTTGTGCTGGCCGCTCTGGTCGGGGGGCCGATTGCGCGGCTGTTGATCGAAGGGCGCAAGCTCAGCCCCGACAGGCCCGACGAAGAACATACGGTCGGTCTGCCCAACGAGGATGCGCCGAAGTCCAAAATCGATCATCTGACGGTCATGCGGGTTTTGCTGTATCTCAACCTTGCGATCATTTCAGGGGCGGTCCTGAGCGAGGCCATCAGCGCCGCAGGGCTGAAACTGCCGCTGTTTGTGCCTTGCCTGATCATGGGCATCGTGATCGCCAACCTGCGCGCCATGCTGGCACCAAACGCAAAGCCAGTTGCGCGCACGCCGTCGCTGGCGCTGATCTCGGAATTTGCGCTGGGGGCATTTCTGGCGATGTCGCTGATGAGCCTGCAACTGTGGACCATTGCCGAGCTTGGTCTGGCGATAGCTGTGATCATGACTGCCCAGACCCTGTTCGCGGTGGTGTTCGTGCTGTGGGTTCTGTTCCCGCTGATGGGTGCGAATTACCGCGCTGCCGTGCTGGCCGCCGGTTTTGGCGGCTTCGCTTTGGGCGCAACCCCGACCGCGATTGCAAATATGACCGCCGTGACCAAGCGATATGGCCCATCGCCTATTGCCTTTATCGTGCTGCCCCTTGTATCCGCCTTCTTCGTGGATATCGCCAATGCCATCGTCATTCAGGCGATTGTGAATTTCTAAGGACCGACTATGCCCGACCTGCTGATCGAACTGTTTTCCGAAGAGATCCCCGCGCGCATGCAAGCCCGCGCCGGGGAAGACCTGAAAAAGCGGATCACCGACGGTCTGGTCGAGGCTGGTCTGACCTACGCCCACGCCGCCGCCCTGACCACGCCGCGCCGCCTGACGCTGGCCGTCGAAGGGTTATTGGCAGAAAGCCCCACCATCCGCGAGGAACGCAAAGGGCCAAAGGTCGGTGCGCCGGACAAGGCTATCGAAGGCTTTCTACGTGGCGTAGGTCTGACCCGCGATCAGTTGGAAGAGCGTGAAACGCCCAAAGGCGCGGTCTATTTCGCCACCATCGAAAAGGCAGGGCGCCCGGCGGCTGAGATCATCGCCGAGGTGCTGGACGCCACAATCCGCAACTTCCCGTGGCCCAAGTCGATGCGGTGGGGCAGTGGGTCGATGCGGTGGGTGCGGCCTCTGCATTCGATCCTGTGCATCCTGAGTGATGAGGCAGGCGCGCAGGTTGTGCCGCTTGAGGTCGAAGGCATCACATCCGGCGACACCACCGAGGGGCACCGTTTCATGGCTCCGAACCGGTTTTCTGTCACCTCGTTCGAGGATTATGCCGCCAAGCTGAAGCGTGCCTTTGTGGTACTGTCGCCCGAAGAGCGCGCCGAGCATATCTGGAATGACGCCCAGAACATGGCCTTTGCCGCCGGTTTGGAAGTGGTTGACGACAAGGGTCTGCTGGCCGAGGTGGCCGGTCTGGTCGAATGGCCCGTAGTGCTGATGGGGCAGATCGACGAGGAGTTTCTGGAACTGCCGCCCGAGGTGCTGCAGACCTCGATGAAAGAACATCAGAAGTTCTTTTCCGTGAAGAACCCCAAAACGGGCCGGATCGAACGCTTCATCACCGTCGCCAACCGGGAAACCGCCGACAATGGCGCGACCATTCTTGCGGGGAACCAAAAGGTGCTCTCGGCTCGTTTGGCCGATGCGAAATTCTTTTGGGAGAATGACCTGCGTGTCGCCAAGTCGGACATCGCCCAATGGACCCGCGCGCTGGAGAATGTGACTTTCCACAACAAGCTGGGCACTCAGGCGGAACGGATCGACCGCATCGCAGCACTGGCCCGCGAACTGGCTCCGGTTGTTGGAGCGGATGCGGATCAGGCCGAGAAAGCTGCGCGACTGGCCAAGGCTGATCTGAACTCCGAGATGGTCTATGAATTCCCCGAACTTCAGGGGCTTATGGGGCGTTATTATATCGAAGCGGCAGGCGAGGACGCCGCCGTCGCCGCCGTGGCGCAGGAACATTACTCGCCGCTGGGGCCGTCGGATGACGTGCCGACCGCGCCGTTGTCGGTGACCGTGGCGTTCGCGGATAAGCTGGATACGCTGACCGGGTTCTGGGCAATTGATGAAACGCCGACAGGATCGAAGGACCCGTTTGCCCTGCGCCGTGCTGCATTGGGAGTCATTCGGTTGGTTTTGGAGAACGATTTGCGTCTACGCCTCAGCAGGGTGGTAGACCGACAGTTGTTGCAACTCGAACTTGCGGGACTACGTGAAAGTGGAGATGAACAAGATTTGTTCACGCTCGAAAGCACTCTGGAAGAGATTGCACAGCACGGTGTTTTTGGAGCAGCTTTCAAATCTGTGGTGAAGAAAATCTCCGAAAGCGATGATTGTCCGTTCGAGCCAGACGTGAAAGACGGCTCTACGCTCAGTGTCGTATCGGCCAAGATTGACGGAGCTTCTTCCAGCCTCCTCTCCTTCTTCCACGACCGTCTCAAAGTTTTCCTCCGAGACGAGGGCATCCGTCACGACATCATCGACGCCTGCATCGCGATGGAGGGGAATGACGACCTCAACCTGCTGGTCAAACGTGCGCGTGCGCTGAATGCGGTGATTGCGACAGAGGATGGAGAGAACCTCGTGCAGGGGTTCAAGCGGGCCAACAACATCCTGTCGCAGGCAGAAGAGAAGGATGGAGTCGAATACTCCTATGGCGCAGATGTGAAATTCGCCGAGACCGACAGCGAAAAAGCGCTGTTTGCAGCGCTTGATGCGGCAGAGGCCAAGATCGATTCCGCGTTGAAGGCTGAGGATTTCCCCACGGCGATGACCGCCATGGCCGCTCTGCGCGCGCCGGTGGATGCGTTCTTTGAGGATGTGCAGGTCAACACCGACAATGACATCCTGCGCCGCAACCGTCTGAACCTGCTGAGCCAGATCCGCAAGGTCTGCTCCAGCGTGGCTGATCTGACCTGGATCGAAGGATAACGCCCTTGCGCCATGGGCGCAGGGGCTTATGCTGCGGTGAAACCAAAAGGTGCCGCAGTGCAGAATAATCCGCATACCACGCTTATCACATCGAAAGCGCCCGTTGCCGCCAATACCCATGGCGGACGGGCGAAATGCCTGCAACGGCTGGTCCGGCTGGATATGCCGGTGCCGCGTACCGTGGCGCTGTCCTTTGACGCGGTGCAGCAAATCGCCGAAGGGCAGGTGCCCGATCTCGCCGCCATCCTGGAACAATTCGACGCCGAGGCGCTGTTGTGTGTACGGCCCAGTTCCGAGGACCCCGACTGGGGCGGTCCGGGGGCGGTTCTGAACATCGGTATGAACGATGCGCGCTATCTGGACTTGTCTTCGGATATGGGGCGTGACGCGGCAGCGGCGCTTTATCGGCGGTTCGTGCAAAGCTATGCCCTCCATGTGGCGCGTCTGGACCCGGATGTTTTTGACGATATCGAAGCGGATGGGCGCGAAGGGCTGAGCCTGTCCTTGCGCGCCTATGAGGATGAAACCGACGAGGCGTTCCCTCAGGACCGGGGCGAGCAGCTGATCGGCGTACTGCGGTCGATGGCGCGGGCGTGGGATGGAACTTCGGCCCGGCTGTTGCGGCAGGCCAAGGGCGCGCCGGCAGATGCCGGGCTGGGGTTGGTCATACAAGAGATGATCCCGGGCGTCGGGCAGGGCGAATGCGGCTCGGGCGTGTTGCAGTTGATCGACCCGGCGACGGGGATGCCCCAGATCACCGGCCGCTATCTGAGCCAGAGCCAGGGACGCGATGCGCTGGGTGAGGGGGTCTCGGCGCTCTATCTGGAAAAAGATGAGCGCGGGCAATCGCTTGAGGATGTGGCGCCCGAGGCCTTTGCCGATCTCAAGGCGCACGCCGCGCTGATGCGGGAAAAGCTGCGCGAAGAGATGCAGGTCGAGTTTGTGGTTCAGAATGGCGACGTGCATATTCTGGACGGCGTACGGGTACAGCGCGGTTCGCGTGCGGGAATGCGGATCGCGGTGCGGCTGGCCGAAGACGGGATCATCCCGCAGCAAGAGGCGGTGATGCGGATCGACCCGCATTCGCTGAACGAACTTCTGCACCGACAGGTCCACCCCGAAGCTGAACGTGACGTGCTGGCCAATGGTATCCCGGCCAGCCCCGGTGCAGCAACGGGCCGGATCGTGTTTACCGCAGCCGAGGCGCAGGCCAGCGCGGCGCGGGGCGAGCCGTGTATTCTGGTGCGCCGCGAAACCTCGCCCGAGGATGTGCGCGGCATGCACGCCGCTGTCGCGGTGCTGACGGAAAAGGGCGGCATCACCAGCCACGCCGCGGTGATTGGTCGGGGCCTGGGTCTGCCTTGTATCGTTGGCGCGTCCGAGATGCGGTTCCAGACCAAGAAACGGCAACTGACGGCCCCGGACGGGCGTGTGTTCAAGACCGGGGATGTTCTGACCATCGACGGAACCTCGGGGCAGGTGCTGGCCGGAGAGCCCGCAATGCTCGAAGCCGCTTTGGACGATTGTTTTCAGACGCTGATGGGTTGGGCCGACGCCGAGCGTGACATCGCCATCCGCGCCAATGCCGATACGCCCGCCGACGCGCAGACCGCGCGGAATTTTCAGGCCGAGGGCATCGGCCTGTGCCGGACCGAGCACATGTTCTTTGATCCCGGTCGTCTGACCGTGATGCGCGAGATGATCTTTGCGCAGACGCCCTCGGGTCGTGCTGCGGTGCTGGAACGTCTGCTACCGATGCAACGGCAGGATTTCGTACAACTGTTCCGCATCATGGAGGGGCAGCCGGTCTGTATCCGCCTGTTCGACCCGCCGTTGCACGAGTTCCTGCCAACGACCCGCAGCGGTCAGCGCGAAGTGGCCGAGGCGCTGGACATTCCGGTCTCGGATGTCGAACGCCGGGTGGCGGCCATGAGCGAATACAACCCCATGCTGGGGCTGCGTGGTGTCCGGCTGGGTGTGACCGTGCCAGAAATCTACGACATGCAGGCGCGCGCGATCTTCGAGGCGACGCTGGAGGCCTCGAAGGACGGCGATCCGGTGGTGCCGGAGGTGATGATCCCGCTGGTCTCGGCCAATCGCGAGGTGGAACTGGTCAAGGCGCGGATCGATGCGGTCGCGGCCGAGGTGGCTTCGGAACGCGGACAGGAGCTGGAGTATCGTCTGGGCGTAATGGTCGAAACGCCCCGGGCCTGTCTGCGCGCGGATGAGATCGCGCCACATACGGCTTTTTTGAGTTTCGGGACCAATGACCTGACCCAGATGACCTATGGTTTGTCCCGCGATGATGCGGGTCGGTTCATGTCGGCATATGTCCGCCTAGGCGTGTTTGGCGAAGATCCATTTCACGTTCTGGATGCGGACGGGGTGGGCGAATTGCTGAAACTTGGGGCTGAACGCGGGCGTCAAGCTCAACCAGACGTTACACTTTCTGTCTGCGGTGAGCATGGTGGCAATCCCGAATCAATCGCCATCTGCCGGGCGCTTGGGTTTGACTATGTGTCCTGCTCACCCTTCCGGGTGCCCGTCGCTCGGCTGTCTGCCGCTCAACTGGCGATTTCGTCCAAACTTGGGGGTTGACTAACTGTCTCCTACCTAGAAATAGTGGCGTAGGAAACGTTCCGCTGTCGATGAATATTGGCGGCGTGAGCGGTTTTTTTCTTGCCTTCTTAAGAATACTGGACGTCTGCCCCTTGGTAGGGTATTAGCCTCGTCGCGCCCGCCGGGGGAGGGTTAGGCGCGTATGTGCCTGTGCGAGGTTATCTGATGAGACGCTACATATTGGCTGTTGCCGTGGGGGCCGCAGCCTTGCTGCCAAGTTTGGCGTACGCTGAGAAAGCGCGCGTCGATACATCTGATCAACTGGTTGCCCGTAACGAGTTGCCAGGACAGAGTTTCCGCGACTACCTGAAGCTGTTCCAGCCGCGCCAGGCGCCGGAAAAGATTGAAGTTTCCTATACCAAGGATTGGCTGGACAAGCAGCCCAAGGCGACCGGAGATGAAAATTTCCGCTGTCTGGCCGAGGCGCTGTATTTCGAGGCGCGCGGTGAAAGCGTGCGCGGCCAGTTCGCGGTAGCCGAGGTGATCCTGAACCGTGTCGAAAGCGGACGTTTCCCGGATACACTGTGTGGAGTGATCAAGCAGGGCACCGGAAAGCGGTATCAGTGCCAGTTCACCTATACCTGCGACGGCCAGAAAGAAGTTATCCACGAAAAACGCGCCTACGAGCGCGTGTCCAAAGTGGCCCGCGCCGCAATTGACGGGGTCGCCGAAGAGATGACCTCGGGGGCGACGCATTATCACACCAAAGCGGTGCGCCCGTCCTGGGCACGGGTTTACAAAGAAACGGCCCGGATCGGCGTACATATTTTCTACAGGCACAATTATCGGACCGCGAGCAAGTGAATGTTGGCGCAGGTGGTCCCTTGCCGGGATCGCCTGACGCCGCATTCGATGGCTGGAATGGCGTTTGCTGCGGTGCTATATGCCCGCTCATCACGTAAATTGGGTTGATCAGTCCACCAAGTCCGAGAAGGTCCATCAGATGAGCTCTGAAATTCGCCTTGCGTTCGCGCATCCGTCTGAACGGTCCGAAGCGACCGCTTCACGCGGGCCGCTGGATCGTATCTCGTTGCGGGACCATATCGTCGAGGTCGAGATCGGGGCCTTTCAGGCCGAGCGCGGCACCACCCAGCGCATCTGTTTCAACATTGTGGTCGAGGTACGCCCGCTGACAGATCCCATCGACGATGATGTGGATCGCATCCTGTCCTATGACCGGGTGACCGAAGCCATTGCGTTCGAACTGGCGGCCGAACGGCTGAACCTGCTGGAGACGTTGGCCGACCGCGTGGCGGAACGTATTCTGCTTGAGCCTCAGGCTGTAAGGGCCTTTGTTCGCATTGAAAAATTGGATCGTGGGCCCGGTGCGCTTGGGGTCGAGATCGTGCGCGGCAAAGATGCGATGCATCATGATGTGACCGAAGAAGAGCGGCCTCATCCCCGGCTGGTTTTCCTGTCGAACGAAGCGATTGTGTCGGGCAATCTGACCGGCTGGATTGACCAGCTTGAGAACCGGCAGCGCCCGCTGATCCTGTGCGTCGGGGCCGCGAATCTGGATGTACCGCAGACCGGCCACGCGATGACCCAGCGCCGGATCGACCTGCTGGCCATCGAGCAGAACGCCTGGGTTCTGGCAGCGCGGGATCATCGCTGTGTTGTCGTTTCCACCCGGACCGAACTGGATTGGGCGATGAAAAACGGCCAGATTTGCGTCTGGGCCCCCTCCAAGATCGTGCTGGATGCGGTGGATGGCCCCTCGGCGGCACCGTCTGACGCGGTCGCATTGGCGGCCTGGTTCGCCGCGACCTTCGAGGCCAGCGAGATGTTGGTGATTGGCGGCGATTTGCCCGAAGCCCCCAAAACACCACTGCGTGCCGTTCCGGTGGATCAGGCGCAGTTGTGACTGTCTATTACCGTCCGCTTGTTCAGCACGGGCCTGTGCGCCCGTCAGGCGCCGCGTCGCTGGCAGGTCAGCCGCTGTGGTTTACGCAGGCCGAAATGCTGCAGCGGGGCAAAACCCCACAGATTGTGGAAATCAAAGATATTCCAGATACATACATGGAGTATCTCACCCGTCCACGCGCGCCCATTGCCGGGCTGGACATGGCGCAGCCGCAGATCATGGGCATTCTGAATGCCACGCCCGACAGCTTCTCGGACGGGGGTTTGCACAACTCGGTTGACGCGGCCCGCGCAGCCGCTGCCGAGATGGTGGGTTACGGGGCCAGCATTCTGGACATCGGCGGAGAATCCACCCGCCCCGGCGCCGATTTCGTACCCGCTGAGGAAGAGATCGCCCGCACCGAGCCCCTGATCGCAGCAATCCGGGCTGAAACCGATGCGCTGATCTCGATCGACACGCGCAAGGCCAGCGTCGCAAGGGCGGCGCACGCTGCAGGCGCGGGGCTGATCAATGATGTGTCGGGCTTTACCTTCGATCCGCAGCTTGCTCCGTTTTGCGCACGCATTGGCGCGCCAGTCTGTGTGATGCACATGCAAGGTGATCCGGCGACGATGCAGGATGATCCGCAATATGACGACGTGCTTCTGGACGTGTATGACTTTCTTGAAGCGCAGATCGCACATCTGGAAGGTCTTGGCCTCAGCCGGGATCTGATCCTGGTCGATCCGGGCATCGGGTTTGGCAAAACCACCGATCACAATCTGACGCTGTTGCGCAATCTCAGCCTGTTCCATGGGCTCGGCTGTCCGATCCTGCTGGGCGTGTCGCGCAAGGGGATCATCGGCGAGATCGGCAAAGAGCCGCGCAAAGATGCCCGTGCGCCGGGATCAATCGCGGTTGCTCTGGCAGGATTGTCTCAGGGCGTGCAAGTTATACGCGTTCACGACGTGGCCGAGACCGCTCAGGCCTTGCGTCTGTGGGCCACCGTCCGGTAATCCGGGCACCAGGAATTTTCAGGAGTAATGACATATGCGCAAGCTGTTCGGAACCGACGGGGTGCGGGGCACCGCTAACACGCATCCGATGACAGCAGAGATGGCCTTGCGCATAGGGGCCGCCGTGGGCCGATATTTCCGCCGGGATGCCTCGGGCGTGCACCGGGTTGTCATCGGCAAGGATACGCGGCTGTCGGGGTACATGCTGGAAAACGCGCTGACGGCGGGGCTGACCTCGACCGGGATGAACGTGTTGCTGCTGGGACCGGTGCCGACTCCGGCGGTCGGACTGATGACCCGGTCGATGCGGGCGGATCTGGGCGTGATGATTTCGGCCAGTCACAACCCGGCTGAGGACAATGGGATTAAGTTCTTCGGGCCTGACGGTTTCAAACTGTCCGATCAGGCCGAACTGGAAATCGAGCGTCTGATCGAAGAGGGCGTGCGCCCGGCACAGGCGCAGAATATTGGCCGAGCGCGCAGGGTCGATGACGCCCGGTTCCGCTATGGCGAGCGGGTCAAATCCTCGCTGCCGCGCGATGTGCGGCTGGATGGGTTGAAGGTTGTGATCGATTGCGCCAATGGTGCCGCGCACCGCACCGCGCCCGAAGTGTTGTGGGAGTTGGGTGCAGATGTCATCCCCATCGGCATTGCGCCGGACGGCAAGAATATCAACCTTGACTGCGGTTCCACCAAACCGCGCGTCGCAGCGGAAGCCGTTGTCGCGCATGGCGCGGATGTCGGCATCTGTCTGGATGGCGATGCCGACCGCGTCGTTGTGATTGACGAGACTGGCAAGGTGGCAGACGGCGATCAGTTGATGGCTTTGCTTGCCGGGGCCTGGTCGCGGGCAGAGCAGCTGAAGGGCGGCACCCTGGTGGCGACGGTGATGTCCAATCTGGGTCTTGAACGCCATCTGCAGGGGCAGGGCCTGCGTCTGGAACGCACCGCAGTCGGTGACCGATACGTGGTAGAACGGATGCGCGAGGGTGGTTTCAATCTGGGCGGCGAACAATCCGGCCATATCGTGATGAGCGACTATGCTACCACCGGCGATGGATTGATGGCCGGCCTGCATTTTCTGGCCGAGATGGTGCTGTCCGAAAGGAAAGCCTCGGAGCTGTCGCGCCAGTTCGAAACGGTTCCGCAATTGCTAAAGAATGTGCGATTTACCGCCGGGCAGACCCCGCTGGAGGCTGCCAACGTCAAGACGGCCATATCCGAGGCCGAAGCGCGGTTGAACGGGCAGGGGCGTTTGCTGATCCGCAAGTCGGGCACGGAGCCTCTGATCCGGGTGATGGCGGAATGCGAAGACGCTGCTCTGCTCAATCAGGTGGTTGACGGAATCGTCGCCGAGGTCGAGGCGGTCGCGGGCTAATACCCGATCAGCATCTTACGCAGGCTGAACCATTGGCTGAGGGCCATGCCGGCCAGAATCAGCGCAAGCGCTATGAAAAAACGCAGCGGCAGTGCTTCGGACAGGATCCAGGCGCCAAAGACCATCGACCAGATCGGCACCTGATAGTTTACCAGCGTCAGAAAGACCGATCCGGCGCTGCGTGTGATCGAGACCCGCAGCAGGGTGGCAAAGGCAGTGGGCAACAGGCCCAGCACGATCAGCGCCACGGTCGGGCGGGGGCCTTGCCAGGTCGGCAGCCCCTCGGTCAGCAGCATGATTGGCACCAGAAGAGAGGCCCCCACGACCAGCGTCAGAGCTGCAAGGACCAGCGGATCAATTGGTGGGCAACGGCGCGTCATGACCGATGAACTGGCGTAGCACAGGGCGGCGCAAATGCACGCCAGTTGCGCCAGAGGCTCGGTCCCTTGACCCAATTGCGCTAGGCCCGGCCCGATCAGGACCAGCGCACCAGTGAACCCGAGGCAAACCCCGATCAGGCGGCGCAGGTTCAGGGGCTCATCCGAAAAAAAATGTGCCAGCGGCAAAACCATCAGCGGGATCGCCGCCATGGACAGCCCCGCGAAGGCCGAGGGGACGAACTGTTGCCCCCAGCTGAGCAGCATGAAGGGAACGGCGGTGGACAGCAGACCGATCAGGATGATCGAAACACCCAATGCAGGAGTCAACGCGGGCACGCGACGGCCCGTCAACCGCATCAGCACCAGCAAGGTCACCGCGCCCAACGTGGTGCGCGAGGTGGCAACCGTAATGGGGCCGTAGCCTTCCAGCGCCATGGCCACGACCATGAATGTTGCGCCCCAAATGAGGCCCAGAATGAAGACGCCGCTCCAGTCTCGTGTTGAGGGTTGTTCAACCATTCCACCCCCTTATCCCGCGTAAGTGAACATGTCACGAGGCGAAATTGACATTCCGTTAGTAATGACTTACCGTAAGTAATGACTTACGAAAAGGCTCTGACAGCGTTAGGCGACACAACCCGCAGGCAGGTGTTTGAAGCGGTCGCACACACGCCCCGATCCGTGGGCGAGATCGCCGCCGAATTACCGGTCAGCCGTCCCGCGGTGTCGCAGCACTTGAAGGTGCTGTCGGATGCAGGGCTGGTGATGTGCCGCGCGCAAGGTACGCGGCGGATCTATGCTGCGTGTCCGGATGGGTTGGATGCGCTTCGCTCGTGGCTCGACCAATATTGGACGGATGTCATGAGCCGATTTGCGGATGAAGTGAATTCAGAGGGAGAGGGCCCGTGACTGATCCGATCGTCAAAGCCGTAATAGTAAACGCCGACGCTACGCGTGCCTTCGACATTTTCGTGAACCGGATTGCGAAATGGTGGCCATTGGACGGGCACGCCGTGTCTGCCATCGAAGGCAAACCGGCCCTTGCGGTGGTGATCGAACCTCGGGTCGGCGGTGCGATCTATGAGACCATGTTCGACGGCGCGCGCGCCGATTGGGGCGAGGTTCTGGTTTTCGAAGAGGGTAAGCGGCTGGCCTTCACGTGGCACCCCGGCACGAACACGGAAAAACCGACGCGGGTTGAGGTGCTGTTTGAGGCGCAGGACGGCGGCAAGACCAAGGTAACGCTGATCCATTCCGGGTGGGAGGTCTGGGCGACCGAGGCAGCAGACAAGCGCGCCAACTATGACAAAGGCTGGGATTTTGTTCTGGGCGAATGCTACGCAAATGCGGTTGAATAAAAAAGGGCGGCCACCGGGGCCGCCCTTTCGCTGACAAAGGCCAGTCTTAGTTCTTTTCTTTGTCGACCATTTTACCGGCCGAGATCCAGGGCATCATGCCACGCAGCTTGGCGCCGGTTTCCTCGATCATGTGCTCGTCATTGGCGCGGCGCGACGCTTTGATGGTCGGCTGGCCAACGGCGTTTTCCAGCATGAAGTCACGAACGAATTTACCCTGCTGGATGTCGTTCAAGACCTCTTTCATGCGTGCTTTGGTCTCGTCGTATTTCAGGATACGCGGGCCGGTGACGTACTGGCCGTACTCGGCGGTGTTCGAGATCGAGTAATCCATGTTGGCGATGCCGCCTTCATAGATCAGGTCAACGATCAGTTTCACTTCGTGCAGACACTCGAAATAGGCCATTTCCGGCGCGTAACCTGCTTCGACCAGAGTTTCAAAGCCGCAGCGGATCAGTTCGACCAGACCGCCGCACAGAACGGCCTGCTCACCGAACAGGTCGGTTTCGCATTCTTCGCGGAAGTTGGTTTCGATGATGCCGGAACGACCGCCGCCGATGGCCGAGCAGTAGGACAGGCCGATTTCCAGTGCTTTGCCGGTCGCGTCGCTGTGAACCGCCACCAGGCAGGGCACGCCGCCGCCTTTGGTGTATTCGCCGCGCACGGTGTGGCCGGGGCCTTTGGGGGCCATCATGATGACGTCGACGCCCTCTTTCGGCTCGATCAGGCCGAAATGCACGTTCAGGCCGTGGGCGAACGCGATTGCTGCACCAGGCTTGATGTTGTCATGCACGTATTTCTTGTAGGTCTCGGCCTGCAGTTCATCGGGCATGGTGAACATGATGACGTCGCACCATGCAGCCGCTTCCGAGATTTCCATGACCTTCAGGCCTTCGCCTTCGGCTTTCTTGGCCGAGGGCGAACCTTCGCGCAGGGCGACGACCAGGTTCTTGGCGCCCGAGTCGCGCAGGTTCAGCGCATGGGCGTGACCTTGGCTGCCATAGCCCAGGATGGCCACTTTTTTGTCTTTGATCAGGTTGATGTCGCAATCGCGATCGTAATAGACGCGCATGTCGCTGGTCCTTTCAGTTTCGATTGCTGCGCTTTTATCCCGAGTATTTGGTATTGGCTATAGGGTTAGGATTGAGTATTTGGGAAAAAGATGAAGAATAATTCTCGGATCAGCGAGTAAGCGAAAAAATCATGCTTGACGATATCGACCGGCGCATCCTGCGTCATTTTCAGGCCGAGCCCAGCCTGACAACGGCGGAACTGGCTGAGCGTTGCCGCATCAGCGCGGGCGTCTGCTGGCGGCGGATCGAAAAGATGCAGGCGTCGGGGATTATCGAAGGACAGGAAGCGGTGATCGACTGGGCCGCGTTGGGCTATGCGGTCGAGGTGTCGTTGCGGATCACATTGGACAAGACGCAGGCGCGGGCCTTCGATGAGTTCACCGCAGCGGCGCGGGAGGTGGCGGAGGTGATCGAGATCCAGACCTTCCTCGGCCGGGTCGATGTGCGCCTGTCGGTGCTGGCGCGGGATATGGCGCATTATCAGCAGGTTTATCGCGACCGCATTCTGACCCTGCCGCATATCGCCGATATCGAGGCGCTGATGCATATCGCGCGGGTCAAGCGGGACGAGGTGCTGCCAGTATGATCGAACTGGACGAGATTGATCGCAAGATCCTGCGCGCGTTGGTTCAGGACGCGACCCAAAGTGCCGGTGCGCTCGGGCGTCGGTTTGGCTTGTCACAGCCCGCGACCTGGCGGCGGATTCGCCGGTTGGAAGAGGCGGGCGTGATCAAGGGGCGGCGGCTGCGCCTGAATGCTGAGGCGCTGGGATTCGGCGTGACCGTCTTTCTGGGCGTCAAGCTGGCGCGCAAGGGGCAGGTCAGCCTTGAGGATTTCGAGCGCGCTGTCAGCGCCATCCCCGAGGTGCAGACCGTCGAGCATGTCCTGGGGCTTTATGATTACCGCCTGCGCGTCGTGGCACGGGATCTGGCCGATTTCGAGCGGGTCCTGCGGCGGCGGGTGATGACCTTACCGGGGGCCGGTGAGGTCGAGGCCAATGTCTTGCTGAGCGAGGAACGCCTGCCGGGGCCGATTGGCTGATTCTGGTCAGTATTTGGTGTGAATGCGGAAGCCCGGATGATGGGTCATGCGCGCGAAAGTCATCGGCAACCCGTCTTTCCACGTCGTCCGTTCCAGTTGAATCATCGAAGTGCCTGTGGTTGTTCCCATGAAGTCGGCCAGACGATTGTCGGCCGAGATTGCGCAAAAGGCGATCTCGGCCTCGGTGAAAGGCGCGGTGTTCAGCAGCCATTCATGTGGGCCGCTCGCGTTGAGATCGGCATGCTCAACATCAGGCACGGCTTCGATGTTGATCCAGCGTTCTTCCAGTTGAAAGGGGCGGTTGTCGGCATAATGCATGCAGATCACGTGCAGAACCCGCGCGTCGGGTTCGACATTCAGTTGCGAGGTCAGCCAACCGGGGCTGTGCACCACATTCCGTTCGACCAGAGCATAACGATAGACCGAGTTCTGATTCTCGACCGCCTGACGAGCCAGCGAAATCTCAAGCTTGGCCTGTTTGCGAGGCTCTTTCTTGACCCGCGTTCCGCTTTTTCGTTTGCGTTCGACAAAACCCTGATCGGCCAGTTCGCGCAACGCCCGGTTTACGGTGGCACGGGCACAGTTGAACTCTTCCGCAAGTTGGGTTTCGGTGGGCAGAAGTGAGCCCTGAGGCCAGATGCGGGATTCAATCCGACGTTTAACTTCGTCCCGGACGACTTGGAAACTAATCCGTTTTTGCGCAGTCACGAGGTATTTAATCCATTCTTGTTCTAAGTGAATGTATCTGTTCAGAAACACCTAAGGGTGTAAAGAGAGGCTGACTCTAATTGGCGTCATTTCTGGCAATTGTTGCACGTAAAATCTCAAAATAAAACTTAAGGTTGCAATTGACCTCAGGTCAAGCGAGGCGCGGGTTTGGTGCTTTACCGGGCCCGCGAGACAGGGCAGAAGTAGAGGGAACAACTAAAAAGGACATGTCATGCCTGCATTGCTGGAAACTGTTGATCCGGATGGCCTCGAAGAATTCTCGGTGGTCTTCACGGATCGTTCGCTCAACCATATGTCGGCCAGCTTTCAGCAGGTGATGCGCGATATCTCGGGAATGCTGCGCGAGGTCTATAACGCTGACGGTGTGGCCGTCATTCCCGGCGGTGGCACCTATGGGATGGAGGCCGTAGCGCGCCAGTTCGCCCGCGATGCCAATGTGCTGGTGGTCCGCAACGGGTGGTTCTCCTATCGCTGGAGCCAGATTATCGAGTCTGGTGCGCTGACCGCTCAGGCGACGGTTCTGAAGGCGCGTGAGACGGGGAATGCCAGCCCGTCGCCCTTTGCCCCGGCTCCGATTGATGAGGTTGTGGAGGCAATCCGCGAGAAGCGTCCGGATATCGTCTTTGCCCCGCATGTTGAGACATCTGCCGGAGTGATTCTGCCCGATGACTATGTGACGGCGATGGCCGCTGCGGCGCATGAGGTGGGGGCGTTGATGGTGCTGGACTGCATCGCCTCTGGCTGCGCGTGGATCGATATGAAGGCGACCGGTGTCGACGTTCTGATCTCAGCCCCGCAAAAGGGCTGGAGCGCGACGCCCTGCGCCGGTCTGGTCATGTTGTCCGAACGGGCCGAGGCGCGACTGGAGCAGACCAGCTCGGACAGTTTTGCCATTGATCTGAAGAAATGGCGCCAGATCATGCAGGCGTATGAGAATGGCGGTCACGCCTATCACGCGACCATGCCCACGGATTCGCTGCGCGCTTTCCGGGATACCATGGCCGAAACGCGGGAGTACGGGTTCGAGAAGCTGAGGGCGGCGCAATGGGCGCTGGGGGATGGCGTGCGGGCCTATCTGAAAGGCAAGGGCGTCATGTCGGTTGCCGCTGACGGGTTTGGTGCCCCCGGCGTGGTGGTCAGTTATACCACCGACCCCGAGGTGCAGAACGGCAAGAAATTTGCCGCCCTCGGTATGCAGATCGCCGCTGGTGTGCCGCTGCAATGTGATGAGCCCGAAGGGTTCAGCACTTTCCGTCTGGGCCTGTTCGGGCTCGACAAGCTTTATGATGTGGACGGCACGATTGGGCGCCTGAAACGGGTGCTGGATCAGGTGCTTTAATCAACAGGGTCTCAGCGCACGCCGAGACCCATCTGCATCAGCGTCTTGCGCACGGGCGGCAGGGAATAGAGCGCATTCAACCCCATCGCCCGCGCATCGCGCAGCGATCGCGCCTCGATCATCGAGGCGCGGTTGAGCAGGTCGATGCCTTTGACGCGCAGCTCGATCTCGGTGTGGCGGGCCTTGTGATAGGCCTCCAGCATCTGCGCATCGCCCAAGCCTTCGGGGCGGGCTTGCGCCAGTTCCAGCAGGCTGCGCAGATCACCCAGCGACATGTTCAAGCCTTGCGCGCCGATAGGGGGCACCACATGGGCGGCCTCGGCCATCAGCGCGATGCGTTCGCCCGACAACCGGTCCGCCGACTGGCTGATGATCGGCCAGATCGTCCGGCGCGAGGCCAGCTTCAGCGGCCCGAACAAGCCGCAGGAGCGTTCTGTCATCGCTGCCTCAAAAGCCTCGGGTTCAAGGTTCAGCAGTTCGACGGCGCGCGGTCCGCGTTCCATCCAGACAATCGCCGATGACGGCTGACCCTGCCAGTCGGGCAGGGGGACCAGGGTGAACGGTCCGCCCGAGCGGTGAATCTCGGTCGAGACATTTTCATGCGGGATCGGATGGGTGACCGCAAAGGCCAACGCCTTCTGACCATAGCGCGTGGTGTGGACGTTAATCCCGGCGGACTCGCGCATCGGCGAGCTGCGCCCATCTGCGGCGATTACCAGTTTGCAGCGAACGCGAGTTCCGTCACTCAGGCCCACGCGGGCCTCGGCGGTGCGGGTGAACAGGCTGACAGTACCGGTGCCGGGGCGGAAATCGACATTGGGCAGCTCGGTCAGCCGCTCCACTATTTCACGCCGCAACAGCCAGTTGGGCAGGTTCCACCCGAACGGCTGGTCCGAGATATCGGCGGCGTTGAAGTCGCGCACCACGCGGGGTTCGGGCACATCGCCGCCTGCATCCACGATGCGCATGATCTGCAAGGGCGCGGCATGGGCGTCCAGCCGGGCCCAGAGGCCGCATTGTTCCAGCAACCCATGTGCAGGCTGCAGGAACGCAGTGGTGCGCAGGTCCGAGCCGTCTACGTCGCGTTCGGTGATCGGCGGGGTGGGGTCGACGCAGATCACGTCGAACCCGGCGGCGCCAAACGCGGCGGCGGCGGTCAGGCCGGCAATGCCGCCGCCGGAAATCAGGATGTCACAGCTATCAGTCATGGGCAGTTCTCCGTTGCCGCAGACCCTAGTGCCGTTCCGTGGCAGGTGCCAAGTGACATCCTGTCTCGTGTCCTAGCCCCGCGAGATCAGAAGCAGGATCAGGAACATCACAGGCACCATCATCAAGGCAGGTATGTAAAGGCCGGGAACTCCGAACAGCATGATTGAACAGCCCCACATGCTGATGATGGCCGCGGCGGTATAATACAGGTCCTCGGCCTGAGCATTGGACACATCGCGGGCCATCCAGCCAAACAGGGGCACTGCAAACAAGAGGCGCTGCCAGATGGGCGGGCGCGCATGGATATCGAGCGCGGTCATTGGGGTCTCCGATTCTGTTCGTCGCTGGGGTGCATATGGAGATTATGCTGCACCTACGAAACGCACAGATCGTCGCAGTGTGACAGCCTATCGCAGGCGGCCCAGAAAGCCCGTCAGATCGTCGGTGTGGTGATGAATGTGATCAGCCTCGTGCGGGTCGGGTGCGACGTGCACGGTACGCATTCCCATCTCATGCGGGGCGGCCAGATTGCGCGGATCATCCTCGAACATCGCAGCCGTTTGGGCCTTAATGCCGTCGCGTGCGAAGATCGTCTCGAACGCGGCTTTTTGCGGCTTGGGGCGATAGCCCGCATGCTCAACTCCGTAAATCGCATCGAACAGGCCATCCAACCCGCGCGCGGCCAAAACCCGTTCGGCATAAGGCGCTGACCCGTTGGTATAGACAATGCGCCGCCCGGGCAGGGCGCGGATATGGTCGGCCAGCGCGGCATCGGGCTCCATATGGCTCATGTCCACCTGATGCACGGCGTGCAGATAGGGATCGGGGTCCAGATCATGCTCGGCCATCAGGCCCGCCAGCGTGGTGCCGTATTGCCGCCAATAATGCGAGCGCAGCCGGTCGGCCTCGGGCCGGTCGACGCCGATGGCCTGCACCACGTAATCCGTCATCAGCACCTCGATCTGATCGAACAGGCGCATATGCGGCGGGTACAATGTATTGTCGAGGTCGAACACCCATTGGGTGACATGAGCAAAGGCCGGTTTCACCATGCTTTGGGTTTAGGGCGGTAGGCTGCGGTTTTCAATGCTGCACTTGATTGGGGGGGCGTGTGGCGGATAGACAGGGCCGAACGAGGAGAGAAAACAGCCGATGCCCCATTCCAAACAGTCCAACAAGGATGCCTACAGTCTGATCCTCGAAGCGATTGATGTGGGGGTCTACAAACCCGGTGACCGGCTGGTGGAAAGCGAACTGGCCGAGCGTTTCGGCGTATCGCGCACCCCGATCCGCGAGGCTCTGCAGCGGCTTGAGACGCAATCGCTGCTCGAGCGGGACGGGCGATCCCTGATCGTAGCATCGCTGGACCACAACCAGATGGCCGAGCTGTACGTGGTGCGGCGCGAGTTGGAGGGGCTGGCCGCGCGGCTGGCAGCCAAGCACGCCACCGAAGAGGAAATCCGCGTGTTGCAGGAGATGGTAATTGCCGACAATAAGCTGCTGGGCGATCCCTCGGCGCTGTCGCGGGCCAACCGGCGGTTTCATGAACAGATCCATCTGGCCTCGCACAACCGTTATCTGGTGCAGCAACTGGATCTGGTGCACCGGACCATGGCGCTGATGGCGACCACGTCGCTGGCGGCGGAGGGGCGGGATGAGATCGCCCAGAACGAACATGACGGGATCATCAAGGCCATCGCTGCGCGTGATGAGGATGCTGCCGCGAAGGCGTTGCAGGACCATATCTCGGTCGCGTTCATGACCCGGCTGAAACAGGATGCGATCCAGCGCGAGAAATAGCCGCGTCGGATTCCTCGGCCGCGTGTCCGTGCTGGGTTTTGTCCCAGAAGAACGGGTTGACTGCCAGTTCCCACAGACCTTTATACGCCGCCAGTACACCCAGCGGGTAATACAGTACCATCGTCGGCACCCATGGCAGCAGAAACTTGCGGTTTCCGGCGATGACGCCCAGCATGCCCACCAGAATGTTGGCGGCTTCGGCTGCCAGGAACAGATAGACACAAGCGGTCAGGAAACCGGGTGTCAGAATAGGTTGGAACGGGTGCGGCAGGCCGAAAAAGGCGAGCCAGAACAGCCACAGCACCGGGGCCAACAGGAACTGCCCCAACGTTCCCAGAAAAAAGGCCTGCATCCCCAGAAACTTCGACACCCCCAGATCGCGCAGCAGCTGTCGGGGCGCGCGCATATGCACCAGGTAAGTCACCATGAACCCCTTGAGCCAGCGCGAGCGTTGTTTGACCCAGGGCCAGGCGCGGAAATTGGCCTCTTCATAGGTGGCGGTGTTCACGATTTCGGTCCGATATCCGGCGCGGCACAGGCGCACGCCCAGATCGGCATCTTCGGTGACGTTATGGGCGTCCCAGCCGCCCAGTTCCAGAAGCTTGTCGCGGCGGAAATAGAATGTCGTACCGCCCAGTGGCACGACCAGACCCAGCCGGGCAATGCCTTTCAGAATCACGCGGAACCAACCGCTGTATTCGATAGTGAAACACCGCGACCGCCAATTGGTGCGGGGATTGTAATAGTCCAGAATGCCCTGCAGACAGACCACATCCTCGGGCGCTGCGGAGAATTGACGGACGACCGTTTCGATCTGGTTCGCCGCCGGCGCGTCTTCGGCATCCCAGACGCCCAGAATGTCTCCCCGGCAAAAATCCAGCGCATAGTTCATCGCGCGGGGCTTTGTGGTCAGCTTACCGCGTTGCGGAACCACAATAGCGCGCATCCAACTTGGCAACTCGATCTGCTTCAGCGCCTCTTTGGTTACGTCGTCCTGTTCTTCCAGCACCAGAATGACGTCGAGCAGCGCTTTGGGATAGGTTAGGCGGCGCAGACGGGCGATCAGGACGTCCGCAATCTCACGCTCTTTGTATAGCGGGACAAGGATCGAGACACAGGGCAGGCGGACCGGTTGTTCTGTGTCCGGCTCTTTCCGCGTTTTTCCGAGCCATAGATAGGCGATCAGACCGGAAAGCCTGAGGATCAGGAACAGGACCAGTGTCAGCAAGGTCGCGCCCAGAAGAAGGCTGAGGCCAGAGACGGGAAAGAGAGCGAACAGGACCACGAGCAACAAAGCGACTGCAACCGGACCCATCCGCGCCTTGGCAGACCAGTTGCGGCAGCTTTGCCGCGCGTCCACACGGGTCTCGGCGGCTTCGGCCAGCGGCTGTCCATAGTGACGGGCGATGGCGGCGTCGATTTGCTCGGTCCCGGCCAGAACCGGGACGATGGTTTGGCCGGTATCCTGCAGGGCCTCGATGATGGCAGGGAAACCGTCGGGCCGGGCAGTGGCAACCAACAGGATAGGACCAACCCGCATCCAGGGCAGCACATTATGCTCCAGCCAGAACTCAATCGGTTTCAGCGCACACAGCTCTGGGGGTGGCGGAATCTGATCAAGGTCGGCGATCTGCAGGCCGGTTTGTTCGGAAAGGGCCGAGAGTACCTGAGCCCGACTGGCCCAGCCTTCCCCGACCAGTATTTCCCCCAAGGGCGCATTCTGGCGCGCCTGCAACCGCAAAGCCTGCGCCAGTTGGTCCGAGGTGATGACACCCTGATCAAGCAGACAGGTTCCAAGCGGTTTACGCGAATGCGGGCCGGGCACAGGCCGCGCTAAGGTCTGACGCTGGAGATTCAGTTCAACCATAAGAAAACCCTGCCGAAAGTCACGCTCGGCAGGGTTGCTTGAACAGGGTTAACGCGCGGTTAACGTTGTTGAATTCCGTATTAAGCTTGTGCTTTTTGGTCCGCCATGGCTGCAGCGAAGCGTTCGAACAGGTAGAAACTGTCCTGTGGGCCGGGCGACGCCTCGGGGTGGTACTGCACCGAATAGACCGGGCGGTCCGTCATGCGGATGCCGCAGTTCGATCCGTCAAACAGCGAGCGGTGGGTTTCCACCACGCCATCGGGCAAGGTCTGCGCATCAACGGCAAAGCCGTGGTTCATCGAGGTGATCTCGACCTTGCCGGTGTCCAGATCCTTGACCGGGTGGTTGGCGCCATGGTGGCCGTGGTTCATCTTGACGGTCTGTCCACCCAGTGCCAGCGCCAGCATCTGGTGACCCAAACAAATGCCGAAAACAGGCAGGTCGGTGGTGTCCAGAACCTCTTTGATCATCGGCACCGCATATTCGCCAGTTGCCGCCGGGTCGCCGGGGCCGTTGGACAGGAACACACCGTCAGGGTTATGCGCCAGAACCTCGGCCGCCGTTGCGGTGGCAGGCAGGACAGTCACGTCGCACCCGGCCGAGGCCAGGCAGCGCAGAATGTTGCGTTTGGCGCCGAAGTCGAGCGCGACGACCTTGTGCTGAGGCGCTTCCTGCCGTGTGTAGCCGTCCGGCCAGGCCCAGCGCATCTCGTCCCAGCGATAGCTTTGGACGCAGGTGACATCCTTGGCCAGATCCATGCCTTCCAGCCCGGCAAATCCACGTGCCGCAGCGACCAGCGCCTCGATATCGAAATTGCCCTCGGGGTCGTGGGCCAGCGCTACGTGTGGCGCGCCTTGCTGACGAATGGCGCGGGTCAGGCGGCGGGTGTCGACGCCACCGATTGCGATGCGCCCGCGACGGGCCAGCCAGCCTTTCAGTTCTTCGGCCGAGCGCCAGTTGGACGGCTCGGTCGGGTCCCATTTGACCACCATGCCTGCGGCCACCGGATCGCCGGTTTCGTCATCCTCGGGGTTCACGCCGACATTGCCGATATGCGGGAAGGTGAAGGTGACGATCTGGCCCGCGTAAGAGGGGTCGGTCATGATCTCTTGGTAGCCGGTCATGGCGGTGTTGAAGCACAGCTCGGCCACGGTCTGGCCGGTTGCGCCGAAGCCAATTCCGTAGAACAGCGTTCCGTCGGCCAATGCCAGACATGCGGTGGGCTTTGACGGGGCGTTCTGGGCCATGGCGCGACTCTCCTGCAAGGTAAACCGGCGCATACCTAAGGGGGTTGTACGCTTTGGTCAAGCCTGTTCAAATTTTGGGCTATTGTTGAAAATCAATAAGTTAGATGCATTGGTCCCCTGTTGTGCCTGCCTTTTTGTTTCGATATGGTCGGGGTTCCTTTGCCATGGGGATGGACAGACCATATGGATATGCGATCACGGGTGAATGCCGCCCTGAAGCAAGCAATGAAAGACAAAGCGGCCGAGCGTCTGTCGACGCTGCGTCTGATCAACGCCGCGATCAAGGATCGTGACATCGCCTCACGCGCCTCGGACAATGAAGAGGCGAAAGGTTGTGGCGATGCCGAGGTGCTTGAAATCCTTGGGAAAATGACCAAGCAGCGCAAGGAAAGCGCGCGTGCCTATGAAGAAGGCGGACGTCTGGACCTGGCCGAGCGTGAACTGCGCGAGGTTGAGGTGATCGAGGAGTTCCTGCCCAAGCAGCTGGACGACGATGAGGTCAGCAAAGCGATTCAAACCGCCATCACGGCCACGGGCGCGGGGTCGATCCGCGATATGGGCAAAGTGATGGGCGAGCTGAAAACGCGCTATACCGGCCAGATGGATTTCGGCAAGGTCGGGCCGATGGTCAAGGATCATCTGTGCGCCGCCTCGAACGGCGGCTGATCACGCGGGTTCGCGCAGTTTCCGATTCAGATCATCGTAAAGCGCGATCCGCTCATCCTCGGACAGGAACGCGCCGATTTCAACCTCGCGCCCATCACCGATCAATGTCACGTAATGCGGCACAGGTCCGCCGCTGGTATGCATCTCGGGGCGGGCCCAGTAACGATTGCAGGACCATTCCTGATCACCCCTCTGCGGGTGGTGATGCACAAGGCGCGCCTGCGTCTTGTCCAGCGTCAGCACCTCGAACACGCTGCGTGCGCGATAGTTTGTCTGGATCGCCAGCCAGAGGCCCAGAACCGTCAGCAGCAGGAAGGGCAGCAAGCCCCACAGGACGACAGAGCCCAGCATCGCCAGCAGCGGAATCAGCCCGAACAGGAACACTGACAGGATGACGATCATGGCGCCGCGCGGGGGAAGGGAGTTGTGCGGCCACAGGCGCAACTCTTGTCTGGAATCCGAGGTTTGAGTCCATCGATAAGGCATGGCCGGAACCTAGCTCAGCAAACGACAAAGTCGAAGCCCAAAACTGTCAGATCACGTGCCCGACGCGCGCCCATGACAGCGCGTCGTCCAGACGGTCATCACCCCAGAACACCTCATCACGTACGACAAAGCTGGGCGCGCCGAACACACCCAGACGAAGTGCGGTGTTGGTCTCGGCCTCCAGTGCCTCAACCATGTCCGGACTGCGGGCGCGGGCAAGGGCCAGGCGCGGGTCTTGTTGGGTGCGATGCAGGGCTTCGGTGATGGCGGTTTCAGATCCCGCCTCGATCCCCTCTTCGAACCAGATACCGTAGAGTACCTGGGTATACGTCTTGCCCCAGCCTTCGGTCATGCCCAGCAGGGCAACCTGATTGGTCAGCGCAAGGTCTGAGACCGGGTAGGGGGCAGGCAGGTTGGCGTGGATGTGATACTTGGCCGCCCGACGTTCGATATCGCGCCACATATAGGCGGATTTGACCGGCTTACCGGCGAAAGGGATGTTTTGCTGTTCGGACATGACAGTGCGCACGTTGAACGGACGCCATTTCACGGTGGCATCATGTTCCGCGCACCAGTCGTCCAGCCGTTTGATGGTCAGGAAGCTGTAGGTGCTGCCGATTGAGTACCAAAAGTCGATCTCGGGCATCGCAAACCCCTCCGGTTGGCCGGATACATCGCGCGAACCAGAATAGCCTATTTTTGCTGTTCTGGCGACTGCCCAGCCTGTCCAAGCCGCTCCGGAACGAAAAACCCCGCCTCGATGGGCGGGGTTTTCTTGTCTCTCAGGTCGGGATCAGTGCGCGTGGCCCTTGTCCCAATCTTCCTGCTTGGGCAGCTGCTCGAACGTGTGCTCGGGCGGCGGCGAAGGCAGGGTCCATTCCAGCGTATCCGCGTATTCGTTCCAGTAGTTGTTCCGGGTTTCACGCGCGCCACGTGTCAGGGCGTAGATCACGATACCGAAGAACAGCAGGAACGAGGCGAAGGAGATGAAGGCGCCAATCGACGAAACAAAGTTCCACTGGGCGAATGCCTCGGGGTAGTCGATGTAACGGCGCGGCATGCCCTGACGGCCCAGGAAGTGCTGCGGGAAGAAGGTCAGGTTGGCGCCGATGAAGAACAGCCAGAAGTGAACCTTGCCCCAGAATTCTGAGTATTGGCGACCGGTCATCTTGGCGAAGTAGAAGTAGATCCCTGCAAAGATCGCAAAGACGGCACCTAGGCTCATCACATAGTGGAAATGCGCAACCACGTAGTAGGTGTCGTGATAGGCACGGTCCACACCCGCCTGCGACAGCACAACGCCGGTCACACCACCAACGGTGAACAGGAACAGGAAGCCGAAGGCAAACAGCATCGGCGTCTTGAACTCGATGGAACCGCCCCACATGGTCGCGATCCACGAGAAGACCTTAACCCCTGTTGGAACCGCGATGACCATCGTGGCCAGCATGAAGTAGGCCTGCTGACGCAGCGACATGCCGACGGTGTACATGTGGTGCGCCCAAACGACGAAGCCCAGAACACCGATTGCGATAATCGCCCAGACCATCGGCAGGTAACCGAAGATCGGCTTGCGCGAGAAGGTCGCGATCACGTGGCTGATGATGCCGAAACCGGGCAGGATCACGATATACACTTCCGGGTGGCCGAAGAACCACAGGATGTGCTGATACAGGATCGGATCGCCACCGCCGGCCGGATCAAAGAAGGTGAAACCGAAGTTGCGGTCCATCAGCAGCATGGTGATAGCGCCCGCCAGAACCGGCAGCGACAGCAGAATCAGCCACGAGGTGACGAAGATCGACCAGCTGAACAGCGGCACCTTGAACAGGGTCATGCCCGGCGCACGCATGTTCAGGAAGGTGGTGATCATGTTGATCGCGCCGAGGATCGAGGAGGCGCCCGATACGTGTACGGCGAAGATCGCAAGGTCCATGGACATGCCGCCCTCGGTCGTCGACAGCGGTGGGTAGAGGACCCATCCGACGCCCGAACCAAGCTGGTCGTTACCACCGGGGCTCAGCAGAGAGGCGACGCCCAGCGAGGTGCCGGCAACATACAGCCAGAAGGACAGGTTGTTCATCCGCGGGAACGCCATATCCGGCGCGCCGATCTGCAACGGCATGAAATAGTTGCCAAATCCGCCAAACAGCGCGGGGATGACCACGAAGAACATCATCAGAACACCGTGATAGGTGATCATCACGTTCCACAGATGTCCGTTAGGGGTACAAGGATCGGCCATGAAGCCTTCGAGGCACATGTACTGAACACCGGGGTGCATCAGCTCGAGCCGCATGTAAACGGTCATCAGAACCGAGATCAGACCGGCAAGTGCCGAGAAGATCAGGTAAAGAATCCCGATGTCCTTGTGGTTGGTCGACATGAACCAGCGCTGGAAGAATGTGCGCTGGTCTTCATGGTCGTGACCATGAATGGCTGCGTCTGCCATTAGGTGCCTCCTGTTGCAACTACACCGCGCAGCCGGACCTCTCCAACGCGCGGGATTCCTGCTGGTTTTAGATTGCGAAGGGGCGACCTTCAATGGTCGAGTTTGATCTGGATCAAGAATAATTGTCGCGGGCTGGCATTGCTGCCCGACAAACAGACCTTGGATACGAGTGATTTGGGAGTTCCATCCGTGATTTCAAGTGAGGCTGGAGGGAAACCCGCTTGACCCGCATCTGGCGGCGGCTCAGAACAACAGCAAAGTTCAACACCGGAGGCCCGAGATGACCGCTTATGATCCCGAAAACGTCTTTGCCAAGATCCTGCGCGGGGAAATCCCGTCGAACCGTGTGTATGAAGACGATGATACGGTCGCTCTGATGGATATCATGCCCCGGTCGGACGGCCACCTGCTGGTCATTCCGAAAACTCCCTGCCGCAACATGCTGGATGCCTCGGCTGAACAACTGATTGCGGTTATGGCGACGGTGCAGAAGATGGCGCATGCTGTCAAAGCTGCCTTTGATGCCGACGGTGTCACCATTCAGCAGTTCAACGAAGCCGCAGGCGGGCAGGAGGTGTTTCACCTGCATGTCCACGTCTTGCCACGTCACGAAGGTGTCTCGATGCGTCCGCCGGGCAAGATGGGAGATTTCGACCAGATCGCCGAGCATGCTGACAAGATTCGCGCCGCATTGGCCCGAACCTGACGGGTTCCGCCAGCGATCAAGTTCCAAGCAAACGGGAAACGCCGTGCGGGCCTGCCTTTGTCCGGCTGTTCCGAAAAACAGATACCCCAAAATGAGAATTGCCGTTCCGATATGGGGTCGGAACGGCAGACTCGTAACCAAGCACTTCTCGGATTTCGCGGGAGCAGCCCCGTGATCACCGGTTAACACACCACTCACTCATGAACGGTAACTCTATACTATGTGGTTAGATGGCGTTTGTAAGGAGGGGATGTGAAGAATCCCTGAATTTAAGGCGAATTGGGGCGATTCAAAGGAAACGGCTGTATGGTTTGAGAAACAGAATGACGGGATTCCGGGCATTGTTGTTTCGGACTTTTGATCTGGTCGCCTCGAGTACGTGGAATCACTTATTCGTCAGACACCTTCGGCAACGAAGACTTCATTGAAGGTCTTTTTGAGGGCCACATCGACGTCATCCATCGTCACCGGCAACCCCAGATCGACCAGAGACGTCACCCCGTGTTCCTGAATGCCGCAGGGAACGATACCAGAGAAATGGGACAAGTCGGGCTCAACATTGATCGAGATGCCGTGAAAACTGATCCACTTCCGCAGGCGGATCCCGATGGCCGCGATCTTGTCCTCGGCGGTCTGACCGCTCATTGTCAGCGGCTTGTCCTGTCGCTGAACCCAGACACCCACACGGCCATCGCGAATTTCGCCGGTGACGTTGAATTCGGCGAGGGCTGCGATCACCCATTCTTCAAGCTGTTGAACGAAGCGGCGCACGTCGTGGCCGCGTTTTCCCACGTCCAGCATGACATAAACCACGCGCTGACCCGGCCCGTGATAGGTGTATTGACCGCCACGTTTGCTTTCATAAACCGGAAAGCGGTCCGGGTCTGTCAGGTCTTCACGCTTCGCGGATGTTCCGGCGGTGTAAAGCGGCGGATGCTCCAGTAGCCAAATACACTCGTCCGCCTCGCCTGCCGCAATTGCGGCAACGCGCGCCTCCATGAACGCCGTGGCGTCTTCGTAATTGATCAGCCCGTCAGTGGTCTTCCATTCCATGGCAGTTCCTTAGACCGTCCGCGGGGCAGGGGGAAGGGGTCAGGCAGCCTCGGCCAGGCAGCGTTGCAGAACCTGCGCGTAAGTGTCGGTGCCCTGCGCACCGGTCAGCAGATATTTCCCGCCGAACACCATCGACGGCACGCCCGAGATGTCCCGGCTGGTCCAGAATTGCTGTTTCTCACGCACCGGCTGAACATGCGCGCCTGAAACGAGCGCCGTGCGCGCCGTTTCCGGGTCCAGCCCAGCAAGTTCGACCGCCCCCAGCAACACCTCCGGGTCGGAGACATCCTGCTGATTGGTGAAATAGGTCTCGAATAAGGCCAGTTTCAGCGGATGCTGCCGTCCCTGCGTTTCCGCCCAGTCCAGCAACTGATGCGCGGCAAAGGTATTCACGATGCGGCTGTCATCGGTGAAATTGAAGGTGAACCCAAGCTCAGCCCCCAAGGCGGTCAGCCGATCCCGCGCCTGCTGGCTTTGTTCCGGGGTCGAGCCATATTTTTCGGCGATATGCTCGCGCAGGTTCTGCCCCTCTGGTCCCATTGTCGGGTTCAGTTCGAACGGATGCCAACGCAGGCGGGCCAGTACATTCTCCTGCTTCAGCGCAGCATCGAGTTGACGAAAGCCCACGATACACCACGGGCAGACCACGTCCGAGACGACATCAATCTGTAAGGTCGGGCGATGATCAGGCGAGGACATGGGTGGCTCCGGGCTGGTTCGTATTGCGCTAAGATATGGCCAGCACAGGCGATTTCAATCCACCGCGTTTTGCCTCTTCACATCGTGCGATTCAGCGTCTATACGCCCCTCTACCAAGTCATTGGCAGTGCGGTCGTGGCGGAATTGGTAGACGCGCAGCGTTGAGGTCGCTGTGGGGTAACACCCGTGGAAGTTCGAGTCTTCTCGACCGCACCAAACAAGCCTGACAGGTCTACTCGCTCTCACATATGACCGATCAATTGTGCCGACCAGGCACGCTTGAGAACATTTCAGATGCGCCCTAAGCTCACTCCCAGATGAATATTTGTATTGGAGTGATCTGATTTTTTAGGGTGTGAGTGATATGTTGACGAGTGTCAGGCGCTTTAACGCGCTTTTGGTTTGTTTTGTTTTTCTTTGCTCGGTGCTGCTTTTGTTGCGGCGTCTCGTTTATCTGACCAAGTCGGGCGGCGGCGGATTTCAGCACGCGGACTGGTTGGTGAACTATTCCAGCGGGATTGTGCGCCGAGGTATCTCGGGCGAGTTCTTTCTGTATCTGTCGCAGCTATCGGGGGTCAGTGCCCTGTGGCTGGTCAGTGCGGTTCAGGCCGCTTTGACGTTGCTGTTGATTGCGGTTCTTCTGATCAAGGCGCTGCAACTGAAGATGCCGGACATGGTGGTGATCCTGTTGCTCAGCCCAGCGCTGGTGCTGTTCTGGGTCAATGACACCACCTCTGCATATCGCAAAGAACTGTTGGGACTGGTGGCGTTTCTGCCGCTGCTGTTTGCCCGGACAAGCGGCCAGTTGGGTGTCGTGGCAGCCGTCGTTATCTACGGTGTTTCCGTCTTCTTTCACGAAGGTAATCTGGTCTTGGCCCCGGGATTGAGCGCGGCGCTATACCTGCGCTGTGGGCGTGACAGGGTGGTCTTTCCTGTACTGGCACTGTGGCTGATCACGTTTGCGGCGGCGGTGTTCTCGGTCATTTATGTCAGTGTGCCCGATACCGATGCCATGTGCGCGCGTCTGGTGGCGGCGGGGCTGTCCGATAGTTTGTGTATCGGGATTTTCCCATGGTTGGTTGACGGATTTGACGGCACGACCTCGGCAGTCAAGGTCATTGTTCTGGATCGCGTCAATATAGCGGTCGTCATCCTGATGACTGTGCTGCTGTTGCTGCCGGGTCTCTGGGCAGCACGCCGGGTTTTGAAGGGGCGTTTTGAATGGGCTGTGTTCCTGTTCTGCGCGGGGACGCCTTTCGTGCTCTACCCGATAGCAACGGACTGGAGCCGCTGGCTGTCGATGCAGGTCTTTGTCATGACCTTCCTGCTGTTGATCCTCGCCGAAACGCGGGCAGGGCTGAGCGCGCCGGTGCACAAGATTACCTATGTGCTGGTTCTGTGTTTCTGCCTGCTGATAGGTATCAATCAGATCGCCCCGGAACCGGTTGGGGGATTCGTTCATAATTTTATGCGTGCGGTAAGTGTCGTGTTGAGTTGAATTGGCCTTTAGGCGAATTGTTTTGAAGAGGTGAACAGTATGTGGGGTAGCGATGCAATTATGCCCGCTTTCTCTACCATAGTGGCGCATCACATAATTTTTCTACGCATGCCTACGGCGATCGGAATAGGGTTGAAGTGTTCCCCAGAGGTGGCATGACAGGATGCAGGGTCACAAGGTTCAATTCGTAGAAGAAAAGCAGCCAGATATGGATCGCGTGGCCGAATTGCTTGGGCAATGCGTCGGTCAAAGCAAGTGGGCCAATCAAGGACCGCTCTATCACGCGCTGCGGGCGCTGTGTGTCGAACATGTCGGCTTGCCTGAAACCTGGGATATTGTGCCGATGACCAATGGGGGCATGGCGCTTGAGGCGCTGGCTGCCCTGCAATCCTGCCGTGCGGGCCGCCCGCTGAAGTGGGTGGCCTCTGCCTATACGTTTCAAAATCTGGGGCGGGGACGGTTCAACGATGTCCTGTTTATCGATTGTGATGAAACCGGGCGTTTGGACCTGCAGGCGCTCGAGGCTCTGGATCCGGTCAGCTATGATGGAATTATTGTGACCAATCCGTTTGGTCTGCACAGCGATTTCTCGGATTACGTGGCCTTTGCGCAGCGAGCCGGTAAGCGGCTTTTGATGGACAATGCGTCGGGCTTTCATACAAGCCTTCCGGACGTTCCCTGGCAGGCCATCAGCCTGCATCATACCAAACCCTACGGACTGGGTGAGGGCGGTCTGGCGATCCTGCCCCGGGATCAGGCGGAACATCTTGTTGAACTGATCAGCTATGGGCTGGATCTGCGCGATGGCCCATATTGGGTCGGAAACAGCAAGATTTCAGACGTGGCCTGTGCTTTCCTGATCGATCGGATCGAAGGCGTTGATCGCTGGGGGCCGCCATCGCTGGAACAACGTGATCGGGTCATCGCAATTGCAACCGATCTGGGACTGAAACCACTAAGCGCTCCGGTCGGTACAATTCCGCTGACCAGTATTCCCTTTCTCGCGCCTTGCGAGGTGCCCTATGAACGGTTGCTGCATGCGCGTTATCTGACCTTGCAGAAATATTATGTGCCTGCAGCGCCTCTGCCGCGCGCGATGGATATTTTCAGCCGGGTCGTCAACATACCCTGCCACAAGGACGTTGCGCGAATATCCGACGAGGAAATCCGCGAAGACATCCGCCTGGTTTTGGGAGGGTTGGAAATAGCAACGCTTGCCAGCGGATGAGGACGGCGTAACGCTTTCGTCAAAGGTTCGTCGGCTCTTTCTGGTACACAGGCTCGACGCCGCCCACCGGGTCTCCTCATGTCATCCGCGCGCCACCGGGATCAAAGCGGTAGGTGCGGTCCGAGGAATAGCCCATGCGGACAGTCTGACCTGTTGTGACGCTATGTTGGCCGAACAGGCGCGCGGTGATCTGGTGATCCTGCGTTCTGGCGATTACATTGGTGTCGCCGCCAAGGTGTTCAACATGGGTGACATGCGCGGTGATCGGGCCATCATCGGACAGGAACAGGTCTTCCGGGCGGATGCCGACGGTGGTGTCTGCGCCTTCACCTAACAGGCTGGCCGGAAAGAAATTCATCGACGGCGCTCCGAGGAACCCCGCGACGAACTGGTTGGCAGGGTTGTTATACAGCTCCATCGGGCTGCCGACCTGTTCAACGCGCCCGTCGCGCAGGACGACAATCTTGTCGGCCAGCGTCATCGCCTCGGTCTGGTCGTGGGTGACGTAGATCATCGAGGCATCAAGCTGCTGGTGCAAATTGGCGATTTCCAACCTTGTGTTCATGCGCAGGGCGGCGTCCAGATTGGACAGCGGCTCGTCAAACAGGAACAGTTTGGGTTCGCGAACGATGGCGCGGCCGATGGCGACGCGCTGGCGTTGGCCGCCGGAAAGTTCCGAAGGGTACCGGTCGATATAGGGCTCAAGGTTCAGCATCCTGCTGGCCTTGGCGACGCGTTCCTCGATGACCTGTTTGCTCTGACCTTCCTGTTTCAGCGCCAGCGACATGTTCTTGCGCACGTTTAGATGGGGGTAGAGCGCATAGCTCTGGAACACCATCGCGATGCCGCGCTTCGACGGAGGGGTGAGGTTCATCAGTTCGCCGCCAATGCGCACTTCGCCCGAAGTCACGTCTTCCAAACCGGCGATCACGCGCAGAAGGGTGGACTTGCCGCAGCCCGATGGCCCAACGAAGACGACGAATTCGCCATCTTCCACCTCAATATTGATATCCTTGAGAACCTCGACGGAGCCGAAGGATTTGTTCACGTTCGTAAGCGTCAGGGCGGTCATGTGTTTGCCTCTTTCAGCGAAATGGGTTGGCCGGTGCGGATGCTTTCGTCTGCGGCCAGACAGATGGCCAGCGATTGCACGGCGTCGTTCATGTGGCGGGTCAGGTCGATATCCTCGGCGATGGCGCGCAGCATATAGGCTTGCTCAGCATCGCAGAGCTCCTGATGGCCGGGCTCGTCGGGCATATCGATTTGAGTATCACCTTCGGTGCGATGGATCAGAAGGCCACCGACCTTGGTGTGGCCGTCAATATCCGCCGATGCGCCCTTATTGCCATCGGTGATCGAGACCGAGCCATTGGGCGAAACGATGTCTTTTACGAAGAACGCAGTCTCGGACATCATTGGACCCCAACCGGCCTCGTACCAGCCGACCGAGCCATCTTCGAAGACCACCTGAAATTGGCCGTAATTGTACATGTCTTCGGCGATCTCGTCGCTCAGGCGCAGGCCCATGCCGTGGACGCGCACGGGGTCTGAGTCCGTGATCTGGCACATCACGTCGACATAATGGACGCCGCAATCGACGATGGGAGAGGTGGTCTGCATCAGCGCCTTGTGCGTTTCCCACTCGGCCCCGCTGCTTTGCTGGTTGAGGTTCAGGCGGAACACATACGGCCCGCCAAGACCGCGCGCCTCGGAGATCAGGCGCATCCATGAGGGGTGATGCCGCAGGATGTAGCCGATCACCAATTTGCGGTTGGTCTCGATAGCTTTCGCAATAACGCGCTTGGCATCGGCCACGGTGGTTGCCAGTGGTTTTTCCACGAACACATGTGCCCCGGCTTCCATTGTCGCGCAGGCGAAATCGGCGTGGCTGTCGGAATAGGTGGCAACCACCACCAGATCGGGGTTCGTCTCTGCCAGAGCAGCGTGAAAATCGGAATAGGCCGGATATATCGACAGATCAGGATGATCCACACGGCCAGAGCGGTTTACCAGCCCGACAATCTGCGCGTCCGGGTGATTGTGATGGGCCAAGGCGTGGCTCAGGCCCATATTGCCGAGGCCGGCGATCAGAACACGAGTCATTTGACAGCTCCTGATGTGATGCCCCGGATAAGTTGACGCGAGAAGATGACGTAGAGCACCAGCACCGGCAGGATCGCCATGCTGAGCGCCGACAGAACCGCGTTCCAGTCGGTAACGAACTGGCCAATGAAAACCTGGCTGCCCAGCGTCAGGGTTTTGGTCTCTTCTGACGGGGCGAGGATCAGCGGGAACCAGAGGTCGTTCCAGATCGGGATCATGTTGAACACAGCGACCGTCGCCATGGCCGGGCGGACCAGCGGCAGGACCAATCGGAAGAAGATCGTGTATTCTGACAACCCGTCGACGCGACCTGCGTTTTTCAGATCGTCCGAAACCTGCCGCATGAACTCGGACAGGATGAACACAGCCAGCGGCAGACCTTGAGCGGTATAGACAAGGATCAGGGCCCAGAGGGTGTTCACCAACCCGGTTGCGACCATCATCTCAAGTATTGCAACGGTGCCGATGCGGATCGGGATCATGATCCCAAGCGCCAGATAGAGGCCCATCAGGGTATTGCCCTTGAACTTGTACTCGCTCAGCGCAAAAGCAGCCATTGCGCCGAACAACAGAACAAAAGCCAGCGATACCACGGTCACGATCAGCGAGTTCTGGAAGTAGAGGAAGAAATCCCCTTGTTTCATCACCGTCTGGTAGCCGATCAGCGAGAAGCTTTCGGAATCGGGCAGGGCGAGTGGCTCGCGGAAAATCGAGCGGCGCGTTTTGAAGCTGTTGATGATGATCACGAAGACCGGGAAGAGGGCGATCAATGTGTAGAGGATCAGCGCCCCATGCATGGCGGCCGTGTTCAGCGGGTTATGGCGTGCTTTGTTCATCCGGCGATCCTCACAGCTGATACCGGCGCATCCGGGTCTGGATGCCGAAGAGGTAGATACAGACACCCACAAGGATGATGGCAAACATGGCGCCAGCGATGGCGGAGCCCATATGCGGGTCGCCCAGTTGCAGCTGGAAGCCAAAGAAGGTGCGGTACATGAAGGTGCCCAGAATATCAGTTGAGAAATCCGGCCCTGCCAGCGCGCCTTGCGAGACGTAGATCAGGTCGAATGCGTTGAAATTGCCTACAAAAGTCAGGATTGAGATGATTCCGATTGAAGGAATGATCAACGGCAGTTTGATCTTCCAGAATGCCGAGGCTCCGGTGATGCCGTCTATTTCTCCGGCCTCAAGGATCTCTTCGGGGATCGACAGCAGGGCGGCATAGATCAACATCATCGGGATGCCGACGAATTGCCAGACCGAGACAAGTGCCAGTGTCGTCAGCGCGTATTCTTCCTTGCCCAGCCATGGTGCAAACAGAGACTTAAGACCAACTGCGTCCAGCATCGAAGGTGCAATGCCCCAAAGCGGGGACAAGATTAATTTCCACGCGAATCCGACAATGACAAAGCTCAGAATGGTCGGAATGAAAATCGCGGACCGGTAGAGCGCTGCAAACCGCAGGCGGGGATGCGAAAGTAGTGCAGCGAGTGCGATGCCAATCGGGTTCTGCACCAGCATGTGGATCAGGAAGAACCAGAAGTTGTTGCCCAAAGCGTTCCAGAACTGCTCGGACCAGATCGGATCGAAGAATAGGGTGCGGAAATTCTGCAGGCCCACGTAGATACGTATCTGATCGACCTCGGTGAACAGTGCGAGGCGCAGAGTGTTGAACAAGGGGAAGATCATCACCGCCGTATAGACCAACACCGCAGGGGCGAGGAAAACGGCAATGTGCCAGCGTATGCGGCGGGTCTGCATGGGAATCTCCGGGGAAAAAGGTTCGGACGCGACGCGGTGGCCGCGTCCGGTGTGAGTGGCCTGGGTGTTACTGATGCGGTGCGTACCAGCTGGCCAGACCGTCTTGCAGTTGCTGACCCAGCGCTTCGGGTGTCTCGGCACCCTTGATGGCTGCAACGGATGCACCCCAGGTCTCGTTTTCCAGGTTCGGCGTGCCGCGCGACAGGATCTGGTAGGTCGAGCGGATCGTGCTTTCGCATTCCTCACGCCAGCCGACGATTTCCTTGGCCAATGGGTCTTCCAATTCAACCGGAGTGCTGGAGAGCGGGAAGAAGCCGGGCAGGGCATTGCCAAAGATGCTGGCGAATTCGGGGCTGGCAACCCAGGCCAGGAAGGTGCGTGCAGCTTCCTGATTTTCGCTCGCGGCGTTCATACCGATGCCGATATCGGTGTGATCCGAGATATAGCAGGTGTCGCCCGCGTTCTGGACTGGCGGCTTGAATGCGCCCATTTCGAAATCGGCCTGTGTATTGAAACCCGAAATCTCCCAGCTACCTGCCGGATAAACCGCGGCGCGGCCCAGCGTGAACAGATTCTGGCTGTCGGGATAGGTCTGTGCCTCATACCCGTCACCGAGATAGTCGGCCCACTTGGCGAGGGTCGCATATGGCGCAACCCACTGAGGATCGGTCAGCTTTTGCTCGCCCTTGATCAGTGCCTGACGGCCTTCTTCACCCTTCCAATAGTTCGGGCCGATGTTGTTATAGCCCATTGTCGCGGCTTCCCACTGATCATTGGTGCCCATCGCCATCGGGATATAGGTGCCGTCTTCTTTGATCTTGTCCAACGCGGCAAAAAACTCCGCTTCGGTGGTGGGGGCTTCGATGCCCAACTCGTTGAAGGCGTCCTTATTATAGATAAAGCCGTGGATCACCGACGCCATCGGTACGCAGAAGCTGGCCGATCCGTCATCTGTCTGCCATGCTGATTTCGCAACGTCCGAGAAATTGCCCATCGCCTCCAGATCGGACAGATCGGTCAGATGTCCGCCTTCATACAGCGCCAGCGAAGCATCAAACGGGCGGCAGGTGATCAGATCACCAGCCGATCCGGCCTCGAGTTTCGAGTTCAGCACGGCGTTGTATTCAGCCGGAGCGGAGGGTGAGAAGATCACTTTGATGCCGGGGTGCTCGGCCTCGAACGCCGGAATGATCTTTTCCTGCCACAAGGCCAGATCGTCGTTACGCCAGCTTTCGATGGTCAGCGTGGCCTCTTGCGCATAGGCGCTTGTGACCAGCGCCGTGCTCATTAAGGCAAGGCTCAGAACTTTGCGTTTCATTTGGTGTCTCCCAGGTTGATGGTTTCTTGGTTTTGCTTAAGTCGCTCCAGCGCAGGGCGGAGGTGATCATTGGTGTCGCGCAGCATCGCCTGCGCTGCGTCCCGTGTCGCAGCGCCCGCCGCCAGCAGGGCCGCGCACTTTAAGTTGCCATCCGCTGCCGTCAGCGCCGATGCGGCCAGTTCGGGGCGGACACCCGTCAATTGACACACGATTCCGTTGGCGCGAGCGCGCAGCTTGTCATTATCTGCGCGCAGGTTGATCATCATGCCGTCCTGAATATGCCCCAGTTCCAGGGCCATCAGGGTCGAAAGCATGTTCAGCGCGATTTTCTGCGCCGTGCCTGCCCCCATCCGGGTCGATCCGGAAACCAGTTCGGGCGGCGTTGGCAAATGGATGGCGTGATCCGACAATTGCAGAAGCTCGGTTTCCGCGTTGTTGGCGATTCCGATGACAGTAGCGCCCTTGTCGCGTGCGATCCGGGCGGCTGCGATGGTGTAGGGGGTTGTCCCGCTGGCCGAGACGGCGATCAGCGTATCCTTGGTGGACAGATCGGCAAGTTCATCCGTTAGGGTGGCCGAGATATCCTCGACACCTCCGGGCATTTCCACACCGGAAGGCAGGCCGCCAGCCATGTGAATACGGATTTGGTCAGCGGGGATCGAGAATGTACCGCCAAGCTCCAGCGCGTCCGCTGCAGCCATCAGACCGGAAGAGCCCGCAGCCAGGTAACGCAGAATGCCACCTGCCCGGATTGTTTCGGCCATGGTTAACGCTCCGGCGCAGATTGGTTCCGCAGCGGTCAAAGGCGCAGAGGCGGCGGAGGCCTGGGATTGAGCCAGAAGCGCGGCAACTTCCGCCAGCGGGCGTGCGTCGAGTCCGATCGCATCCTGATGCAGCTGTTCTGTCACTGGTGTGCTCAAGTGATTCTCCCCCGGTGTCTTAGTATCATACCTTTTAGATACCATTAGTCTACCATTTTATTTTTCGCGCTGTATTTGAGGAATAATTGCAGATTTGGTTTCATTTGGGTCTTCTAAATGTGAAAAAGGTATTGTAAAGGTATTTTCATGACTCTTTCTTCCGATACACTTGCTCTGGCAGTCGATGGGGGTGGCACGCGGTGTCGCCTTGCGTTGTCTACTGGTGGGCGGGTCTGGCAGGTCGAAGTCGGAGCGGCGAATGTGTCGACTGATTTTGAAGCCGCCTGCGCCGAACTGATGCGGGGCCTTACTGCCGTTCGAGGTCAGGCCGGTATTGACCAGATTCAAATTGCCAAGGTGCCCGCCTATCTGGGGCTGGCAGGGATCACCGGGCCGGTCATTGCGGATCGCCTTGCACAGGCGCTGCCATTTGCGCATGTGCGGATCGAGGATGACAGGCCGTCGGCCCTGCGCGGGGCGTTGGGGCCGGATGACGGGTTTGTGGCCCATTGCGGCACCGGGTCATTCCTGGCGGCGCAGCGCGATGGGCGCGCGCGTTTTGCCGGGGGCTGGGGGCCGGCTCTGGGGGATCAGGCCTCGGCCCAATGGGTCGGCCGGCAGGCATTGTCCCGCGTGTTGGACTGTGCCGATGGGCTGTGTGCATCGTCCGAACTGACGGCGCAGCTTTTGTCTCGGTTCAACGGGACGGCTGGCATCGTCGAAGCCGCCTCCGTCCTGTCCCCGACTGAATTCGGCGCTCTGGCGCCTGTCGTTACACATCTTGCCGGGCAGGGGGATGAGCATGCGGCGTCAATCATGCAGGCGAGCGCGGAATATCTGCGGGATCGGATGGAAAAGATGGGCTGGGCACCGGGTCTTCGGATCTGTCTGACCGGGGGAATCGGGCCGCATTATGCCGCCTATCTGCCAGACCCCATGCGGCGGGACTTGAGACAGCCATCAGGTGACCCGCTATCGGGTGCAATCGCGCTGGCCCACGCCTTCAAGGAGGAGATCGAACATGAGCGTTGCTGATTTCCTGAGGCCCGAAGGTTGGTTGGGACAGACCGCCGGTCCGCGTTATGTGCAGTTGCGTCAACGGCTTGAGCAGGGGATCGCGGAAGGCATCCTGCCGCCCAACAGCTCGCTTCCGCCCGAGCGTGAGATCGCAGAAATCACCGACTTGTCCCGTGTCACCGTGCGCAAGGCCATTCAGGAACTGGTGCGCAAGGGCACGATTGAACAGCGGCAGGGCTCGGGTTCATTCGTACGGGAACCGGTCACGAGGGTCGAGCAGTCGCTGTCGCACCTCACCTCGTTCACCGAGGACATGGAGCGGCGCGGGTTCGAGACGACCTCAACCTGGCTGGAGCGGGGGATTTTCCTGCCGTCGCCGGATGAGATGCTGGCGCTGGGCCTGTCGGCCAATGATCAGGTCGCCCGCATCCACCGTTTGCGCGCCGCCGGAGGGCGCCCGATGGCGTTGGAACGCGCGGCGCTGCCGCTGGACATCCTGCCCAACCCGACCGAGGTCACAGGATCGCTCTATGCGTTTCTGGAGCAATCGGGCCATCGCCCGGTGCGCGCGATCCAGAAAATTTCGGCCATCAACCTGGAAGCCCCCGAGGCGCGCCTGCTGGAGGTTGCCGAAGGTACCGCCGGGCTGCGCATTCAGCGCACGTCCTATCTGGAAAGCGGGCGTGTCGCGGAACTCACCCGATCCATCTATCACGGCGATGCCTACGATTTCGTGGCAGAGCTGCGTCTGTCAAACTGAAAGGCCGCGTGCAATGTCCACTTCAAACACGCAAATGCGTCATGAAATCAACGAGATACCGCACGCGGTTGATCGTCTTTTGACCAATGGTGCAGAGACAATCGAACAGGCTGCGAAAGCGGTCCGGGCGCATGATCCAAGTTTTCTGATCTCGGTTGCACGGGGTTCATCCGATCATGCCTGCAGTTATCTGAAATACGCTTCGGAACTGTTGCTGGGGCTGCCTATGGCTTCGGTCGGCCCAAGCGTCAAATCGATCTATGGTGTAGATATGCGCTGCCCCGGCGCGCTGTGTGTCTCGGTTTCGCAATCTGGCCAAAGCCCCGATATCGTGCGCTTGACCCAATCGCTGACGCAGGGCGGAGCCTATTCGGTTGCGATTACAAACAACACGGAATCGGCGCTGGCAGGTGTGGCCTCGGCCGCGCTGCCCATCCATGCGGGGCCGGAACTGAGCGTGGCGGCGACCAAGACCTTCGTCACTTCGCTGGTTGCAGGGCTGTGGCTGCTGGCCGAGGTCAAGGGCGATGGTGCATTGCTGTCGGCGATCCGAAAGCTGCCCGAAGATCTGGCGCAAGCCATCACCTGTGATTGGGGCAGTGTGGTCGAGGCGATCAACGGCCAGTCGCTGTATACGTTGGGGCGTGGGACATCCTGGGCCATTTCGAACGAGGCCGCGCTGAAATTCAAAGAGACCTGCCAGATTCACGCCGAAAGCTATTCGTCCGCCGAGGTGCTGCACGGGCCGGTCTCCATCGTGGACCAGGGCTTTCCGGTGCTCGCGATTTCCTCGGGCGACGCGGCCGAGGCCAATATTGCCGAGGTTGCCGACGCTCTGGCCGCCAAGGGCGCGAAGGTCTTTGCAACGACCGACCGCGTGAAGGACGCGATCTCGTTACCGCATGTCCGGACAGCGCATTGGATGACCGACCCCGTTGCCTCGATCGCGTCTTTCTACGGCATGGTCGAAACCGTCGCCACGGGTCGCGGCATCAATCCCGACACCCCGCGCCACCTGCGCAAAGTGACGGAAACGGTATGAGCGCGTCAACCATCACCTTCGCGGGTGGCCCGATCTTTGACGGAGAGGCCCTGTTTGCCGACCACGCCGCACGGTTCGTCGATGGTGTGCTCGATGCAATTGTGCCGAGGACCGATCTGCCGTCTGACACCGAGATCGAGGACCTTTCCGGCGATATCCTCAGCCCCGGTTACGTCGATCTGCAAGTGAACGGCGGGGGCGGGGTGATGTTCAACGATGATCCCTCGGTCGCAACCCTGCAGCGGATCGCGGAGGCGCATCGCGGTTTGGGGGCGGTGTCGATCCTGCCGACGCTGATCACCGACACGCCCGAAAAAACCACCGCCGCCATTGAGGCCGCGACCGAGGCTGCCCAGCGTGGGGTTCCCGGCATTGTGGGCCTGCACCTTGAAGGGCCGCATCTGTCGGTCAAGCGAAAGGGGGCGCATGATGGTGCCCTGATCCGCCCGATGCAAGATCGCGACCTTGACCAGTATCTGGCGGCGGCCCGCGCGTTGCCCGCCCTTATGATCACTCTGGCGCCCGAAAATGTGACGGTTGATCAGGTTGAGGCTCTGACACGGGCCGGTGTGATCGTCTCACTTGGCCACACCGATGCGCCGTTCGACGTTTGTATGACCTATGTAAAGGCTGGCGCGCGCTGCGCGACACATCTGTTCAATGCGATGAGCCAGTTTGGCAGCCGTGAACCCGGTCTGGTTGGCGCGGTCTTGTCCAGCGGAGACCTTTCGTCCGGTTTGATCGCGGATACCGTGCACGTCCATCCTGAATCAATGCGCACCGCTTTTGCAGCCAAACGCGGCCCCGGTCAGATTTTCCTTGTCAGCGACGCGATGGCCGTCGCAGGCACTGATCTGCAGGAATTCCGATTGGAAGGGCGGCTTATCCGGCGAGAGCAGGGCAGGTTGACGCTGCAGGATGGCACACTGGCCGGGGCCGATCTTGACCTGACCACAGCGGTCAGGGTGCTGACGCAAGAGGTGGGTGTTCCCTTGGCCGATGCATTGGCTGCGGCCACGAGCATTCCCGCCCGGTTGATCAACGCTGATCCCACACCCATGACGCTCGGAGACACAATTCGGATCACCCCGGACCTGAGCAAAGCGCGCCCGGTCTAATCCAGCGCAATTTCCTGACGCTGTTTTCCGGTCGTCTTGTCGAAGATCAGGATGCGATTGTCGTCGGTCACAACCGCATACCAGTTGCTGCCGATGGTCAGGGCCTGTGCGCGTGCGCCATCGGGCAATTCGATCTGATCCGGCAGGGTCGGGGTGCGGTCCGATAGGCGGATGACAATCAGGGCGAATGTCACTAGAACCCCGCCAATCATTACCGCGGTCAACAGCATGACCATGCGCCGCAGCAGTCGCAGCTGCGGTGTTTCCTGCGGTTCCTGAGGTTCGGAAGGGACAGTCATGGGCACCCGCCTGATAGAGTTTCACATTGCGGCCGCTCCGCCGCCCCGCCTTGATAAGGCGCTTGCGCGGGATGTGCCAGCGGAAGAGAACCTGTCGCGCACCCGGCTGACCCGCCTGATCGGCGATGGCGCGGTGACGGTCAATGGTGCGATTGTCAATGACCCCAAGGCCCGGATTGCCGAGGGTGCGCAGGTTGGGATTACCGTGGCCGAGGCCGAAGACAGCCATATCGGCCCCGAGGATATCCCGCTGGATGTCGTCTATGAGGATCACGACCTGATTGTGATCAACAAGCCTGCGGGGATGGTGGTGCATCCTGCGCCGGGCTCTCCGAACGGGACGCTGGTCAATGCGCTGCTGCATCACTGCGGCGATGATCTCTCGGGTGTGGGGGGCGTCAAACGTCCGGGTATCGTGCACCGGATCGACAAGGAAACCAGCGGCCTGCTGGTGGTGGCCAAATCGGACGCTGCGCATCACGGGCTGGCTTCTCAGTTCGAGGCGCATAGCGTCGAACGCTATTACAGGGCCGTTTGCTATGGTGTGCCCGATGCCAATGATCCCCGCTTGCGGGGGATAAAAGGTGTCAGTTTTGAGCCGGGCAACATCATGCGCCTGACCACGCAACTGGCGCGGCACAAAACCGACCGGCAAAAGCAGGCCGTGCTGTTTCACGGTGGCCGCCACGCTGTGACGCGGGCGCGGATCGTTGAGGTTTTTGGCGCGCCCGGAGGCATCTCGTTGATCGAGTGCTGGCTTGAGACCGGCCGTACCCACCAAATCCGGGTCCACATGGCCCATGCGGGGCACAGCCTGGTCGGCGATCCTGTCTATGGCGGCAAACGCAAACTGGCCGCACGCGCCTTTGCGCCCGAGGCCGCCGAGGCCGTACGGATCTTCCCGCGGCAGGCGCTGCATGCTGCCGTTTTGGGCTTTGAACACCCGGTCTCGGGTCAGATGCTGCGCTTTGAGGCGCCGCTGCCCACGGATATGGAAGACCTGCTTACCGCGTTGCGGGAGCCAGTGACATAAAACGCAAAGGCTTGTGATTTGGCCAATTTTAGCTTTTCTTTACATCAGGTTAATTTCAGACTGGTAACTGATCCTCTTGAATGTATCGGGTCTGGTACCCATATCCCATGTTAAGGGCTTAAACATTTGTCCAAGGGGCAGAAATAAATGGCAAATTACTCAAATCTTCCGGCACCGACACCCGAGGGTGGTCTGAACCGCTATATGCAGGAGATTCGCAAGTTTCCCCTGCTGGAGCCGGAGGAAGAATATATGCTGGCCAAGCGCTGGGTCGAGGAACAGGATACCGAGGCTGCGCATAAGATGGTCACGTCGCACCTGCGTCTGGCGGCCAAGATCGCCATGGGGTATCGCGGCTATGGCCTGCCGCAGGCCGAGGTGATTTCCGAGGCCAATGTGGGCCTGATGCAGGCGGTCAAAAAGTTCGACCCCGAAAAGGGCTTCCGTCTGGCGACCTATGCCATGTGGTGGATTCGCGCCTCGATCCAGGAATATGTCCTGCGGTCGTGGTCGATGGTGAAGCTGGGCACGACCTCGGCGCAGAAGAAGTTGTTCTTCAATCTGCGCAAGGCCAAGGCTCGCATTGGAGCGCTGGAAGAGGGCGATCTTCGACCTGAAAACGTCGCCAGAATTGCGGAAGACCTCGGCGTGACCGAGGATGAAGTGATCAGCATGAACCGCCGGATGTCCGGGGGCGATGCCTCGCTGAACGCGACCGTCGGGTCCGAAGGCGAAGGCACCATGCAATGGCAGGACTGGTTGGAGGACGAGGATGCCGACCAGGCTGGTGATTATGAGGCGCGCGATGAGCTTGAGGCCCGGCGCGAGTTGCTCGCCGCTGCGCTGGATGTGCTGAATGATCGGGAAAAGGACATTCTGACCCAACGCCGGTTGATGGATCAGCCGGTCACGCTTGAGGAACTCAGCACGCAGTACAATGTCAGCCGCGAGCGTATTCGCCAGATCGAAGTGCGCGCGTTTGAGAAACTGCAGAAAAAAATGCGTGAACTGGCGCGAGAGAAGGGCATGCTGGGCTCGGTTTGATCCGTCCGCTCTGCCGAACTCTGAATACCGGTCTGATACTTGTCAGGCCGGTTTTTCCTGCGCCAGATCAATACCGATGGGCATGACAGAGTGGATCTGTGCTGATAAGGATACGATAGCGCTAACGAAGTATGGGCGAGGGGGCATTCATGCAAAAGCCGATTCAGTGGGGCATTCTGGGGGCCTCGAAATTCGCCCGTCAACAGATGGGCCCTGCCATCCACGCCGCCGACGGCGCGCGCCTTGCCGGGCTGGCGACATCCGACCCTTCCAAGGCCGAACCGTTCCAGCATTTTTGCCCCGATCTCCGCGTTTATCAAAGCTACGATGACCTGCTGGCCGATCCCGGCATCGACGCGGTCTACATCCCGTTGCCCAATCATCTGCACGTTGAATGGAGCCTTAGGGCACTGGATGCAGGCAAGCATGTGCTGTGCGAAAAACCGATGACGATGCGGGCCGGGGAGTTCGACCAGTTGATCGCCAAGCGGGATCAGACCGGGTTGCTGGCGGCCGAGGCCTATATGATCGTGCATCACCCACAATGGCAGTTGGCCCGCAAGCTAATCTCGGACGGGGTAATCGGCAAGCTTGTGCATGTGACCGGCGTCTTCAGCTACGACAACCGTGCCGATACGCATAACATTCGCAACCGACCGGAAACCGGTGGGGGCGGGTTGCGCGACATTGGCGTCTACGTGATCGGCAGCACGCGATATGCCACCGGGCAAGAGCCGACCGTTGTCAGCGGTGCGATCCGGTGGGAGAACGATGTTGACGTTTTCACCGAAATTCGCGCGCAGTTTCCGGGTTTTACCTATTCGGCCTATGTCTCGACCCGGATGCACCCACATCAAGAGATGGAGTTTCATGGCGAAGGCGGTGTGATCCGCCTGACCGCGCCCTTCAATGCGCGGGTCTTTGGTGAAGCGCGGGTCGAATTGCATCGCCCAGGGCTTGAGGTTCAGGTGGCCCGTTTTCCCGGTGATGATCACTATAAGCTGCAGGTCGAGGCATTCTGCCGGACGGTGCGGGACGGGGCCGAATATCCCTGTCCGCTTGAATTCGCACGCGGCACACAAGAGGTGATCGATCAGGTCTTTGACAGCGCCATATCGCTGTAACTTGCCACGGACGGGGCGTCTCGATTATTCTGCTCTGACCGGATCAGGAGGGTTCCATGGCGGGCGGTTGGGCGCGCGACGGCGCGGTAAGCGAACAGATCGAAGCGTCGATATCCGACGAACTGGCGCGGATGCAGGCGCAAAAGCGCCCTGTCGGCGAAAGCCTGACCCATTGCGCCGAATGCGAAGAACCGATCCCCGAGAAACGCCGCGCTGCACTGCCGGGCGTCAAGCTATGCCTGGACTGCCAGCAGGAGCGTGACAGCAGTTTCAAGGCCCGTGGTGGGATAAATCGGCGCGGATCGAAGGATAGCCAGTTGAAGTAACGCGCGGAGCCGCCGGTGCAGGATCAATCGCAGAAATCATCGTTGCTGCACAATGGGTTGGTTCTTGGCTTTCTTGCTGCGTTTTTGTGGGGCACGCACAGCGTAATCGTAAGATATCTGACCAGCGATCTGGGTGGGTTGCAGATTGCCGTGTCGCGGCTGTTTATCGCGGCCCTTGCCATGTATTGCATGTTGCGCCTGATGGGCGCGGGGGTTTCGATCCGGTTTGGCGACTGGAATTTCCGGCTGGCAGTGTTGTCAACGGTGGTGAACTACATTCTCTTCCATATCGGTCTGGAACACACAGGTGCCGCAAATGCGATGGTGCTTGAAAATACCGCCCCGTTCTTCGTGTTGATATTCCTCTATTTCTTTGCCGATACCCCTGTCGGCCGCACCGAGGTTCTGGCGACGGCCTTGGCCATATTCGGTGTATTTCTCACCGTTTACCGGGATTTTGAAGGCGGAGGGGACCCTCTGTTGGGCGACTTGATGGAGATTGGCGCAGGGCTGAGCTGGGCTGTGTTTCTGATCTCCAGCAGCCGGGCTATGCAATCGTCGGAAACAACGGTTGAACGGCTGAACTTTCTGTTCGGGATATTCTTGTGCGCCGGTGTTCTGCTGATGCCTCTGGCGGCGTTTTCTCTGCAGATGCCCTCGGCAAACGATGTGGTATTCCTGATCCTGTTGGGCGTGTTGCCAACGGCGCTGGCCTACTACCTTTGGTATGAGGCTGCAGCCCGGGTCTCGACACTGACTGCAACCCTGATGTTTGCCGCCTCGGTGGTGTTCACATTTGTGAATTCCGCGCTGTTTCTGGGAGCAACGATCACATCGCTGGCCATTGTTGGGGCGGTCTTGATTGTGGCGGCCATCTTCATGACGTCGATGAAGCCTGCCAAGGGAAAATGAGGCAGCCTGATCCGGCTGCCTCGCTGCATCAGCTTTCCATCGCTTCCAGTTCGTCAATGAAGCCTGAAATCATCGACAGACCCTTGTCCCAGAATTCCGGGTCGCTGGCGTCCAGACCGAACGGGGCCAGCAGTTCCTTGTGGTGTTTGGAACCACCGGCGCGCAGCATCTCGAAATACTTGTCCTCGAACCCCTCGGCGCCGCTTTCGTAAACCGAATACAGCGCATTCACGAGGCCGTCGCCGAAGGCGTAGGCGTAGACGTAGAAGGGCGAATGGACGAAGTGGGGGATATAGGCCCAGAAGGTCTCATACCCGTCCATGAATTCGAATGCGGGGCCAAGGCTTTCGGCCTGAACGCTCATCCAAAGGGCGTTGATATCGTCCGGGGTCAGTTCGCCCTCGCGGCGGGCAGCGTGGAGCTTGCATTCAAAATCGTAGAAGGCGATCTGGCGGACCACCGTGTTGATCATATCCTCGACCTTGCCCGCCAGCAGCACCTTGCGCTGTTCGGGGGTCTCGGCCTGATCCAGCATCTTGCGGAAGGTCAGCATCTCGCCAAACACGCTGGCAGTTTCGGCCAGCGTCAGAGGGGTGGAGGACAGCATCTCTCCCTGATCGGCGGCCAGCACTTGATGCACGCCATGACCAAGCTCATGCGCCAGCGTCATCACATCGCGCGGTTTGCCCAGATAGTTGAGCATCACATAGGGATGAACCTCGGTGACGGTGGGGTGGGCAAAGGCGCCGGGTGCCTTTCCGGGCTTCACCGCCGCGTCGATCCAGCCTTTAGAAAAGAACGGGGAAGCGATTTCACCCATGCGGGGGTCGAAGGCGTTGTAGGCGTCCATCACCGTCTTTTCGGCCTCATCCCAGCCGACAATGCGGGTGTCTTCCATCGGTAGCGGCGCGTTGCGGTCCCAGACCTGCATCACGTCCAGCCCCAGCCATTTGCGTTTCAGCTCATAATAGCGGTGGCTGAGCTTGGGATAGGCGGCCACGACAGCCTCGCGCAGAGCCTCGACGACTTCGGGTTCGACGTCATTCGACAGGTGACGACCGGTTTGGGCAGTTGGCATTTTGCGCCAGCGATCGACGATCTCTTTTTCCTTGGCTTGTGTGTTATGAACGCGCGCGAAGGTTTTGATATTGTTTTGGAAAACCGTAGCCAGCTCTCGCGCGGCGGCCTCGCGTTTGGCGCGGTCCTGTTCCGTCAGCAGGTTCAGAGTACCTTCGATATTCAGCTCTTCGCCATCGACGGTAAAGGTAAGGCCCGCGATGGTTTCGTCGAACAGGCGTTCCCAGGCGTCGCCGACAACACCCAGATCATGCAGGAATTTCTCAAGCTCATCCGACAGCTGATAAGGCTTCATCGCACGAATGCGGCGGAAGACCGGCTCGTACCGTGCAAAATCGGCATTGGCATCGAAATGCGCCTTCAGCACGTCATCTTCGATGCGGTTGATCTCAAGCGTGAAGAATACCAGCGGGGTGGTGAAAACGGTGATCTTTTCCTGCATGTCCGACAGGAACTTGGCGCGATCTGCATCGGTGGTCAGCTGGTAATAGCGCAACCCTGCAAATGACATGATGCGGCCCGCGATGGCGTTGATCTTTTCGTTGCGATGCACGCAAGTCAGCAGGCCTGCAGCGTCAAGATCAGCCAGCTTACCCTCGTAATCCGAGGCAAAGGCGGCACATTCCTTTTCCAGCCAGTCCAGATCGCGGGACAGTTCCGCGGCATCCTCGGACATATACAGATCCGTCAGATCCCATTCCGGCAGGTTGCCCAGATCATCGGCGCCTCCGCCTGCATTTGCGTCACGGACGGGGAAGGGAAGGTCGCGCATGGGTCACCTCGAATAAACTGCGTTTGCAAACATTTAGGCGCGGCGCGCCCGGATCACAAGCAGCCCGTCGACCCAGACCTTAATGACAGGGCTCGGGCCTGGGTTTTGCGTTGGCTGCCAGAAAATGAGAGGCCAGTTGGTCCAAGACGGGGCCGCGCACCTCGGGCGCTTCCATCAGAACCTCGTGTTCGCCGTCTGGAATTTCGACAAGTATCCCGCTGGGCCAGTTCGCCATGCGTGCCCGGATCGCCTTGCGATCCACGATCTGTTCGTGGCTGCCCAGAAACGTCAGCGCCGGGGTGTCAGGCGCGGTCTGTTCCATCAGCCAGGCGCATTCATCCAGCGCCTCGCGCAGCCAGATCGTGGATGGCGCGCCCAAGGCCAGTTCAGGATGCGCCGCCAACTGATCCCGCATCATTTGATACATCGCGGGATCACGGGTCAGCACATTGCCTTCAAAGGGCTGCGAGGCCACATAGCTTTCCAATGAGGTCGTGGGCGGTGTTTTCTCTCCCAGCCCCAGACGCGGCCCCCAATAGGCGGTCAATTGGCTGAGCGGTTTCATGATCGGAGAAAAATAAATTCCCCACATCGGCCCGGTGAAGGCGCAGGCCGCAAAATCAGCACCTTCAAGGATAGCGCGCAACGCGATGGCCCCGCCCATCGAATGGCCAATCACGTACCAGGGTTTGGGCAAATTCAGTTTATCGGCAAGCTCCAGAGTGGACCGCACATCATGCTGGTAATCGGTAAACTGACCAACATGACCGATCCGCGGATCCTCCAGCAGACGGTCTGCAAGACCTTGACCACGCCAGTCGACCGACAGGCTGGCAAAGCCACGATTTGCAAACTCTTTGGCCGTATCGCCGTATTTTTCGACATATTCCGTGCGGCCGGGAAACAGCATCACCGTGCCGCGTGCATCGTTTTCGGGGCGCCAATGTGCCACCCGAATGCGTTTGCCGTCTTGCGTGGTCAGCCAATGGGCTGCACCACCGGCAGGGCCGCCGGCCACGTCTTCGAACAAGGGGGCCGGCGAGAAGTCCATCAGGCCAGTACCGAGGCAAGTTTCATGGCGATACCCATATCTCCGTCAACGCTCAGCTTGCCGGACATGAACGCACCCGTGGGGTTCAGGTCGCCGCTGAGGATCTGCTCGAACGTATCCGCATCGGCGCTGAGGGTCACATCGGCCTCATCATCGCTGACCCGCGCGCCGTTTGCGTCCAGAACGATAGCGCCCAGATCGGCGATGGCAAATTTGGCTGACGCGTCGAAATCGCCGCCAGTCAGTTTTTCATTCAATGCCGCCGCGGCTTTTTCCAGAATATCGCTCATGGTCTTCCTCATTTTGTTCATGCGCCGTGAATGGACATCCCCGGTCGCTACGCTACACTGACCATTGTTATGGGTATTGCAATCACCAATCTCAAACGTACCGTCGCGGCACTTGCCGTCATAGTCACGTTTTCCACCACTTGCGCCGCGCAGCAGGCGGATTCGCGGGACGAAACGGTGCTGTTGCAGCAACTCGCGCAATCGACGCCCGAGCAGGCCATCGGTCTGGACCGGCAGTTGCAGGCGCTGTGGTCGCAGTCGGGATCGGCCTCGGCGGATCTGCTGCTGGAGCGGGGGCGAGAGGCGCTGGAGGATGGCGATGTCGATGCCGCCCTGGATCATCTGACAGCACTGACGGATCACGCGCCGGAATTTGCCGAAGGCTGGCATGTGCGCGCTTCGGCTTTCTTCGGCATCGACCGATTTGGCATGGCTGCGGCCGACCTCGAACACGCGCTGACCCTTAACCCGAACAATTACGAGGCCATTTATGGTCTGGGTCTGATATTCGAGATCGTGGACAAGCCCGAACAGGCGCTTGAGGCCTATTCGCGGGCGTTGGCTATACATCCCCATCACGAAGAAGTAACCAATGCCGTGAATCGGCTGAAGCCTCAAGTTGAAGGCAAGGCGCTGTAAGTCTCAGGGCGCAGGGGGCAAAGGTGAGCGGGTCTTCCCGAATAGTGGCCGTACTCGGCCCGACCAACACAGGTAAAACCCATTACGCGATTGAACGCATGCTGGGGCATCGCACCGGTGTCATCGGTCTGCCGCTGCGTCTGCTGGCGCGCGAAGTTTACGACAAGATCATCGCAATTCGCGGGCCGTCCGTGGTGGCATTGGTCACGGGTGAGGAGCGCATCGTGCCGCCGCGTGCCCAGTACTGGGTCTGCACGGTCGAGGCGATGCCCGAGGGTATGGGCGCCGATTTCGTCGCCATCGACGAAATCCAGCTCTGTGCCGATCCTGAACGCGGCCATGTCTTCACCGACCGCCTGCTGCGCGCGCGCGGTACGCATGAGACGCTGTTTCTGGGCTCCGACACCATGCGCGGCCCCATTGCCGCGCTGGTGCCCGAGGCGCAGTTCGCCCGGCGCGAGCGGATGTCGCAACTGGTCTATTCCGGCTCAAAAAAGATCAGCCGTATGCCCGCGCGCAGCGCCATCGTCGGATTCTCAGTGGATAACGTCTATGCCATCGCCGAATTGCTGCGCCGTCAAAAGGGTGGGGCGGCTGTGGTCATGGGGGCGCTCAGCCCGCGCACGCGGAACGCGCAGGTGGAGCTGTATCAGAATGGCGAGGTCGACTATCTGGTTGCCACCGATGCCATCGGCATGGGGCTGAATCTGGATGTGAACCATGTGGCGTTTTCTTCGCTGACCAAATTTGACGGGCGGCGGATGCGGCCTCTGGCCCCCAACGAACTGGCGCAGATCGCAGGCCGGGCCGGGCGCGGCATGTCCGACGGCACCTTTGGCGTCACCGGTGAGGCTCCGCCGCTGGACGAAGGCACGGCGCAGGCGATTATGGACAGCCGCTTTACGCCGATGAAAAAGCTCAACTGGCGGAATGCCGCCCTTCGCTTCGGCTCAATTGACGCGCTAATCGCATCGCTTGAGGTCAGCCCGGACGACGAACACCTGATCAGGGCGCGCCCCGCCGACGATTTGAATGTGCTGAAATCGCTGTCGCAAGTGGCCGAAGTCGAGGCCCGCGCCAGCGACGGCCAATCCATCCGTCTGCTGTGGGATGTGTGCCGAATCCCCGATTTTCGCGGCATCAGCCACGCCGAACATGCCAGCCTGCTTGAGGTGATCTATGGCCACCTACACGAGCGCGGCTCCATCCCCGATGATTTCATGGCGCGGCAAATCCGCCGGATCGACCAAACCCATGGTGACATTGATGCATTGTCCAAAAGGTTGGCATATATTCGCACCTGGACATATGTTGCGCAACGAAACGGTTGGGTGCGTGACGAATCGCATTGGCGTGAGGAAACGCGCATTGTAGAAGACAGGCTGTCAGACGCATTGCATGATCGTTTGACTCAGAGATTTGTGGACCGGCGCACATCTGTGTTGCTGCGCCGGCTCAAACAGAAGGAGGCCCTTTTGGCCGAAGTAAATGACAAGGGTGAAGTGACCGTCGAAGGCGAATTCGTCGGTCGTCTGGAAGGGTTCCGGTTCTCGCCGGACAAAGCTGCGCAGGGGACCGAGGCGAAAGCTTTGAAATCGGCCTCGCTGCAGGCACTCGCGCCGCAATTCCATCTGCGTGCCGATCGCTTCTACAACGCGCCCGATACCGAAATTGATTTCACCGATCAGGGTGGCCTGATGTGGGGCGAATATGCCGTCGGCAAACTGGTTGCCGGGGCAGAGCCGCTCAAGCCGATGGTCGAGGTTTTTGTGGATGAGGCCGCAGGGCCGGATGTCGAGCAGAAAGTGCAGCGCCGGTTGCAGCATTTCATCGACCGCAAGGTCGCCGCGCTGTTCGAGCCGCTGCTGAACCTGGCGCGGGATGAGGAACTGTCCGGTCTGGCCAAAGGTTTCGCCTTCCGTATGGTCGAGGCGCTGGGCGTATTGCCCCGCGCGCAGGTCGCGCAAGAAGTCAAGGATCTGGATCAGGACGCCCGCGGCGCGCTGCGCAAGCATGGCATCCGGTTCGGTCAGTTCACCATCTTCATGCCGCTGCTGCTGAAACCCGCACCGACGCGCCTGCGCCTGGTTCTCTGGGCGCTGTCCAGCGGCTTGCAGGAATTTCCCGAGGCACCGCCTCCGGGTCTGGTTACTGTGCCGGTCGCCAAGGATGCACCGCAGGGTTATGACACCATGTGCGGCTACCGCGATGCGGGCGAACGCTCGATCCGGATCGACATGCTGGAACGTCTGGCCGATATGCTGCGCGCCGAGGACAGCCGGGGCGGGTTCGAGGCCAAGCCCGACATGCTCTCGATCACCGGCATGACGTTGGAGCAATTCGCCGACCTGATGCAGGGTCTGGGTTACAAGGCCGAACGTGGAGAGCGTGAGAAGGTCAAACCGGCACCGGTCGAAACCGCGCCCGAAACTGCGACAGACGCGCCCGAGCAACCTGTCGCCGAAGAAACTACCGCGCCGGAAGCCCCGACCGAAGAGGTCGCCGCACCCGCCGAGGCGCCAGCCGAGGCCACCGACAGCACCGAGGCGGCAGCCGAGGCTCTCGCTGCGGAAGAACCCGAAGCCGAGGTGTTCTACACCTTCACCTGGGGCCGTCAGCGTCAGCCCAAACGTGGCCCACGCCGCGAGCAGGGGCAGGGCAAGGGCAAACCGCGCGGCAAGCCTCAGGACGGTCGCAAGCCGCAGGGCAAGAAGGGCGGCAAGCCGCAGGGCGCCAAATCCTTCTCGTCGCGGCCTCCGAAAAAGGAAAAGGCCATCGATCCCGACAACCCGTTCGCGGCTGCGCTGATGGGTCTGAAGGACGGTAACTGATCCGTCATGGATCAGGCCAAGCTGCGGATCGATAAGTGGTTGTGGCAGGCGCGGTTCTTCAAGACCCGCAGCCTGGCCGTCAAACAGGTCAGCGGCGGCCATGTCAGGTTGAACGGAAACCGGGTGCTGAAGCCAGCTCAGGCTGTAGCCCCCGGAGATGTTCTGACCTTCCCGCAGGGGCGGATCGTCAGAGTCGTTCGCATCGAAAAGCTGGGCGAACGCAGGGGCCCGGCCCCTGAGGCGCAAACGCTGTACTTTGATATGACCGAAAAGCAGGACGCACCGCCCAAAAACCCGGGTTTTGAGGGAAAAGGTCGTCCGACCAAGAAAGAACGGCGCGCGCTTGATCTTTCTCGCACCCCAAAGGGATGATCTGACCTTGAAGATGGTCCCTGTCTGGATTAGCTAGGCGCCAAAGCGTAAATGGGAACCAAACAATGACCTATGTCGTCACCGAAAACTGCATTGGCTGCAAATACACCGACTGCGTCGAGGTATGCCCGGTGGATTGTTTCTACGAAGGCGAGAATACGCTGGTCATTCATCCCGACGAATGCATCGATTGCGGCGTGTGCGAACCCGAATGCCCTGCCGACGCCATCCGTCCCGACACCGAACCGGGGATGGAGCAGTGGGTCGAGTTTAACCGGAAATACTCGGAAATGTGGCCGGTGATCGTCACCAAGAAAGATCCATTGCCCGAGGCCGAGGAACGCGACGGCGAAGAAGGCAAGATGGAGAAGTATTTCTCGGAAGCGCCGGGCGAGGGCGGTTAAGCGATTCGGGGAACAAGCTTCGCAGGATTGATGCCCGCTGACGCCTTATCCTGTTGAGATAATGCGTGATTTCCTCCTTTGCCGGAGGATGCTCTTTTGGGTGTCGCATTTTTGTGATATACTCAATACCTGAATGATGACTGTGATGGGGATGTGCTCCGTAAGTATGATCACTTTGGAGTCCTGATTTTGTGACAAAAGAACCGCCTGACGGGGCCGTATTGGACCTCGGCTGGGGTGTTTTTGTCGTCTTATGTCCCGGTCTGTAACGAAGGATGTATCTGAATGTCGAAGTCGAAGAAGCTTGAGTTCCGCCCGAACGATTATGTTGTCTATCCCGCCCATGGCGTGGGTCAGATCATATCGATCGAGGAACAGGAGGTCGCGGGGTTCTCGCTTGAGCTGTTCGTGATCTCCTTTGAGAAGGACAAGATGACCCTGCGGGTGCCGACCAACAAGGTTACCGAATCCGGTTTGCGGTCGCTCAGCTCGCCGGATGTGATCAGCCAGGCGATGAAGACGCTGAAGGGCAAGGCCAAGGTGAAGCGCGCCATGTGGTCGCGCCGGGCGCAGGAATATGAACAGAAAATCAACTCGGGCGACCTGATCTCGATCGCCGAGGTGGTCCGCGACCTGCACCGCACCGACGATCAGCGCGAGCAGAGCTACTCCGAGCGTCAGCTCTATGAAGCCGCGCTTGAGCGTCTGACCCGCGAAGTGGCCGCCGTATCGGGCGCGGATGAGATTTCTGCTGCCAAACAGGTGGATGAGGTGCTGACCTCGCGCGCCGCCTGATCAACATACCAACCGTTTCAAAGCCGCCCTGTCACTGGGGCGGCTTTTTTCGTGGCCGCGGCTTGGTATCGCGTCACTTGTCGGGTATTTTTCTGTAACTGCAGGAAGATACGGGGTCATGATGAAGCAGACTGTGAAGTATCTCTACATCAGTCACGAGCCTGTTTCGGTCTGGTTCCGTTATGGGCTGATCCTGTTCGACATCGCCTCGATCATCTTTTTTGTCGCCACCGCGAACATTCCGCACGGGCCGGGACTTACGGCTGCAAGCCTGGGGGTTGGGCTGATCATCCTGCTGGATTTCTGTGCCCGGTTGTGGATTGCCAAGGATCGCTGGAAATTGCTGCGCCAGATTTACACGCTGGCCGACATTGTGGTGATCGCATCCCTGTTGCTCGATCCATTTTTGACCGGGAACCTGGCATTCGTGCGGATATTGCGCGCTTTACGGCTGATACATTCCTATCACCTGCTGCGGGATTTGCGTCGGGACAGCCCGTTTTTCCGCACTCATGAGGACGCGGTGATCGCGGCGACCAACCTTTTGGTGTTTGTATTTGCGACCTCGACCGCGGTGCTGGTCTTCTTTGTCCCGGATGACGCGCAAAACCCTTATATCGACGCGCTCTATTTCACCATGGCGACACTGACGACAACCGGGTTCGGGGATATCACGCTGACTACGCCAGCAGGCAAGCTGTTCTCTGTCTTCATCATGGTGGTCGGTGTGGCGCTGTTCGTGCGTCTGGCCCAGGCGATCTTCATGCCGCAAAAGGTGCGTTACAAATGCCCGAGCTGCGGTCTGTTCCGGCACGACCCGGACGCAGTGCATTGCAAACATTGCGGCGCGACATTGCGCATCGAAACCGGGGGCGCATCTTAATGCGATACGGTCAGCGCCAAAAGGAATACGACCTCGGATATCTGTTGAGTGGCGCCCAGAATGTCGCCGGTCTGACCACCGATCTTGATCCTGGCGACGCGCGCCACGATGGCCACGGAGATCAGGGCACAGAGCATCGGCACGATGGCTGATCCGCCCAGCAGCACCAAGGACAGTATGAAAGCCAGACCTATACCAGCCAGTACAGCGGGCAGGGGCGGCGCGCCGACCGAATGGCTCAATCCCGATTTGCGGGCATTGGGCAAGGCGCGCATCAAGGCCGGCATCATGGCGCGAGAAAACAGGCAGGCGGCCAGAACACCCGTCAGCAGACCTGCGCCAATCAGCGCAACGACGGCGCTGAGCCGCAGCAGTTGCACAAGCAACAGCGCCAGTACCCCATAGGTGCCGATATGGCTGTCCTTCATGATCTCCAACCGACGCTCAGGCGTGAAACCACCCCAGAGCCCGTCGGCAGTGTCGGCCAGCCCGTCTTCATGCATCGCTCCGGTCGCGGTGATCAGCACCGCGATCAGCAGAGCGGCGGTCGCGAGCGGGGGCAACTGCGCCCAGATCGCGATCCAGGCAACCCCGCAGGCCAGTGCTCCGACAACGAGTCCCGCCAAGGGATAGGCCCATGCGGCGCGCGACTGCCGGGCAAATGCCGCGTCGGGCAAGCGCGGCAGGGGCAAGCGGGTCAGCAGGACCAGAGCCAGAGGGATATCCCACGCAGAAAATGGGGCGGTGTCGTTTTTGGTCACTCCCAGGCCTTTCAGGGTCTTGTTGCTTTGCCAGCATTGGTTAAACACACACAACCACTCTGATGCAACGAGGCTTTCAATGCTGCCTGAACTCAATGATCTGAACAGTTTCCGCGATGCGCTGACAGGTGCGCCCGGTCCGGACCCCTCTGCCGTGGAGGGCGCGGGCGAGCGCAACGGCCAACTGACCAAGCCGCCCGGCGCGTTGGGTCGGCTTGAGGATCTGGCGATCTGGTATGCGGGCTGGCGCGGGGATGCGCGGCCTCAGATCAATGCGCCTCAGGTCATCGTGTTTGCGGGCAATCATGGTGTCACTGCGCAGGGCGTTTCGGCTTTCCCGCCCGAGGTGACGGTGCAGATGGTCATGAATTTCGAACATGGCGGTGCGGCGATCAACCAATTGGCCAAGGCCGCAGGCGCGAAGATGGACGTGCACGCGCTGGAGCTTGAACGCCCCACTGCGGATTTCACCCAAGGCCCCGCGATGAGCGAAGAGGAGCTTCTGAGCGCCCTGCGCACAGGCTGGCAAGCGGTCGATCCGCAGTCTGATCTGCTTGTGGTCGGCGAGATGGGGATCGGCAATACCACCCCAGCTGCGGCCATTGCCTGCGCGCTTTTTGGCGGAGAGGCGGCGGATTGGACCGGACGTGGGACCGGTGTGGATGACGCGGGGCTGGTCAATAAAACCCGCGTTGTGGCCGAAGGCGTTGCCCTGCACGGTCAAGGCGATGGTCTGCATGTCCTGCGTTGTCTGGGCGGGCGCGAGATTGCGGCCATGGCGGGGGCGATTGCCGCCGCGCGGGTGCTGCGCATTCCGGTCATTCTGGACGGGTTCATCTGCACCGCAGCGGCAGCATGTCTGGCGCAGATTTCCGATACCGCGCTTGACCACAGTGTTGCGGGTCACCAAAGCGCCGAGGGCGCGCATGCGGCCATGTTGGGCAAACTGGGCAAGGAACCATTGCTGAGCCTCGGCCTGCGCTTGGGCGAAGGTTCAGGCGGGGCGCTGGCGATCAATATCCTGAAAAGCGCGGTGGCCTGCCATTCCGGCATGGCGACCTTTGCCGAGGCCGGAGTCTCGGACGGTTAATCCAGGCGCCTGACCGGGGCTGAGGCCCGGGTCAGGCCGATTTCTTTGCGTGCTCCTCGGCCAGCTCCAGCAGGGCCGTTTCCAGATCTTTCTCCAGTTCCTGCGCCCGCTCGATATACTTCTTGTTCTCGGCGGTCGGCATGCCCGGTATCCACAGTTCCGCCAATTGGCGGACCGAACTGCGATCATGGTGATAGAAGGTTTGTTCGGCTTGCGCGGCTTCGTATTCGCTGAGCCCGATATTCTCCAGAACATACCGGCCCGCGCGCAGCGATCCATCGAACATCTCGCGCACGATATCGTTGGCTCCGGCCTGATAGAGTTCATAGACATGGGTGCGGTCGCGGGCGCGTGCGATGATGTGCAGGTCGGGCCGTTGACGGCGGGCGTAGCCGACCAGCCGGGTCACCTGTTTGTAATCGTCCATCGCGGCCACCAGCACGGCGGCCTTTTCGATGCCAGCCGCGCGCAACAATTCGGGGCGTGTGGGATCGCCCAGAAAACCTTTGACCCCAAAGCGGCGCATCAACTGGATGGTTTCGATGTCATGATCCAGAACCACCGTCTTGAACCCGCTGGCCTGCACCAGTCGATTGACGATCTGTCCGAACCGACCGATCCCGGCGATGATGACAGGGCCTTTTTCGTCGATCTGATCGGGTTCGACCTGCGGTTTGCTTTCACCGACAAAGCGCAAAAGCAGGTCGTAGATGATGAACAGAAGTGGCGTGATCAACATGGTCAGCGCGATGATCATCAACAGTTTCTGCGACAGGCCCGGCGGGATCACGTTCTGTTGCGTTGAAAATGCCAGCAGGACAAAGCCGAACTCACCGGCCTGCGCCAGCCCCAGAGTGAACAGCCAGTGATCGCGCCCGCGCAGCTTGAAGGCCCGCCCGACGATGAACAGGATGATCCCCTTGGCCAGAATGACCAGCAATGCCAGACCGATCAGGTCAAACGGATCGTCGAAGAAATACCCCACGTCGATCCCGGCGCCGACGGTGATGAAAAACAGGCCCAGCAACAGCCCCTTGAACGGCTCAAGGTCGCTTTCCATTTCGTGCCGGAATTCCGAACTGGCCAGAACCACCCCGGCCAGAAAAGCGCCCAGAGCGGGCGACAGGCCGACCAGGGTCATCAGGAACGAGATGCCGACCACGATCATCAGCGCCAGCGCCGTGTACATCTCGCGCAGGCGGGTGGCATGGATGAAACGGAACAGCGGGCGGGTCAGGTAGATACCTGCCAATACCACGAAGGCGACCGCACCGATGGTGACAAGCGTAACGGCCCAGCCGGGCAGACCTTCGACCAGCGAGAGCGTGGCGTGATAATCCGCGTCCTTGGCGGCACTTACGCCACGGCTGATGGATCCGTCATCTTCGATGTGGATACTCGCAGGCAAGGCCAAAAGTGGCAGAAGCGCCAGTATCGGGATCACCGCGATGTCCTGTGTCAGAAGCACCGAGAAGGTGGCCCGCCCGCCATTGGTCTGCATCAACCCCTTCTCAGACAAAGTTTGCAGCACGATCGCGGTGGAAGACAGCGACAACGTGAGGCCAACCGCCAGAGATACTGACCAAGGTTGGCCGGTATAGAAGGCCACCGCTGCGATGGCGATGGTTGACAGGCCGACTTGTAGCCCTCCAAGACCCAAAAGCTTGTCCCGCATATCCCACAGGGCGCGAGGTTCCAGTTCCAGACCGATCAGGAACAGCATCATCACGACGCCGAATTCGGCCACGTGCTGCAGGCTTTCGGTCTCGGCGCCGACAAGGCCCAGAATGGGGCCAATGGCGATGCCCGCGGCCAGATAGCCAAGCACCGAGCCCAGCCCCAAACGGGCTGAAAGCGGGACGGCAATCACCGCCGCTGCCAGATAGATCGATGCCTGATAAAGGAACTCGTTCATTATCGTCCTCTTGAAACCGCTCAGGTCGGGAGCGGCGCGTCGCGTTTCAACTGATCCATTACGATCTGGCTTTGCACCCGTGCCACCGCAGGATGCGGCAGGATCACCTGATGAATCAAGCTGTTGAGTGCCGGTAAGTCGTCACAATAGACGTGAAGCAGGTAATCTGCCTCTCCGGTCATCGTCCAGGCGCTGCTGATTTCGGGGCGGGTGTTGACCATGCGGGCGAAACTGGCAGATTGATCGGGGCCATGGGTGCCCAGATGCACCTGAATGAACCCCTGCACCTGCAGGCCCAGCTTCAGCGGATCAAGCCGCGCAGTGTATCCGGTGATGTAACCTTCAGCCTCCAGCCGCTGTCGGCGACGGCCCGCCTGACTGGCGGACAGGTTCAACATCTCGCCCAGCTGATGCGCCGTCAGGTGTGCATCTTTTTGCAAAGCTGACAACAGCCGTGTGTCGGTTGCATCCAGCATGTGCGGTGAATCTCCGGTTTCTGCCCAAATCATGCGGGTTATCCGCGTTTCCTCTTAGGTTACACGAAAACAACGCGCAGAAACAGCGTTGTTTAAGGCGTATTTTTGAATCAGCAAAGAAATTCCTGTTTTCCGAGGAGACGCGCCATGGGTCCTTTCCCACACAACGCCCCGAAATCCGTGATCAGCGATGAAAACCCCGCCGGCACCGACGGGTTCGAGTTTGTCGAATTCGCCCATCCCGAGCCGCAGGAGCTGCGTGACCTGTTTGCACGGATGGGGTTCGACTATGTCGGTTATCACCGCGATACGCCTAAGGTCGAGCTATGGCAGCAAGGCGATGTCACCTATATCCTGAACGCGGACCCCGACAGTTTTGCCGCCAGGTTCGTGGCCGAGCATGGTCCCTGCGCCCCTGCGATGGGTTGGCGCGTCGTGGATGCGCAGAAAGCCTATGAGCACGCCATCGCCAAAGGGGCCGAGCCTTATGACGGTGCTGACAAGACTATGAATGTCCCTGCCATCAAAGGCATTGGCGGTTCGCTGATCTATTTCATCGATCAGTATTACGACACCTCGCCCTATAATGAAGAGTTCGAGTGGCTGGAGCAGTCGAAACCCCGCGGCGACGGGTTCTATTACCTTGATCATCTGACCCACAACGTGTTCAAGGGCAACATGGACAAGTGGTTCAAGTTCTACGGAGATCTGTTCAACTTCCGTGAAATCCGTTTTTTCGACATTCACGGCAAGTTCACCGGGCTTTACAGCCGCGCGCTGACCTCTCCCTGCGGTCGCATCCGCATTCCGATCAACGAAGACCGGGGCGAAACTGGGCAGATTGTGTCTTACCTGAAGAAATACAAGGGCGAGGGCATCCAGCATATCGCCGTGGGCAGCGATGATATCTACAGCTCGACCGACGCGATTGCCGAGAAAGGGTTGAAGTTCATGCCCGGCCCGAACGAGGCCTATTATGACATGTCCTATGATCGCGTGACAGGCCACGACGAACCCAAGCACCGGATGATGAAACACGGTATCCTGATCGACGGCGAAGGCGTTGTCGATGGCGGCGAGACCAAGATCCTGCTGCAGATATTCTCAAAAACCGTGATCGGCCCGATCTTCTTCGAGTTCATTCAGCGCAAGGGCGATGACGGGTTTGGCGAAGGCAACTTCAAAGCGCTGTTTGAATCCATCGAGCGGGAGCAGATTGAATCAGGTGAAATCTCGGCCGCCTGATCACACCACTGAAACCTTCAAAGCGCCGTGTCTGCCCGACATGGCGCTTTGTCTTTATCCGCGCGGCATCTTGAGCGTGACGTTCTTGCCGCGTTTCTGATAGCGCAATTCACTGTCGCCAATTGCAACAACATTGCCGCCATCGATGCGATCCCCGACCTTCAGCTTTTTGTACCGTCCGCTGGGCAGTCGGACCAAGGCGCGGCGGTTGGCCGGGGTGCCATAGACACCGATCAGGTTGAGCTTGCGCAGGTTGATTGCGTTGTCGATGGTCGCCTGCCGTGCGACCGAAGCAGTTGTCGGGATTTTCGGTTGCACCGCCTTTGGCTGGAATGAACCGACCTCATCCTCACTGCTGGCAACGTTTGCGGTCGACGCCAGTGGGGCGCTGTTCGTGCTTGGTTTGGGCGTTGCCCGTGCCGTCAGGCTGGCAGGCCGGGTTTTTGGACGCGGTACGCGCACAACCGCCAGTGCTGTTGGTGTTTCGTCAACCTGCTGGGGCACCTGCAGCGTTTCGGGTCGCAACTTGGGTCGGACCGAAGCCAACTCTTGCAGGGACCGTCCGCCAAGCTGCTGACGTTCGAACTGGTCGACAAGGTTTTCCGGGCGCGGTCGCGGGCGGATGGCGGCGAGCCGTTCGTCAACCACTTCGACCACGACCGGTTCCGTCTCAAACCGGGTCGGGGGCTCGGGTGGCACCGACGGTGGGCGGCCCAGATAAACCATCACCCCGGCTGGGTTCAATGTGCCTTCGGCGCTTGGCGTTACCAGGCCGCGCTCATCCAGTTCAAACCGCTGCCCGGCCTCACCGGGCAAAGTGATCTGGGCGGGGGGCTCGTCCGTGTCCAGACTGGCAAGCGATGGCAGAGCCACAATGTCGGTCGACAGGTCCGACCGGTCGACCGAGGTCAAATAGAGGTCATCTTCGATTTGCCGGGGTGCTGCACCAAGGTCGGAAGGTTCAGCCGGGGCCGTGCCCGTGAATGCATGAAATTCAGTTCTGTCTTCCAGAGGTTCTGCAATCTCTTCAACCGGTTCCGGCGCGACCTTCAACGCTTCGAGGATGGCCGTGTCGGTTGCGGACAGCTCTGGCTCATCCTCTGTTTCGGTGGCTGATGCGTCGGGTTCGGGCGGCAGGTTTGCGACCTGAGTTTCCGGGGCCTCTGGCTGAGTGGTTTCAGGCTCCGCTGCGGCAGTTTGCTCCGGCGGCTCTTCGGTCGCGACTTCCGATTGTGGTTCCGGCTGTGGATTCAGCGGCTCTGCCACTTCGACCACTTCCGGTTCTGAGCTGTTGAAGGACCAAACGCCCAGCAGCATTCCGACGACAACCGACGCGGCTATCGCGGGAAGAGCAAAGCGTTTCAGGTCAATCCCTGGCTTTGTGGCTGCGGGCAGGGCGTTAGCGGCGGGCGCGAAAACAGGGGCTTCATCCGCGATTGCATGCACCGGGATTTGCGGCGTCTCATCGCTCTCAGGCTCAGGCAGTTGTTCAGGCTCAGGCTCAGGCTTTTGTTCAGGGTCGGGCACCGGGAGCGAAATCTCGGGCGTTTGGACCGGGGAGGCCACGGTCGTTTCGTTCTGCACGACGGGTATCTCAAAGAACGGCTCGTTCAGCGTGTCTTGACCGGTTGCGCTCAGCCAGAATGCCTCGGGGATAAAACCGTGATCGGTGGCAAATCCGCTTGCCTCATTCAGTGTCTGCTGCGCCACGGCGGCGACGTGGGTCTCAGGGCCATCGACATCTGTGACATAGGCCAGTTCTGACAGTTCATAGGGCGTCGCAGCGGCCAGTGCTTCTTCGACCTTCTGCACCGCAGCGTCACCGTCCAGACCATCGGTTTCAACCGTCAGCAGCCGCACCTGATCTGCGGGGATGATCAGCTTGCAGCTTAGATCGTTTTCCAGCGCGAATCCCTGATCGCGCAGGGCCTGAATCTGCTCTTGATGATCGGGCGCATCCAACGGAACGATACCGATGCAGTACCAGTCTCCGTCCGACTGGTGATGCAGGGCGATACCGCTTTCAGAAAATGATAGCGCAAAGGCGGGTTTCATAATCCGGATGAACCATAATTGTCAGCTTCAATGCAAACGCTTGGATGTCTGCCGTCCGAGATTAGAGCAGGAACCCGCCGAGGGAAAGAAAAAGGCGCGCTTCCCCCTTGCCGTGTATGGGCTGTGATGTCCATCTTGGAGGCAAGTCAACAGGAGGGATCACCTTGAAGACACTTGCTTTTCTGGCTGCGATGACCGCAGCCGTCGCCGCGATGCCAGCCCATGCGGAAGAACGTCGCATCTCGGTCAGTGGCACCGGAACCACCGTGTCTGCCCCCGATATGGCAACGATTACGCTGGGGGTGACGAACCATGACCCACAGGCCTCGGTGGCGATGCAGGCGACTTCGGATGCGGTGGCGCAGATTCTCAAACGGCTTGACGAGATGGGGTTGGAGGCACGCGATGTGCAGACCCGCGATCTGTCGCTGTCGCCTGTCTGGTCGGGGCGCAGCAATTCCAGCAATAAGCCGCCCAAGATCACCGGATTTACAGCTTCGAACCGGGTGTTCGTGCGGGTGCGCGATCTGGACAAGCTGGGGCAGATCATGGACGCGGTGATCAAGGACGGCGCGAATGATTTCGGCGGTCTGAGCTTTGGTGTGCAAGAGCCCAAACCGCTTGAAGCCGAAGCGCGGGCCAAAGCGGTTGCGGATGCGACCGCCAAAGCGCAGCAACTGGCGCAGGCTGCCGGGATCACACTTGGCCCGGTGATCTCGATCAACGATCACGGTGGCGGCGTGCGTCCGATGGCCCAGATGCGCGAAATGGCGATGTCCGATGCCGGAGGCGTCCCGGTTGCAGGGGGCGAGATTTCGGTTTCGGTCAATATCTCGATGGATTTCGAGATATCCGAGTAACCTCAGACCCGGGCCCGCAGCGATTGACGTTGCTGGCCCGCACCATCAAAATTGTCGGGCGATAGCCACGTCTGAAATGCCGATTTGATCCGCGGCCACTCACTGTCGAGGATCGAATACCAAGCGGTGTCGCGGTTGCGCCCTTTGTAGTGGGTGGCCTGTCGGAAAATGCCCTCGAAGGTGAAGCCCAAGCGCTCGGCCGCCTGACGAGAGGGCGCATTCAGGGCGTCACATTTCCACTCATAGCGGCGATAGCCCAGCTCGTCGAAGACGCGTTGCATCATCAGGAACATGGTTTCGGTCGCCATGGGCGTGCGCTGCAATAGCGGTGAAAAGTGGATATGCCCCACCTCGATCGATCCTGCCGACGGGGTGACGCGCAGGTAAGAGGCCATGCCGACCGGCGTGCCATCACTGTCGAGAACCGTATGGAACATCGGATCGCCCCCGGTGCAGGTGGCCTGTACCCAGTCAAAGAACTCTGCCTCGGCGGTGAAGGGCCCATAGGGCAGATAGGTCCAGTTACGTGCATCGGTGTCGTGGGCAAACGCCCGGAACAATCCGGGCGCATGACGGTTTACGTCCAGGGGCTCGACCGAACAGAACTGGCCCTGCATCGGCGTATAGGGCGGTGTCGGGCGTGGAAAATCGCCCGTCACCGGCAGGCCGATGCGCTGTCCCAACGCGTTCGTGTGATAGCCCGCAGCCATGGGTCAGGCGCTCGCCTTGGCCAGCGCCTGATCGAGATCGGCGATCAGATCGTCCGCATCCTCGATCCCGATGGACAGGCGAACAACGTTGGGGCTGGCGCCTGCGGCTTCCTGCTGTTCCGGCGTCAGTTGCCGGTGCGTGGTCGAGGCCGAATGGATGATCAACGACCGCGCATCGCCCAGATTGGCCACATGGCTGAAGATCTCCAGCGCGTTGACCAGCTTGATGCAGGCGTCATAGCCGCCCTTGACCGCAAAAGTGAACAGCGCACCCGCGCCGCGCGGGTAATGCGCCTTGACCCGGTCGTAATAAGGCGACGAGGGCAGCCCGGCATAGGTCACGTATTCCACCCGGTCATCCGCCTCCAGCCACGCAGCAATCTTCTGCGCGTTTTCAACGTGGCGTTCCATCCGCAGCGACAGGGTTTCGATCCCCATCAGTGTGTAATGCGCCGCCTGCGGATTCATCGTCATGCCCAGATCGCGCAGACCGATGGCGATGCTGTGGAAGGTAAAGGCCAGCGGTCCAAAGGTTTCGTGGAATTTCAGCCCGTGATAGGCCGGTTCCGGCGCGCTGAGCGATGGGAACTTGTCATTTGCGGACCAGTCGAACTTGCCCGAATCCACGATGCAGCCGCCGGTGACGGTGCCATTGCCGGTCAGATATTTGGTTGTCGAATGCACCACCAGCGTTGCGCCCAGTTCGATGGGGCGACACAGATAGGGCGTAGCTGAGGTGTTGTCGACGATCAGCGGAACGCCCGCCGCGTCGGCCACATCCGCCAGCGCGCGGATGTCGGTGACATAACCACCGGGGTTGGCGATAGATTCGCAGAACACCGCGCGGGTGTTTTCGTCGATGGCGTCTTTAACCGCGTCCAGATCGTCGGTGTCCACGAATTTGGCCGACCAGCCGAACCGTTTGATGGTCTGGCTGAACTGCGTGACCGTGCCACCGTACAGACGGGTCGAGGCCACCACGTTGCTGCCCGGACCCATCAGCGGGAACAGCGCCATGATCTGCGCCGCGTGGCCCGAGGAACAGCAAACCGCGCCTACGCCGCCTTCCAGCGTGGCTACACGTTCCTGCAGCACCGCAACGGTCGGGTTGGTCAGGCGCGAATAGATAAAGCCCACTTCCTGCAGATTGAACAGCGCGGCGGCGTGGTCAGCATCGCGGAACACATAGGCCGTAGTCTGGTAGATCGGTGTCTGGCGTGCTCCGGTCGCCGGATCGGGGCGGGCCCCGGCGTGAATTTGCAGGGTATCAAAACCGTAGGTGGGGCCGTCTGACATCTTTGAAATCTCCAGTTGGAATCTATCCTGCTGAATCTCTAGGACATTGCCGCCGCGCGCACAACTTTGTGATTACCGCAACCACAGCCCCTTGGACTTGATCGTCTTGCGGATGACCTGTTCGCGCGCAGGCAGGTTTTCCCGGTCGAACAGGGCGCGGATCTTGGCGCCCTTGCGCTGGATCACCAGCTTCTTCAGCGGGTCATACCCTTTGAGCACCTTTTTGATCTTGTTCGGGGCCACCACAGTTTCCAGCACCTCGACCACGTGATCGCTTTCGCGGGCATAGAGCATCGGAAACAGGCGATAATGGCAGCTGACCGAGCCATCCAGCAAACCGTCGGGCAGAGCGTCGCGCCCGCCACCGAGGGAATGGATGACCAGAGGCAGGGCGATCTGATCCAGCCAGGGGTCAAGAACCTGCCCGGTCAGTTCGGGAATTTCCTCGTCCCGGATTGTGCGGGCGTAATCCAGAAAGCGTTCGCCAAACAGGCGGGGACATTTGTAGAAGAAGTAGCCTGCGTTGAAATACAGGTAGTGCCGCCAATATCCCGATGGCTGGCCGGGATCGAGCGAGCTTTCGAAATCCAGCCCGAACCGGTCATAGAGCGCGCGCCAGATACCATCATGGCCGGGACCATAGAGGGTGGGTTTCGGCCACGTCCCCTCGACCCGAAGCGAGGCACCGGGCCGTTCGAAATCGAAGGGGACCTCGCTCAGCTCTCCGGTGATCAGCGTGTCGCTGTCGAAGAAGACAAACGGCTCACCCTCGGGCATCGCCAGCAGGGCTTCGATCTTGTTGCCGTTGGGATAGCTCGCGCCGAATGTGTGTGACTCGAAGGGCAGGATTTCGGCGCCCAGGTGCTGCAGCGCTTCCAACACATCGGGGTCCTGAATGCTGGGGTTCTGTGGCCACAGCGGACCGGGCTGCGGTACGCCGACAAACAGCCGCCCCTTAAAGCCGGGCGCGCTGTGGCGCAGAGATGCCGCAAACAAAAGCGCCTCATATTGCAGCCGGTTATTCTGCCCGATGATGAGGATGTTGAATGTCGCCGGGCTTGCCTGCATCTGGTTGCGCTTTCTGATCGAGCCGATTTTCGGCCTCTGCCTCAACCGGAAGTACATCAAGCGGTGGAGGGCGTCAAAACCCCAAAATCATCCCGGTTTGAAATTCAGATTCCGGGTCCCATCTAATGAGACAGCAAAGCAGGAGGAATGCAGATGCGGGTCAATGCGGATTTCAGCCAGCGGGTCGCCGTTCACTTTGATCAGACCGAATGGGTGGCGTCGCCAGCCGCAGGGGTCGAGCGCAAGATGCTGGACCGTATCGGCGAGGAAGTCGCGCGGGCAACGACCATCGTGCGATTTGCCCCCGGCAGTGCCTTTGCCGCGCATACCCATGACGGCGGCGAAGAGTATCTTGTGCTTGATGGCGTATTTCAGGACGAGACCGGAGATTTCCCGGTGGGCAGCTATGTACGCAATCCTCCGACCTCATCCCACACGCCCTCGGCCAGCGAAGGGGCGACGATCCTGGTGAAACTGCATCAGTTCGATCCCGATGATCGTACCGAGGTGCGCCGTTCGATCAACGGGGGCGGGGATATCGACCTGTTCAAGGATGCACACGAGGATGTTCAGGTGCAAAACTGGGCCGCGAGCCAGATCGTCGAGTTGGACGCCAGCAAGGGGCTTGAGGTTTTTGTGATCGAAGGCAGCTTCTCAGAAGCAGGCGAGGATTTCGGCACCTGGGACTGGCTACGGTTGCCGCCGGGATCACGCTCGACCGCCGTTGCGGGCAAGGGTGGAGCCCGCGTCTGGATCAAATCCGGGCATCTGAACGGGATGATCTGACGCAGCGAGGATCGATAAGACTGCAATTATTCTTGAAATCCGGGCCTTTACGTCCGGGTTTTTATTTTTTGACCAGATGATAAAATTTACCAGTTGATAAAAAATGAAATTGTGGCAAGCTGAAGGGTATAACAAACATATCTACAGGGAGTAGAGTGATGGCACAGGGCCAGATGGCACCCGGCATCGTTGCTGGGCGGCTTTCCAGCGATGAGTTGGCATCCAATTTTTCCGATCTGCATCCGCCGCTCGCGCCGCATGAGGCCGCCGTAGCAGCAGATCGTTGTTATTTCTGTTACGACGCACCCTGCGTGACGGCCTGTCCCACGGATATCGATATCCCGCTGTTCTTGCGCCAGATCCAGGCCGGTCAGCCGCAAGCCGCGGCGCGCACGATCTTCGATCAGAACATTCTGGGTGGCATGTGCGCCCGTGTCTGCCCGACCGAAACCTTGTGTGAGGAAGCCTGCGTGCGGGAAACCGCAGAGGGCAAACCGGTCGAGATCGGACGGCTGCAGCGTTACGCGACCGATACGTTGATGGCGGCCGGCGAACATCCCTTCGATCGTGCGGCGCCGACGGGCAAAACTGTTGCAGTGATTGGGGCGGGGCCGGCAGGGCTCGCCTGTGCGCATCGTCTGGCGATGTTGGGTCATGACGTGGTCATCCACGAAAGCAAACCCAAGGCGGGCGGTCTGAACGAATACGGCATCGCCGCCTATAAATCGACCAATGATTTTGCACAGGCCGAGGTCGACTGGCTGTTGAAGATCGGCGGGATCACCATTGAGACGGGGTCAGCCTTGGGCGCTGGCGTCTCTTTGGAGGGTTTGGCTGAAAACTACGACGCGGTCTTCCTGTCCATCGGTCTGGCCGGTGTGAATGCGCTGCGGGCGCAGGGATCCGACAAGGATGGCGTACGCCACGCGGTCGACTTTATCTCGGATGTGCGGCAGGCTGATGATCTGGCGAACCTGCCGGTTGGGCGCAATGTCGTGGTGATCGGTGGTGGCATGACTGCCGTCGATGCGGCGGTGAAGTCCAAGCTGCTGGGCGCGGAACAGGTGACCATCGCTTACCGCCGGGGTCGCGAGGCGATGGGCGCAAGCCGGTATGAACAGGATCTGGCGGCCTCGCACGGGGTGCGCATTCTGACAAATGTTCAACCCGTGGCTGTGCACGGCAACGGATCGGCGGTTGAGATCGAATTGGAATATACTTCAAGCGAAGGGGGCAGCCTGTCCGGAACCGGTGAAACGGTGCGTATCCCGGCCGATCAGGTGCTCAAGGCGATTGGCCAGACTCTGGAAGGCGCGCCCGAAGGGCTGGCGCTGGATGGCAACAAAATCGCCGTGACCGGTGCAGGGCGGACTTCGGTCGCCGGGGTTTGGGCCGGGGGCGACTGCGCCGCCGGTGGCGACGACCTGACCGTGACCGCCGTGGCCGAGGGGCGGGATGCCGCGATGGATATCCATGCCAGCCTGACCGCGTGATCCAGCGGTTGCGCCATGAGTATTTGTGAAAAGATGAAGATGCAAAACCGCATCAGGGAGGCCGGATAAATGGCTGATTTGACGACAAACTTTCTGGGAATTTCAAGTCCGAATCCATATTGGCTGGCATCGGCGCCGCCCACGGACAAGGAATACAATGTCCGCCGCGCCTTTGAGGCCGGATGGGGCGGTGTCGTTTGGAAGACGCTGGGGGCCGAAGGACCGCCGGTCGTCAACGTGAACGGCCCGCGCTATGGCGCGATCTACGGGGCGGACCGGCGCCTGCTGGGCCTCAATAACATCGAACTGATCACCGACCGCCCGCTGGAGGTGAACCTTGAAGAGATGGCGCGGGTCAAGGCCGACTACCCGGACCGCGCCCTGATCGCCTCGATCATGGTGCCCTGCGAGGAGGCGGCGTGGAAAGCAATCCTGCCGCGCGTGGCCGAAACTGGCGCGGACGGGATTGAGCTGAATTTCGGCTGTCCGCATGGGATGAGCGAACGGGGTATGGGCTCTGCCGTGGGGCAGGTGCCGGAATATATCGAGATGGTGACCCGCTGGTGCAAGCAGTATTACGACCGTCCGGTCATCGTGAAGCTGACGCCGAACATCACCGATATCCGCAAACCGGCGACAGCGGCCCGGAATGGCGGTGCGGATGCGGTATCGTTGATCAACACGATCAACTCGATCACCAGCGTCAACCTGGACACGTTCAGCCCCGAGCCTTCGATCGATGGCAAGGGCAGTCATGGTGGCTATTGCGGCCCGGCGGTGAAACCTATCGCCCTGTCGATGGTGTCCGAAATTGCCCGGGCCGAAGCGACGCATGGTATGCCGATCTCGGGTATCGGCGGGGTGACCACATGGCGCGACGCGGCGGAATTCATCTCGCTGGGTTGCGGTAATGTGCAGGTCTGTACGGCGGCGATGACCTATGGGTTCAAGATCATCGATGAACTGACCGCAGGTCTGTCGGAATGGATGGACGAGAAGGGCTATACCAGCATCGATCAGGTGATCGGTCGCGCGGTGCCGAATGTCACCGACTGGCAGTATCTGAACCTGAACTACATCGCCAAGGCCAAGATTGATCAGGACCAGTGCATCAAATGCGGGCGTTGCTATGCCGCTTGTGAAGATACCAGCCATCAGGCGATCTCGATGTCGGCCGACCGGGTGTTCGAAGTGATCGATGAGGAATGCGTGGCCTGCAACCTCTGCGTCGATGTTTGCCCGGTCGAGGACTGCATCTCGATGGTGCCGATGGCTGCGGGCGAGGTTGATCCGCGCACCGGGCGCGAGGTTCAGCCGGACTATGCCAACTGGACCACGCATCCGAACAACCCGATGGCCAAGGCGGCCGAATGATCGGAAGATTGCACATCAGGAAGGGGTCGCTTTTGCGGCCCCTTTTTTCAGGGTGTCAGCAGCTTGCGATAGAGCAGGTCGACAAAGGGTTCAGCCCCTTCAAACGGATCTTCGTCGCAGAGAATGGCGCGGACCTGAACATCGAAATCGGCATAGTGCTGCGTCAATGCCCAGATCGAGAACATCAGATGATAAGGATGCACCCGCGCGATTTTGCCCTGATCCATCCAACGGGTCAGAATCGCGGATTTTTCATCGACCAGCGCCTTGAGGTCTTCGGACAATGCCGCGTGAATGCGGGGCGCGCCTTGCACCAGCTCGTTGGCAAACAGGCGACTTTCGCGGGGCAACTCGCGGCTCATCTGCAGTTTGCGATGGATATAGGCCAGGATTTCTTCCATCGGATCGCCGTCTTCATCCAGCGCATGCAGCGGTGCCAGCCAGATTTCAAGCAGCCCGGACAGAAGAGCGGTGTGAATCGCCTCTTTCGAGGGGAAATAATAGAGCAGGTTCGGCTTGCTCAGACCGGCCTCGGACGCGATCTGATCAACCGTCGCGCCCCGGAAACCATGGGATGAAAACACGTTCAGCGCGGCGTCCAGAATGGCAGCGCGGTTCTTTTTCTGAATTCGGGTCGGTGCGCGATCTTTCGGCATGTTTTCAGGTCGTCTCATTCTTCGTCAAACGGGCGATGATTATGCTAAAAATTCGGACTGCGCCACGCAATTTCTTGACTGGTGTAGTCCCCGTGATAGCCTGAGTTTGACCATATGGTCAAATCAAGACACCAAATAGCGAGTTCAATCGCAAGCAACAGGGAACAGTACAATGGCAGCTCCGGCGCAAAATCTCAGGATAAATGGCGACAGGTTGTGGGACAGCCTGATGGAGATGGCGAAGATCGGCCCCGGAATTGCGGGTGGTAACAACCGCCAGACCCTGACCGACGAAGATGCCGAAGGCCGCGCCCTGTTTCAGCGGTGGTGTGAAGAGGCGGGCTGTTCAATGGGGCTGGATCAGATGGGTAACATGTTTGCCCGCCGCGAAGGCACTGACCCCGAGGCGCTGCCGGTCTATGTGGGTTCGCATCTGGATACGCAGCCCACAGGCGGGAAGTATGACGGCGTTCTGGGTGTTCTGGGCGGGTTGGAGATCATTCGCACGTTGAATGATCTTGGGATCAAGACCAAACATCCGATTGTTGCGACCAACTGGACCAATGAGGAGGGCACGCGCTATGCCCCGGCGATGCTGTCTTCGGGCGTGTTTGCCGGGATGCACACGCAGGACTGGGCCTATGACCGTGAAGATGCCGAGGGCAAAAAGTTTGGCGACGAATTGCAGCGCATCGGATGGCGCGGCGATGAAGAGGTCGGTGCGCGCAAGATGCACGCTTTTTTCGAACTGCATATCGAACAGGGGCCGATCCTGGAGGCCGAGGGCAAGGATATCGGTGTTGTCACCCATGGTCAGGGGCTGAGTTGGACGCAGGTAACGGTGACCGGCAAGGACGCGCATACAGGCTCGACCCCGATGCCGATGCGCAAGAATGCCGGGCTGGCGATGGCGCGTATTCTTGAGAAGGTCGATGAGATTGCGTGGTCTCATGCGCCACACGCAGTTGGGGCGGCGGGGCATATCGACGTCTATCCGAATTCGCGCAATGTGATCCCCGGTAAAGTGGTGTTCACGGTCGATTTCCGGTCGCCTGAATTGGACGTGATCACGGATATGGAAAATCGCCTGCGGGTTGCGGCAGAAGATATCGTCAATGAGATGGGTCTTCAGATCGAGTTCGAAAAGGTCGGCGGCTTTGATCCGGTCAAATTCGACGAGGGCTGCGTGAGTGCCGTGCGCAATGCGGCCGAGCGGCTGGGATATACGCATACCGACATCATCTCGGGCGCGGGGCATGATGCCTGCTGGATCAACCGGGTGGCGCCAACGGCGATGGTGATGTGTCCCTGTGTCGACGGGCTGAGCCATAACGAGGCCGAGGAGATCAGCAAAGAGTGGGCAGCTGCCGGGGCGGATGTTCTGTTTCATGCAGTCCTCGAGACCGCGGAGATCGTGGGATAGAGGGCGCTGCCCCCGTCGCCCGCAGGGCGACTCCCCCGGGATATTTATAGCCAGATGAAGCAAGCGGCGCAGACCGCATGAGGGAGATTAAAATGAGCACTGTTATCAAGAACGGGACCGTCGTGACCGCCGATTTGTCTTACAAGGCGGATGTGTTGGTCGAAGGTGGGGTGATCACAGAAATCGGGATGGGCCTGAAAGGGGACAAGGAATTGGACGCGACCGGCTGTTACGTGATGCCGGGCGGGATCGATCCGCATACCCATCTTGAGATGCCGTTCATGGGCACCTATTCCAGCGACGATTTTGAAAGCGGCACGCGCGCGGCACTGGCCGGCGGAACCACGATGGTGGTGGATTTCGCGCTGCCCAATCCGGGCGAGAGCCTGCTGGACGCGTTGAAGCGCTGGGACAACAAATCGACGCGGGCGAATTGCGACTACTCGTTCCACATGGCGGTGACCTGGTGGGGCGAGCAGGTGTTCGATGACATCAAGACGGTGATCGAGACGCGCGGGATCAACACATTTAAGCATTTCATGGCTTATAAAGGTGCGTTGATGGTGAATGATGACGAATTGTTCGCCTCGTTCAAGCGTCTGGCCGAGCTGGGCGGCACCGCGCTGGTGCATGCCGAGAATGGCGACGTGGTGGCCGAGCTGAGCGCGAAGCTGCTGGCCGAGGGCAATTCGGGCCCCGAGGCGCATGCCTATTCCCGTCCACCGCAGGTGGAAGGCGAGGCGACCAACCGCGCCATCATGATCGCGGATATGGCGGGTGTGCCGCTTTACGTGGTTCACACATCTTGCGAAGAGGCGCACGAGGCCATTCGACGGGCCAAGATGCAGGGCAAACGGGTTTGGGGGGAACCTCTGATCCAGCATCTGACCTTGGATGAAAGCGAGTATTTCAACCAGGATTGGGATCACGCGGCACGGCGGGTCATGAGCCCTCCGTTCCGGAACAAGCAGCATCAGGACAGCTTGTGGAATGGCCTGCAATCGGGGTCTCTGAGCGTCGTGGCAACGGATCATTGCGCCTTTACGACCGAGCAGAAGCGATATGGCGTGGGTGATTTCACCAAGATCCCGAACGGCACCGGCGGGCTGGAAGACCGGATGCCGATGTTGTGGACGCATGGGGTGAACACCGGTCGGTTGACGCCGAATGAGTTCGTGGCGGTGACATCAACTAATATCGCCAAGATATTGAACTGTTACCCGAAAAAGGGTGCGGTTCTGGTGGGTGCGGATGCGGATCTTGTGGTTTGGGACCCTGAAAAGACCAAGACGATCAGTGCTGACACGCAGCAGTCTTCGATCGATTACAACGTGTTTGAGGGCAAGGAAGTCAAAGGTCTGCCACGCTTTACCCTGACGCGCGGTCATGTGGCGGTGCATGATGGAGAAATCCGCACGCAGGAAGGTCATGGGGAGTTTGTCGCGCGCGAGGCCAATACCACCGTGAACAAGGCGCTGAGCACCTGGAAAGAACTGACCGCACCGCGCCCGGTTGAGCGGACAGGTATTCCGGCGACCGGCGTGTGACGCGCCTGAGCCGCCTTCCTGGGCGGCTCCAATCCACTCTTTTCAAGGCGATGGAATGACTACTGAAAGAACGACCCAGCCCGTGATCGAGGCAAGGCAGCTTGACCTGACCTTTCAGACCAATGATGGCCCGGTTCATGCGCTGAAAGATGTGAATCTGACTATCGACAAAGGAGATTTCGTCAGCTTCATCGGCCCTTCGGGCTGCGGCAAGACCACCTTTTTGCGCTGTATTGCGGCGCTGGAAACCCCAACCGGAGGAACGCTGACCGTCAACGGCATGAGCCCGGACGAGGCGCGGCGCAAGCGTGCCTATGGCTATGTTTTTCAGGCCGCGGGACTGTATCCGTGGCGGACCATTGCCAAGAATATCAAACTGCCGCTTGAGATCATGGGCTATTCGGCGGCGGAACAGGAAGAGCAGGTTAAGAACGTTCTGAAACTTGTTGATCTTGAAGGATTTGGTGGGAAATTTCCATGGCAGTTGTCTGGTGGTATGCAGCAGCGGGCCAGTATCGCGCGGGCGTTGGCGTTTGATGCCGATATCCTGCTGATGGATGAACCGTTCGGTGCATTGGACGAGATCGTGCGCGATCACCTGAACGAACAGCTTCTGGCCCTTTGGGCGCGGACCGAGAAGACGATCGGATTCGTGACGCATTCGATCCCCGAGGCGGTGTATCTGAGCACGAAGATCGTGGTCATGAGTCCCCGGCCCGGACGGATCACCGATGTGATCGACAGCCCGTTGCCGAAAGAGCGGCCATTGGACATTCGCGATACGCCGGAATTCATCGAGGTCGCGCATCGGGTACGTGATGGCTTGCGAGCGGGGCATTCCTATGACGACTGATCCGCAAACGCTCGGGATTCGCCGCGCTGTGCCTGACGATGTGTTGGCCTGCGCCGGAGTGGTCCACGCCTGGGCCACCGAAACCGCATGGATGTCCGAAGAACTGCCGGTTGACCTGTTGGCCGCGATGATCGGTGAGGCGTTTGACAGCCGGGAGATCTGGGTCGCGGGTGATCCGGTCGATTGCTACATGTCGGTTGATCCCGAGGAGCAGAAGATCGGCGCGCTGTATTGTCGGCGAACGGGGCAGGGCATTGGCAAGGTGTTTGTCGACAAGGCCAAGGAAAACCGGGATTTTCTGTGGCTGACGACGCATGTGCCGAACAAGCCCGCGCAACGGTTCTATCGCCGCGAAGGGTTCGAGGTCACGGCCGAAGAACCCCCGGTCTTGCCGGATACGGTACCGGTCTATCGAATGGAGTGGCGGGCATGAAGCAGTTCCTCTCTGTCATGACCGTTTTGTGTGCGATCGCCGTTTTGTGGTATCTGGCGGTCGCGCCGATGAATATGCGTGTCTCTCTGGATCAGGCGGAACGGGCAGGGGAAACCGTGATGCCCGAGGCATCGCGTGACCGTCAGCAAGTCTCGGTCTGGGTACTGATGGTCCGGAACCCCGCACATATAACGCGCTGCTATGGGCTGGATCGCCCGCGCTTGCCGACGCCGGTTCAGGTGGGGCAGGAGTTGTGGAAGACCACCGGTGAGATGGCCATGAGAGGTCGGGCGATGTCGAAACGGTCGCTGATCTACCACGGCTGGATCACGCTGCAATCGACCCTCTGGGGGTTTTTGCTGGGCACTGCGGTCGGCATCCTGGGGGCCGTGGCGATTGTCTATTCCCGGGTCGTGGACATGAGCCTGATGCCTTGGGCGATCATCAGCCAGACCGTGCCGATCGTGGCGCTGGCTCCGATGATCATTGTGCTGAGCTCACAACTGGGAATCGAAGGGCGCGGGGTGCCCAAGGCGATCATCTCGGCCTATTTGTGCTATTTCCCGGTGCTGGTCGGGATGGTCAAAGGGCTGCGTTCGCCCGCCGTGTCACAGTTGGATCTGCTGAAAACCTATAACGCGACCGGGTTGCAGGCGTTTCTGAAGCTGCGCCTGCCGTCATCGGTGCCTTATCTGTTCACCTCGCTGAAGGTCGGCATCGCGGCGGCGTTGGTCGGGACCATCGTGGGTGAGCTTCCGACGGGTGCGATTTCTGGTCTGGGTGCCCGTATCCTGATCGGGGATCAGTTCGGCACACCGCTGGCTATCTGGGCCGCCTTGTTTGCGGCGGCCATTCTGGCGGGCATTCTGGTGACATTGCTGGATATCCTGCAGCGGGTCACCCTGAAACGTATGGGGATGGGCGCATGAGCTGGGTGATCTTTTCGCTGATCTTCTGGGCCGGGGCCTGGTGGTTGAATGCCTGGCTGGCGCGCTCGATCTATCGCGACTCCAGGGGCATTCGCGTTTTTGTCCCCGTGTTGTTCGGCGTCACGTTGTTGATCCTGTGGGAGGGGCTGGTGCGCGGCCTGAATGTCTCGCCGGTCATTCTGCCGCCGCCATCGATGGTGGCGCAGACGTTCGCGAACTCGACGGTTATCCTGTGGCAGGATTTCAAGCAGACCGTGTTCAAGGGGGCCTTCACCGGCTTTGCCATCGGCAGCGTTGCGGCCTTTCTGACGGCTGTACTGATCGATCGGTCCGTTTTCCTGACAAGGGGGCTGTTGCCTATCGGCAATTTCGTGGCGGCCCTTCCGATTGTCGGTATCGCGCCTATTCTGGTCAGTTGGTTCGGCTTCGACTGGCAATCCAAAGCGGCCGTCGTGGTGGTGATGGTGTTCTTCCCGATCCTCGTGAATACGGTGCAGGGCCTGCGCGAGGCGGATGCCATGCAGCGCGACCTTATGCGCACATATGCCGCCAGCTACACGCAGACGCTGATCAAGCTGCGCCTGCCTGCGGCGATGCCGTTCATATTCAACGGGCTCAAGATCGCCACGACGCTGGCGCTGATCGGCGCGATTGTGGCCGAATATTTCGGTTCCCCCACGCGCGGTATGGGGTTCCGTATCTCGACCGGGGTGGGCAGCCTGTCCATTGACCTTGTCTGGGCTGAAATCGCCGTGGCGGCTTTGGCCGGAACAGTGTTCTATGCATTGGTGGCGGGGCTCGAAAAACTGGTGACCTTCTGGCACCCCTCGCAGCGCCGACAAAGGAATTAACAGACCTCGAAAACGGGGCATCAACAGCAACTAGGAGACTTGAAGATGAAGAAGCTAATCAGCGGGGCGGTCGCCGCCTTCAGCCTGACAGCCACAGCCGCTCTGGCTGCGGATGAGGTGACCTTGCAGCTCAAATGGGTCACTCAGGCGCAGTTTGCGGGTTATTACGTGGCGCAGGACAAAGGGTTCTACGAGGAAGAAGATCTGGATGTGACCATCCTGCCGGGTGGACCCGATATCGCGCCAACACAGGTGATTGCAGGGGGCGGGGCAGATGTGACGGTCGAATGGATGCCCGCTGCGCTGGCCGCACGCGAAAAGGGATTGCCGCTGGTCAATATCGCGCAGCCTTTCAAAAGCTCGGGCATGATGCTGACCTGCTGGAAGGATGCCGGGATATCCGCTCCCGAAGACCTGAAGAACCGCACTCTGGGCGTCTGGTTCTTCGGCAACGAGTTCCCGTTCATGAGCTGGATGAGCAGCCTGGGCATCGACACCGGCGGCAAGAGCGAGAATGGCGTCGAGGTGTTGAAGCAAGGCTTCAACGTCGACCCTCTGCTGCAGCGACAGGCTGATTGCATCAGCACCATGACCTACAATGAATACTGGCAGGTCATCGATGCGGGCGTCAGCCCGGATGAGCTGGTGACGTTCAAATACGAAGATCAGGGTGTCGCAACGCTTGAGGACGGCCTGTATGTGCTGGAAGACAAGCTGAGCGATGCGGCTTTTGTCGACAAGATGCAGCGTTTCGTGCGCGCCTCGATGAAAGGCTGGAAATATGCCGAAGAGAACCCGGAAGAGGCCGCTCTGATCGTTCTCGACAATGATGCAACCGGTGCGCAGACCGAGGAACACCAAAAACGCATGATGGGCGAGATTGCCAAGCTGACGGCGGGATCGAACGGCGCGCTGGATCCGGCAGATTTTGAACGTACGGTGTCGACGCTGCTGGCAGGTGGGTCCGATCCGGTTATCACCGCCCAGCCTGAGGGCGCATGGACGCACCAGATCACGGACGGTGCTCTGAACTAAGACGGACTACATTTCCGTAGCATCAAGCGCGGCCCTTTTTAGGGTCGCGTTTTTTATGGCGGATGTCGGATTTGTGTCTGTACTTGGCTCATTGATCGCTTAGTATTTCCCTGTAATTTAGTGCATTTCATGAGGAAATGCAGTCATATAGGAATGAAATGCAGGGTTTTGCGTCAGAATTCAGCAATGCTTTGGGCCTGATCCTGAAAGGGGATGCGGAACTCTGGGCGATTGTGCTGTTGTCCCTGCGGGTTTCGGTCTTCGCGGTGTTGATTTCAGCAGCGATCGGTATGCCAATTGGTGCAGCGCTGGCCGTCGCGCGGTTTCCTGGGCGGCGGGTTCTGATCATCCTCATGAACGCCTTGATGGGGTTTCCGCCGGTTGTTGTCGGATTGCTGGTTTATCTGATGCTGTCGCGCTCGGGCCCATTCGGGGTGCTGGAACTGCTCTACACCCCAACCGCCATGATCATCGCGCAGGTTGTTCTGGTCACGCCCATCGTGGCCGCACTGACCCGGCAGGTGGTTGAGTTGCTGGCCGAGGAATATTCCGAACAATTGCGATCTTTGGGCGTCTCCCGTCTGGCGTCGGTTCCGGTGCTGCTGTGGGATGCGCGTCTGGCGCTTGTCACGGCTTTGTTGGCCGGATTCGGACGTGCCATTGCCGAAGTTGGCGCGGTGATCATCGTGGGGGGCAACATCAACCATGTGACCCGGGTGATGACCACGACGATTGCGCTTGAGACCTCGAAGGGCAATCTGGCGCTGGCCTTGGCGTTGGGTGCGATCCTGATCGGGATTGCCGTTGCGGTAAACGCAATGGTCAGCGCCCTGACCCTGCGGGCCGAGCAGGAGGGGTTGCGCCATGCGTGATGTGGTGGCCGAGATACCGGGTATGATCGAAGTGCGTGATCTACATATCAGTCGCAAGGGCAAGGTACTTCTCGATGTGCCGCAGCTTTGTCTTGATGGGCCGGGACCGACCGTCATTCTGGGGCCGAATGGTGCTGGGAAGAGCCTTCTGTTGCGCTGCCTGCACGGGTTGATCACGCCGGACCGCGGGCGCGCCTGTCAGGATGGGCAGCCTCTGGGTGCTGCACAAAAGGCCCGTCAGGCCATGGTGTTTCAAAGCCCGGTTCTGTTGCGGCGTTCGGTTGCGGCCAATCTCGATTTCGTGCTGAAACGCCAGGCCATGCCCCGTGCGCTACGCAAGCAGCGTATCGCAGAATTGCTGGGCGAAGGCGGCCTTGAAGGCAAGGCGCGCCAGTCTGCCCGTTCGCTTTCGGGGGGTGAGGCGCAGCGTCTGGCGATCCTGCGTGCCCTTGCGCTGAAACCCGAGACGCTGTTTCTGGACGAACCCACCAGCGCGCTGGACCCGAGTGCAACGCAGAAGATCGAACGGATGGTGCTGCGCGCCTCGACGCGTGGGGTGCGCATTGTGATGGTGACGCACGATATCGGACAGGCCCGTCGGCTGGCTGCGGATATCGTGATGATGCAGGGCGGGCAGGTGGTTGAACACGGGCCCGCACAGCAGGTGCTTGAGGCGCCGCTCAGCGCCGACTCGCGCCGCTATCTGGCTGGCGGGCTGGTAACCTGATTTGAGAAAGATGGAGTTTGGAATGATCCGGAAATTTGTTCTGGCATCGGTGGTTACGCTTGGGCTGACCGTTTCAGCTGCGGCTGAGGAGCCATTCATTGTGGTGCAATCCACCACCTCGACGCAGAACTCGGGTCTGCTGGATTATATCCTGCCGGGGTTTGAGGCTGAAACCGGCATCGATGTGCGTGTTGTTGCCGTAGGCACCGGGCAGGCGATCCGGAATGCGGTGAACGGGGATGGCGACGTGCTGCTGGTGCATTCCAAACCTGCGGAAGAGCAGTTTGTGGCTGATGGCTGGGGCGTTGAGCGGTTGGATGTCATGTATAACGACTTTGTACTGGTCGGCCCGACATCTGATCCGGCCGGGGTTGCCGGGGGGGACGACATCGTTGCCGCGCTGACCGCGGTGGCCGAGGCCGAGATGCCCTTTGCCTCGCGCGGGGATGACAGCGGTACCCACAAGGCCGAGATGCGTCATTGGGGGGCGACGGGGATCGACCCGACCGAAGCCTCGGGCGATTGGTATCGCGAGACGGGCTCGGGCATGGGGGCAACGCTGAACGTGGCCAGCGGCATGGATGCTTATGTGCTGACCGACCGGGCGACGTGGATGTCCTTTGGGAACCGGGGCAATCTTGATGTGTTGGTCGAAGGTGATCCGCGTCTGTTCAACCAATATGGGGTGATCCTTGTGAACCCCGAAAAGCACCCCGGCGTTCGCGCCGCCGCCGGCCAGAGGTTTATCGACTGGCTGACCGGCCCCGACGGACAAGCCGCGATTGCGTCCTATGCGCTGGAGGGCGAGCAGTTGTTCTTTCCCAACGCGCAGTAGTTTCGCCTTCGGCGAGAGTATTTGGGAAAAGATGAAGGTTCAGCCGCTGGCACCGTTGTGGTGGATCTGCCCCAGATCTGTGAGGTCGTAGCCTCCCAATTCGGCGGCGCGTTCGGCGAAGCGCCCGGATTGCAGGAACTGGATCAGGGTCTGCATCGGCGGTTCAAAGAATGCGCGACGCCAGATGGCGAGGTCCAGACGTTCGGAATGGGTGGGTACAAAGCTCAGGCCATAAGGCCGCGCGAGTGCCCCGAGTCCGAAACCGGCCTCGGCCTTGCCGTCGCGCAGGGCGGTGGCCAGCTCTTCCTCGGTACGGGCGCAGATGGGTAGGGGGTTCAGGTCGTCGCGGCTCAACTCGTGTGCGCGCAGTTGTGCATCGAACAGATGTTGGCTGGCGGCGCTGTTCTGACGCAGGATGATGCGTCGGCCTTTCAGATCGCTAAATCCCGCGATGCCTGAGGTGCCAGGGGCCAGCAGCAAGCCGCGTTGGCGGTGTGCGATCTGATAAAGGATCACAGGTGCGTCGCCGACCGAGTCGCGCAAGGCCTGCGTGTTGAAACCGTCCGGTTCGTGAATATGCAGGGCTGCGGCCTGTGCACTGCGGTCGGCTAGACGGCTGAGCCCGTCGAAGGAGCCGTCATAGTAAGTCGCAAGCTGGGAGCCGCTTTCGCGCAGAGCCCAATCCAGCAGCGGATCATGGCTGCCGGCAACGATCGGGGGCAGGGGCGGTTCAGCCACATGCGGACCAGAACGTGAGGCGTTCAGCCAGGCAATGATTTCGGCCTTGGGGAACAACAGCTTTCCCATGGCGCGCACGCAGGGAATCTCGCCCGAGGAGGCCAGATCATAGGCCTTCCGCTCGCCAATGCGCAGCAGGTCCGCCAGTTCGCGGGTGGTCAGGTATTGTGACATTCAGTCGAGGCGCACAGCCGAACCGGACGTCGTTTCGGCCGCGCTGAATCCGATCTGTTCCAGAGTATAGGGGGCGGCGACGGTGATCACGACCATCGCGGCGATGGCGGTCAGAAAGGCTTTCATGGTCTCCTCCGGTTCAGTCCTGCGCAGCGGTGGCGCGGCGCAGGAACGCGATCAGGTCGATCCGGTCCTGGGGCTGCGTGATCCGTTGCATCGGCATCTTTGACCCCGGAATGTAGTGATCCGGACCCTCGTCGAAAAGAGCATTTATGGTCTCTTCATTCCAAATGATATCAGAGTCTTGCAGCGTGTCCGAATATAAATAGCCGGGCAGTGTGCCCGCCGGTCGCCCGAAGATATCGTAGAGGGTGGGACCCGCGCGTCGTTCGCCATCCGGGGTCAGGCTGTGACAGATCGAACATTTCCGCGCGAATTGCCGCTCTCCATTGCTCATCTCGTCGGGGTTTTTCAGAAAGCTCGGCTCGGCAGCGGCCATCTGCTCCTGATCGCCCAGCGAAGAGATCGGCCAACTGTACATCGCCTCGTCAATGCCGCCCGCGTGGATGTTCTGCCCGTCCGACGAAAAAGCCAGTGCCCAGACCGGGCCGCGCAGGGTGGCGCGGAAATCCTGTGCGATGCGCCATTCGTCCGTGTCGATGACCATGATATAGCCCTCGCCATCGCCCACGGCCAGAAGCTTGCGATCAGGGCTGAGCGTCAGGGCGAGGATGGGACGCCGGTCGAGGGTAAAGTCACGTTCTTCTCCGGTGGTCAGGTTCAGAATGCGGGTCACACCATCAACGGCACCATAGGCGATCCAACCGTCCTGTGCGTTCAGGATCAGCTCGTTGATGCCAAAGCCATGCTCAATCAGGCGATCTATTTCCTGACCGCTGGCGACATCCCATAGGCGCAGCGTGCCATCAACACCCGCCGAATAAAGCTGTTCGCCATCAGGGGTAAAGACCACAGCGTTTACACCGCTGCCGGTAGGGCCAAGCATAGTCGGCTCTGACCCGTCCACTGGCCACAGCCCGATGGTGCCGTCCCAACTGGCGGTCGCCACATGGGTTTTCGAGGCTGCGATGCCGACGATCTTGCCCTTGTGGCGCCCGACCACGTCACCTCCGGGCCAGCGGCGCAGGGTGAAATCATCCCCGGCGGAATAGATCGCGGTGCCGTTGAAAGCGACCGAGTTCACCGCCGCCTCGTGCCCCTCCAGCCATTCGGGGTTTTGCCCGGTCCACAGACCAACCGAATTGTCGAAACTGGCCGTCGCGATGCGCCCGTCCGGGGCGGTCGCGATCCCCATGATCGGTCCGCCATGCCCCTTGAGCGTAAAGAACTCGGACCAGGCGGGCAGGGGGATCAGGGTAAGCGCCAGAACCAGCCAGCGCATCTATTCAGCAGGCGAGGCCGCTGCCTTGCTGGCCTCTTTTTCCTGGACCTCTTCCAGCCACAGCGAATGATGCTCGCGCGCCCATTGCTCTTCGACCTCACCGGTACCCATGGCGTCGAACGCGCCCTCCATGCCGACCGAGCCCAGATAGATATGGGCGATGATGATGGCGATGAAGACATAGGCGATCATGACGTGCCAGACTTGGGCATACTGCATTTCTTCCTGCGGGGACATCTGTACCGGCAGGTTCAGGCCCAGCATCTGCGGAATGCCGGTGGCGTTGGCGATCTGGAAGGTCTTGGCAAACATCGGCAGTTCAAACGGGAAGAGCAGCGACAGGCCCGACAGGCTGATCGAGACGCCCAGCAGGATGCAGGCCCAGAAGATCACTTTTTGACCGGCGTTGAACTTCTTGGCGGGCGGGTGGCTGTTCTTGGTGAACAGACCGCCGCCAGCGGCCAGCCATTTCAGGTCGGTTCTGTTGGGGATGTTGTGGGCGATCCAGTTCACCGTGACGATGATCAGCCCCAGCATGAAAGCCCAGGCAAGGTTGTTGTGCAGCCATTTGCAGCCCTGTGCAATGGTGGCAAAGCCATCCTTGCCGAAGATCGGGATCAGGAAATCGCGACCATAGAGTGTCAGCAGCCCGGTCAGGCCGAGGATCAGGAACGAGCCCGCAAAAAGCCAGTGACCAAAGCGTTCAAAACCGTTGAAACGGGTGACGGTGCGGCCGGTTTTCTCTCCGTCGATGCGGATTTTGCCGCGGATCAGGAAGAACAGAAGGACAATGCCGACCATCCCGACAATGATATAAGTGCCGTATTCGCGCAGCGGCCCGGTGCGGAAATTCAGCCACCACATGCCGCCGTCCTGAATCAGGACATCTGCCGCCGGACCATTGGACGAAACAGTTACGTCCGCTGATCCATAACGCAGGGCGCGATAAACATCACTGTCGGAAGTTACGCCGCGCGTGCCAAGCTGGCCCAGCAGGCCCTCGACATTGCCTTGTCCGGTGTTGTCAGAGCGATAGCTGTTATCCACCCGCTCTCCACGCTGGCGGGCGAGGATGTCTTCGAGGGTCGTTGCCCCGCCGGTTTCCACCCTTTCGGGCGCGGCGGTGCCGTCATCGGTTGTTTGGGCCGATGCAGAAAGGGTCAGCCCAAGGGTGAACAGCATTGCGATGAGAAAGCGAAGCATCTGAACCTCGGTCAAATTCCAAGATCGGACAACCCGCACGGGGCGGGTCATCCATTGCTTATGCGAAAGGCGGATCAGCCGTCTTTCTGGTCGTAGGCCGTGCCCCAACCCCAAGCGCCCGAGCCAAACCCGCGCGCCACGACGCGTTCGCGATAGACGGCGGACACCACGTCGCCGTCACCGGCAAGCAGGGCCTTGGTGGAACACATCTCGGCGCAGATGGGCAGTTTGCCCTCGGCGATCCGGTTGCGACCGTATTTGGCGAACTCTGCGGTCGAGTGCGTTTCCTCGGGGCCACCGGCGCAGAAGGTACATTTGTCCATCTTGCCGCGCGATCCGAAGTTGCCCGCCTGCGGATATTGCGGCGCGCCGAAGGGGCACGCGTAGAAGCAATAGCCGCAGCCGATGCACAGGTCCTTGGAGTGCAGGACAACCCCTTCTTCGTTCTGATAGAAGCAGTCGACCGGGCACACCGCCATACAGGGCGCATCCGAACAATGCATGCAGGCCACCGAGATTGAGCGTTCGCCCGGGTTGCCGTCATTGATCGTCACCACCCTGCGGCGGTTGATGCCCCACGGCACCTCGTGCTCGTTCTTACACGCGGTCACGCAGGCGTTGCACTCGATGCAGCGTTCAGCGTCGCAGAGAAACTTTGCTCTAGCCATTCGTCGTCCTCCTTACGCTGCCGAGATTTTGCAGAGAGTACATTTTGTCTCTTGCATCTGGGTCACTGAATCGTAGCCATATGTCTGCGCGGTGTTGGAACTTTCACCCAGCACATAGGGGTCAGCACCAGCAGGGTATTTCGCCCTGAGGTCTTCACCCTGGAAATGGCCGCCAAAGTGGAATGGCATGAAGGCCACCCCGGCACCGACCCTGTTGGTCAGCATCGCCATCACCTTGACCTTGCCGCCCTCGGGACCTTCGACCCAGACCTGTGCCCCGTCACGGATACCAAGGTTGTTGGCATCACGGGGGTTGATCTCCACGAACATGTCCTGCTGCAGCTCAGCCAGCCACGGGTTCGACCGGCTTTCCTCGCCGCCGCCCTCATATTCGACCAAACGACCTGACGTGAGGATTATCGGGTAATCCTTTGAAAAGTCGTTCTTTTGGATCGAAGCATAAAGGGTCGGAAGGCGATAGGCCTGACGGTCCTCGTAGGTTGGATAGTCCTCCACCAGATCGCGCCGGTTGGTGTAAAGCGGCTCGCGGTGCAGCGGGATCGGATCCGGGAAAGTCCAGACGACCGCACGGGCTTTGGCGTTCCCGAAGGGCGCACAGCCATGAGCAATCGCGACCCGCTGGATGCCGCCGGACAGGTCGGTCTTCCAGTTGGTCTCTGGCCCCGCGACAGCGTCGATTGCCGCGCGTTCCTCAGCCGTCAGATCACCGTCCCAGCCTAGGTCCATCAGCATCTGCATCGTGAATTCAGGGTAACCGTCCTGAATTTCCGATCCAACGCTATAGACCCCTTCGGCCAGCAGATTGTCACCATCGCGTTCCACCCCGAAACGGGCGCGGAAGGTCAGGCCACCCTCGGCCACCGGTTTGGACATGTCATAGAGGTTCGGTGTCCCCGTATGACCCATCTCGGCCGTGCCCCAGCAGGGCCATGGCAGACCATAGTACTCGCCGTCGTTGGGTCCGCCAATGGCTTGCAGCGTGGTTCTGTCGAACGTGTGCTGGTTGGCCATGTGGCTTTTCAGACGTTCCGGCGACTGACCGGTATAGCCGATAGTCCAGAGGCCCGAGTTGAATTCACGCGTGATGCTTTCAACATTCGGGGTCTCGGCGTCCTCCATCTCGATATTGCGGAAGAACCTATCTGCCCAGCCGAACTTGTTGGCGAACTTGGCCATGATGACCTCATCCGGCAGGCTTTCGAACAGCGGATCGACCACCTTGTCACGCCATTGCAGCGACCGGTTCGAGGCCGTGACCGAGCCACGGGTTTCGAACTGCGTACAGGCGGGCAGCAGGTAGACGCCATCGGTGCGGTCATGCAGAACGGCCGAGACGGTGGGATACGGGTCGATCACGACCAGCATGTCCAGCTTCTCCATCGCCGTCTTCATCTCCGGTCCCCGCGTTTGCGAGTTCGGAGCGTGACCCCACAGAACCATGGCACGGACGTTGTTGTCCTGATCCATGTTGGCCGGGTCTTCCAGAACACCGTCGATCCAGCGGGAAACCGGGATGCCGCGCTCGTTCATCAGCGGCTTGTCCTTGCCTTCCTTGTCCTTGATCGTGGCGAACTGACCTTTCAGCCAGTCGACATCCTCGCCCCAGACACGGCTCCAATGTGCCCAGGCACCGTTGGACAGACCGTAATAGCCGGGCAGGGTATGGGACAGAACGCCAAGGTCCGTCGCGCCCTGAACGTTGTCATGGCCGCGGAAGATGTTGGTGCCGCCACCCGAGGTGCCCATGTTGCCGAGCGCAAGCTGCAGCACGCAATAGGCGCGAGTGTTGTTGTTGCCGTTGGTGTGCTGCGTCCCGCCCATGCACCAGATCACCGTGCCGGGACGGTTATTGGCCATGGTACGTGCCACGCGCTTTAGCTGCGAGCCGGGGGTGCCGGTCACGCGCTCAACCTCTTCCGGGGTCCATTTGGCGACCTCTTCCTGAATCTGGTCCATGCCCCAGACACGGGTGCGGATGAACTCTTTGTCCTCCCAGCCGTTGTCGAAGATGTGCCACAGGATACCCCAGATCAGCGCAACGTCGGTACCGGGACGGAAGCGGACATATTCATCCGCGTGCGCCGCGGTGCGCGTAAAGCGCGGGTCGCAGACGATCAGCGGCGCGTTGTTCTGCTCTTTCGCGCGCAGAACATGCAGCAGTGAGACGGGATGCGCCTCGGCCGGGTTGCCGCCGATGATGAAGATGGCACGTGAGTTATGGATGTCGTTATACGAATTGGTCATGGCGCCGTAGCCCCATGTGTTCGCAACGCCCGCAACCGTGGTCGAGTGGCAGATACGCGCCTGATGGTCCACGTTATTCGTGCCCCAGTAGGCGGCGAACTTGCGGAACAGATAGGCCTGTTCGTTGTTATGCTTCGCAGAACCCAGCCAATAGACGCTGTCCGGCCCGGATTCCTCGCGGATGCTCATCATGCCGTCGCCGATCTCGTTGATCGCCTGTTCCCAGCTGATGCGCTTCCACTCGCCGCCTTCCTTTTTCATCGGATATTTCAGGCGGCGCTCGCCATGGGCGTGCTCGCGGACCGAGGCCCCCTTGGCGCAATGAGCACCCAGGTTGAACGGGCTGTCCCAGCCGGGTTCCTGCCCGACCCAGACGCCGTTTTGCACTTCGGCAACGACCGTACAGCCGACCGAGCAGTGGGTGCATATGGATTTGATGTTCTCGACGGCCTGATTGGCCGCTGTCTGGGCACTGGCAGGCGTCACGGTTCCACCCGTGGCGCTGATCGCGGCGAGGCCGCCGATCGTCAGGCCCGATCCACGCAAAAATGCGCGGCGATCGACGGTTTTCTCGCCGACCTGGGACAGGATACTTGTCCGCTGGGGGCGTCTCGCAACCCCGTTGGTCTTTTTCCTAAGCATTGGTTTCCTCCCTTGCGCGCCGTGTCAGCCACGGCTGGCTTGGTACTTCGCAAAACCGACGTCAGGGCCAATCGCAACCGTCAGTCGGGTGGTGAAGGCGTCCGGTCCTAGAACCGGGTGCTTTCATCGTCACTCAAAAGCGTGTGCTTTCGATGTAGGCGCGTGTATGCGCGGTGTCCTGAATGCGGGTCTCATCCGTCGGCAGCTCGGCTGCTTCGGCTTTGCCGGTCAGGCTGGCGGCGGCAACGGCAGCAGGGGCTGCGGTTCCGGCCAGTTTGAGGAAATCCCGGCGTGTGGCGCCGTCTTCCTTGGTCTTGCTCATGGGCTTCTCCTTCCCCATTTGCAGTTTAGCGCCCCAGCGGGCGCTGGCGAATGACAGCGATTCACGCTGCCGTCATTCGGAAGGCTTCGCGCTCGATCTCCATGAACACCCGACCGGCAGTACCGACCGAGGCATAGAGGACCGAGTTTTCGGCACCTTCCAAATCCGAATAGAAATGCGCGGCCCAGGGGCCGATATGCTTGTTCCAGAACGCCCGCTGATCTTCGAGCGATGCAGGTGCGCCGAAACGACCGACGATCATGCCCGCCATCATCTCCATCAAAGATGCGATGTTGTCTTCCGGTTCATACACATTCTGCGCCCGGGTGATGCCGCGCGCGGTCATGTCATTGCGCAACTGGGCGAGGGGTTTTTCGTTCAGGAACCCGGTCAGGTAGAAGCTGGCATAAGGCAGCAGCTCTCCGCGTCCCAGCCCGATGAACAGCGCGTTGAACTCACGTTCGGCGGCAGCGGGTTTGGTCACCTTGGCCACCCGCGCCATCGCCTGAATGGCCTGACCCAGATCGGTGTCATCTCCGCCAAGCCCAGCCATCTGGTCCAGCAGCAGTTGATCGGGCGGACCGGCCAGCAGCAGGCCCAGAAAGTTGTAGAAATCAGCGCGCAGGCGATCCTCGGCCGAGATATCAATGGTTTGCGCGTTGTCTGCGGTCATAGAGTTATCCTTCGAATTCAAATTTCATGCGACGCGGGGCCGGGGGAAGGTCGACCTCCTCGGCCTCGTCCACTTCGGCCATCAGCACGAGTTTTGCTTCGGGCTCGGCTGTATCGATCTGTTCGTCATCCGCAGCGATCACCTCGGGCGCATCAAGCTCTGGTTCTGCATCAAGCTCTTCGGTCTCAGCCGCCAGCGCTTCGACATGGGCCAACATGCCTTTGCCAACCTGATAGGCGGTCTGGATGTTTTCGATCACGCAAGCGGCGTCGGTATAATCCTCGCCATAGTCGACCAGCCCGTCGACATTCGCCAGTACAGGATTCAGCCGCCACAAGCGACGCAGCGCCCGGCGGCGCAAACGGTCCGGCACTGCCTTGGCCATGAAGCCCGAGACATCATCACCGGCTTGCAACGTGTCGGGATCGGGCAGATTGAATTCGGCCAGAAGCTCGGCGTCGGTCTTTTCTTCCAACTCGGCTTGCTGCGCCGCGATGATCTGTTCTTCAGCGGCCAGCGCTTCGACTTCGGCCTCGGCGTGAACGGCAGCCTTGCGGCGGGACCAGAAATCGCCGGCCCCGCTCATTGCAGCACCCTGCGCGGGGCGCGGTAAACATCCGACTCCTGCCGGATGCGGGCGTCGCCCTTGCCGTCTTCCACCAGGTCTGTGCGCTTCTTGTCGCGGCGGCGTTTCACGAACACCTCGTCGCGGTGATGCTGCAAGGTGAAATCCCGCAGCCATGCGATCAGCCCTTCGGTCATCGGAATTTTCTCGACAATCTCTTCGCCAGTGTCGGCATAGTCCTGCCCCTCGAACGGAGAGGCGGTGATCAGCACCGCATTCAGAGGCGTGTCGCCCTTCAACTCGTCCCGCAGCACGAGGTAAAGCGACGGCTGCCCGTCCGACAGGTTCACCATGTAAGCTTCGGTTTCGTCCGCCCATAACGTAAGGGGCAGGGTGGCGGCGTGGAATTCGGCGGCCTCGCCTTCGCGGCGCAACTCCTGCCAGTCGGCCGGTCCGGCCCCCGGCAATAATGCTACTGCGCGCCAGTTCCATCGGGCCCAGCGTGTGACCCCGGGTGTTTTGCGCACGACGACGCCAACCGGCATTTCAATCTGACTTGCGGCCTTGGCCACTGGCTCCTCCCCGAAGGCTCTCCCCTGCCTTCCCTCGATGTACTATGGTACATAAACTGGTGACCTGCCAAGTCCAGTTTGTGCGATATGTGTCGCAATCACTAACTGTTTATTCGTAAATTTCTTATGCCTGTGCTTGGCACGCAAAGTTGTGATGAATAATAGTGCATAAATTTGACCTTTAACCCGGCCTTCACATTGTCACGGCGAGGATTAGGACTAAGGTGCTGACGTGCAGCAAGCAGCGCCGGGAGGGAATATGGCCAGCAAGCTCGTGTTGTGTGATTGCGATGGAACGCAGGCACTAGATGCAGACGGAATTTCTTCGGCCTGTGAGGTGGCGTGCTCGAAAGTCCACACCGCTCTGTGTACGCGGGAATTGGGGGTCGCTTCCGAACTTCTGAACGGCGATGAGCAGGTGGTGATTGCCTGCGGGCAGGAAGGCGCGATTTTCAGCGAACTTGCAGAAGAGCTGGGCGTTGCAGAGCCCGGCTTTGTCGATCTGCGCGACCGGGCAGGGTGGTCCGAGCAAGGCGCGGATGCGATGCCCAAAATGGCAGCATTGGCTACCGAGGCCCTGTTGCCGCAACCGATTACACCCAGCGTTGATGTCATCAGTGAAGGCACCTGCTGCATCATCGGTGCCGGAGAGGTTGCCTATCCACTGGCCGAACAACTGTCCGGCTCGCTGGCCGTGACTGTAATCGTAACGGATGAGGCCGAGCCGCTGAGCCGAGCCTTTGATGTCGCCCGGGCGCGGGTGCGCAATCTGTCCGGTGCGCTGGGCGGGTTCATCTGGCATCTGGATCAGGTGCAGCAGCTAGAGCCGGGCGGGCGCGGTGGGTTCGGCTGGAGCGCGCCGCGGGATGGCGCAACGTCGCGTTGCGATATCGTCGTTGATCTGACCGGAGGAACGCCTCTGGTCACGGCCCCCGATAAGCGCGAGGGCTATTTGCGTGCCGATCCCCGCGATGCAGTGGCTGTTGCGCGTCTTGCCTTCGATGCGGTGCAATTGGTCGGGACGTTTGAAAAGCCGCTCTATGTTCGGCTGGACGAGACGCTTTGCGCGCATTCCCGGGCTGAGCAGACGGGCTGTTCGAACTGTCTGGATATCTGTCCGACCGGTGCGATCACGCCTGCGGGTGATCACGTAGCCATTGATCCGATGATCTGTGCCGGGTGCGGTGAATGCGCGGCCCTGTGCCCGTCGACCGCCATCACCTATGAGGACCCGCCGGTCTCGGCGGTATTGTCGCGGATGCACATTCTGGCCCGCACGTACCGGCGCGCAGGCGGCGTAGCGCCGCGCCTGTTGGTGCATGATGCCCATGGGGCGCAGATGATCCGCATGGCGGCCCGGTTTGGACGGGGCCTGCCCGCCGACGTCATTCCACTGGAACTGAAGGTGGTGTCTGGCTTTGGCCATGCCGAGATGCTGGCCGGGCTGGCGCATGGTTTTGCCCGTGTCGATGTCCTGATGGGGTCAGGGACGGAACGGGATGCGCTGGATCGGGAACTGGAACTGGCGCAGGCCATCGCGGGCCAAGATGCGCTGAGCCTGATTGATGAGGCCGACCCGGATGCGCTGGCTGATCTGCTTTATACGCAAGACGTTCCGCAGCCTTTGACAGATCCGGTCCTTCCGCTGGGCAACCGACGCCAGATCACGCGTCTGGCGGCGCAGGCCTTGAACCCGAACACCGAAGCGCCGCTGGCATTGCCCGAAGGCGCGCCTTATGGCGCAGTGGCGGTCAACACCGACACCTGCACCTTGTGCCTCAGTTGCGTATCCCTGTGCCCCTCGGGCGCTCTGATCGACAATCCGGACAAGCCACAGCTGAATTTTCAGCAGGACGCCTGTCTGCAATGTGGAATCTGCCGTACGATCTGCCCCGAGCAGGCGATTACGCTGATGCCTCAGCTTGACCTGAGTGACGCTGCGCTGTCGCAGCAGGTGCTGAATGAGGAAGAACCCTTTGAGTGTGTCGAATGCGGCGCTGCCTTTGGGGTCAAATCGACGGTTGAGCGGATCATTGAGAAACTGTCAGGGACACACCCGATGTTCGCAACCTCGGATCAGGCCAGAATGATTCAGATGTGTGATAATTGCCGTGTGAACGCTCAGTTCCACAGCACCGACAATCCGTTTCAATCGGCCCCCAGACCTCGGGTTGTGACGACGGATGACTATTTCTCGAAACGCAAGGATCACTGAAATTGCAGCGGGGCGCCCAGATCGGCGGCGCGCAGGACGGCGACGAAGGCCAGAATCGCTTCGAGGTCATCAAGGCTCATTTCGACCGGATGGATGGGCGAGGGGCGCTCGGGCGGGAAAGGCTCGGTCACACCTTCGATCTGCGTGAAGGCAGGGTGCGGGTTCAGGGCAAAGAAAGCCTGAAACCGCTCGGACCAATCAGGCATCGCGCGCAACACGGCAAAAGACGGGGTCGAACCCAGTCCGTTCATCCGGTTCTGCGGGCCGATCACGTGACAGCGGCCACAATGGGTCAACGACAGATCCTCGCCCAGCAGCGCGTTGCCGTCGACCTCTGTTTCCTCGGTGATGGCGGCGATTTCGAAACTTGCGCTGAAGGGCTTGCCGTCTGCGGGGGCAAAACTTTCGACCGTACGTTTGCCGATATCGGATTGCAGCCAGTCGCGGAACCGTGCCTGCCTTGCACTGTCGTCGATGCGCAGGTGATAGATCACCCCGTCACGTTCAAAGACCGGATCGCCGGGCGGGGAAGGGGCCAGTGACATGACGCCGCTTTCGTCCGAAACAACACGTATCCCGGTCTTGAGAGAGAAGCGTGGAAGAATATGTTGCAGCAGACCCGAGTCTGTCACCTCATCCGGGGCGGCAAGGCCAAGCGCCTCTTGTGACCAAGAGGGGGTGGCGGTGAGCGTCAGGCTCAGGCACAACAGGACAAAGCGCATGGCCAAGCCTAGCGGCGACAAACCGGATGCGTCAAATAAACAGAAAGAGACGGAGACACATGCAATGAGCGGCGACTACAACCTGTCGATACGCAAGACCCTGAACGCAGGGCTGATCAAGGGAACGATGGCATGAGCATCCGTGACGCGGTTCTGGCGAACCTGAAAAAGATCACAGACCCGGTTTCGGGGCAGGATATTGTCAGCGCGGGCATCGTGCGGGCGCTGAATGTCGAAGGCGATACCGTTCGCTTTGTGCTGGAGATAGACCCCAAGCAGGCCGAAAAGATGGAGCCCGTGCGCGCCACCGCCGAACAGGCGGCGCAGATGGTCGAGGGCGTGTCCAAGGTCTCGGCCATGCTGACGGCGCATTCGGACAAGGCGCCGCCCGATCTGAAGCCGAAACCCAAGCCGTCGCAGACCGGCCCGCAGGCGGTGCCGGGGGTGGACCGGATCATCGCGGTGGCCTCGGGCAAGGGTGGGGTCGGCAAGTCGACCGTATCGGCCAACCTGGCTTGCGCTCTGGCGGCTGAGGGGCGGCGTGTGGGCCTGCTGGATGCCGACGTTTATGGCCCGTCACAGCCCCGGATGCTGGGCGTCTCGGGCCGCCCGGCCAGCCCCGATGGCAAGACAATCCTGCCGCTGCGCAATCATGGCGTCACCATGATGTCGATGGGCCTGATGACCAACGAAGGACAAGCGGTTGTCTGGCGTGGCCCGATGCTGATGGGTGCGTTGCAGCAGATGATGGGGCAGGTGCAATGGGGGGCGCTGGACGTACTGATCGTCGACCTGCCGCCCGGCACCGGCGACGTGCAACTGACGCTAAGCCAGAAATTCAAGGTGGACGGAGCCATTGTGGTTTCTACGCCGCAGGACGTGGCTCTGATCGATGCTCGCAAGGGGATTGACATGTTCAACCAGCTCAAGACGCCCATCGTTGGCATGATCGAGAACATGTCGACCCATATCTGCTCGAACTGCGGGCATGAGGAGCATGTTTTCGGTCACGGCGGTGTCAAATCCGAGGCCGAGGCGCTGGGCGTTCCGCTGCTGGGGGAAATCCCGCTGCATCTGGATATCCGTGTGGCTGCCGATGGGGGCGCACCGATCGTGGTCAGCAAACCGGACAGCCCGCAGGCCGACGCTTTCTGCAAGATCGCCCGCGACATGATCGCCAAAGGCAACGCATGAACCAGCCGGTCTTTCCGCCTTTGCTGACGGGCCACCCGGCACAGGGCGGCGAGGACCCGTTCGAACGCGCGCAGGCCATGGCGGCGCTGGGCTGCGATTCAGGTACGGTGGTTTACAACATTCAGGCGGATCGTCTGCGCGTTGCCATCGTCTTTGCGCCTGAGGTTGCGCTGCAGGACGCGATGGCGATGCTGCCGCTCTGCGCGGTCGGGTTCCAGAACGCGCTGGGCGCGCTGGCCCCGCCCGAGGTTGCGGTGCATCTGGGTTGGGACGGGTTGATTTGCGTGAACGGTGCCAAATGCGGGGTGATGAAGGTAGCCGCCGCCTCTGCTGAGCCAGAGACCATTCCCGATTGGCTGATCGTCGGCTGGGATCTGGCGCTGCTGCAAACCAGCGACGCGCCGGGGGACACGCCGGATGTGACCGCGCTTTATGACGAGGGGTGTGCCGAGGTCTCGGCGACTCAACTGGTCGAAAGCTGGTCGCGCCACATGCTGACCTGGCTCAACCGTTGGAGCGAGGATGGCAACGCGCCGCTTCATGCCGAATGGTTGGGGCTGCTGCGCGGCGTCGGAGAACCCGTTGGAGATTTGGGCGTATTTCTGGGCACCGACGAACGGTTCGGGATGTTGATCCGCGACGGTGCCGACACCCATCTGCGCCCGCTAACGGAATTGTTGGAGACCACCTGATGAAACTCGCCCGTGCAATCCATTTCGATGAAAGTGATATGAACGTGTTCCATTCGCCCGCAAGAACCGGCGAATGGTGCATCTCGGGCGGGTTCGAATTCTCGAACTGGGGTGAAGGCGATCTGGAGGGCAAGGCACGTCAGGCCTTCGCCAATGGATGGCTGGGGCTTGAAACCTTCGGGCGCGTGACCTTTGTTGCAGTCACGCAGGTTGAGCTGGCCGAGATTGACCGGATCACGGGGTATCTGGCCGAGCATTTCGTGCAGCTTTATGGTGCGCCATCAGTCGAGGCCGCGATGGAGGTGGCGCAGTCAGAAATCGCGCATATGGCCGAGATGTGCGAGGATCACGCCCCGAACACCTTGCTGACCGTCGCGCGGGAATTGACGGGGGCAGGGGTGCACGAGGCGTTTCGCGTGATCACCCCGCAGGAAACCCAGCTGGAAGCCCTGGCCGTTCACGGATCGCTGGACGATTAAATCAGGTCGGCAAACCCGCCGAATTGTCCGCGCTTGAAGATCAGCCCCTGACCGGGGCGATGCATGACCGTGTCGACATGACCGACAAGGATCAGGTGATCCCCGGCCTCGTGACGGGCCGATAAACGGCAGTCGAAGCGGGCCAGACATTCCGCAAGACGGGGCCGCCCGGCATCATCTTCCTGCCAATCCGCATGGGAAAAGTCGAAGCCGTTGCGTGCAAACTGCAAGGCCTGATCGTGCTGGTCCTGTGCCATTACATGGATTGCATAATGCTCGCAGGTGCTGAACGCATCATATCGGTTCGAATTCCGATCCAGACACCACAAGACCAGAGGCGGGTCCAGCGATACGGACGCAAACGAGTTCACCGTGATCGCGGCAGGGCCTTCGGCGGTATTGGTGGTGACGACGGTAACACCGGTGCCGAAACAGCCCAGGGCCTCGCGAAAGGCAAATCTCTGCTCGGGTCCGGGAGTGAAAGTTGTTTCCGTCATCACGCGCTCGTTCAATGGGCCTGTCTCAGGTGCCACGCGGCGCGGGGATTGTCCATGAAAAGCTGATGCAGGTTCTGGAAATTCCGATCAGTTCAGATCTTCCAGCAACCGTCCGTGTTTGCGCGTTTCCACGATGACGTCGCCAAATGTCACCATGCCGCGCGCCGTCAACATTGGGAGCATCCGAACCAGTACCTCGGCGGTGGCGACGGCATCACCCAAAGCCGTGTGTCGCAGGGCTTCGGGGATGGTTATGCCCAACCGCTCGCAGACCGCATCCAGCGTGTGGGTTTCGCTTGCTCCGAACAGCACGGCGGACAGCAGAACGGTGTCGAGAATGGGATGGCTCCACTCCACCTGCATTCGCTCGGCATGGCGGCGCAGGAAGGCCATGTCGAATGGAGCGTTATGCGCAACAATCACCGCATCGCGGGCGAATTGATGAAAGCTGCGACCGGCCTCGGCAATGTCAGGCGCGCCTTGAACCATCCTGTCGCTGACCTTGTGCACCTTGGTCGAGGCGGGCGGGATCGGGATGCCGGGATCGACCAGAGTATCCAGCCGCTCACCTTCGACGATCTTGCCTTTCACGACGCGCACCGCACCGATCTGCACGATCTCGTCCTTATGCGGCAGAAGGCCCGTAGTTTCGGTATCGAAAACAACAAAGCACAGGTCCAGCAAGGGTTTTTCTTCAAACGCGTCGTCGCCGGACGTATCGAGCAGTTCGAAATCATAAACCAGCGGGCGGGCCTCATTGGGGTCGATCTGGGCAGCGCTGTCATCGAAGACAAGCATATAGCCGGGCGCATCGCCCAGAGGTTTCATCCGGGCCGAATAGGTTTGCCGCCCATCGACACTGGTCAGGGTACAATGTACGTCCTTTCCGGTCTTGACCAACTTGGCATAAGAATCCGTCAGGCCCGTCGCTTCGAGATAGTCGAACAGCGAGGCATTCAGCCGGGGATGCGCGATCTGGGCCAGAACCTCAGCCGCCTGCGCGTCATACAGAACGATCTGGTGCTTGGGGCCGGCCAGCAGCATGGCTACCGGAATCTCGGTCAGCAGCGCCGTGAGCCGTTGCTTTTCAGAGGCGAGATGGGCGGTTTCCGCCGCCACCGCCTCGGCCGTGTTCATAGCATTGGCGGCCAGTTGCTCGGCCAGCCCGGCCGCGGCTGGGGCCAGATCGCCCAGATACCGCGCGGCCTGCAGGTCCAGATCGGTGCTGACCCCGGCATGGGCCCGCGCGCGCAGCTGGGCCGAAAGCCGTTCGATCGGTTTTGCGATATTGTCATCGAACAAAAGCCAGACCCCGGCGACCAGCGCCAGCATCCCGAAGGCGATCAGGATCTCGGCAAAGATGAAGGCGTCCATCAGGGCCGGATCACTGGCTCGCCGATAGCCGATCCACAAAGCCAGAGCGCTGATGATCAGTCCACCCGCCGCCAGCAGCAGGAAGAACAGAAAGATTCTCAGGCGCAGGCTCAGATGGTTCAGCATGGTCAGACCCCGCAGGTGGCCTCGATCACCGGATCATCGGCGTTGGCCTTGATCCAGCTGGCATTCAGCAAGCGCCCGTCATCGGCGAATTCTGCGCCATCGGCCAGATTGGCGCGGCTGTTGTCGGCGCAGTTGACGGCGACTGGTACTTTGGAGACAGGTGCCCAGCGGCCAAAGAAATAGAGATCGACCAGACGCTCATCCGGTACGCTTGAATTGGTGCGCACGGACGCGGCGTCGATGGCGGCAAAGCGGTCAACAAAGGGTACCGCATAGGTCCAGGGGCGATAGAATGTGCGGCTTTCGACCTCCTGCACCACGGTCAGGCTTTCGGGCAGTTGGTCACGGGTGCGGTCGTACCAGGAATACTCGCTGGTGATCGTCATCGCGATCATCCCGACACCCGCTGCGACCGGCGCGGCCCATTTGGGCAGGCGGCCTCCGGTCAGCTTGTTTACCACCATCACGACACCCGCAAACGCGAAGCCCGCAAAAATCGTGCCGATCAGTTCCAGAAACATGTGGTTTCTCCGTTCATTCCTGCTGTCTTAGCCCAGCATACCTTTGCCATGTCCGACCGCTGATTGCATCGTTTTTACCACGACAAACGCATCGCGGAGATGACTTCGCTCAAAATCGGACAACTCCGCGGGGGGCAGGTAATTGTCCGGCGCATCTCCGGCCTTGACCAGACGGGCTTGATGTTCCAGTCGAGTCTCGGCGATCAGGTCGTAGGCATCCAGCAAATCGCGCGCGCCCGAGGCGCTGAGAACCCCAGCAGCCTCGGCGGCGCTGAGGCGCGCGCGGGTGTTCGCTTCGGTCAGTTGCCCCTGCAGGCTGTAGATGCGGGCCAGGTCCACGATGGGCACGACACCGTTATGCTTGAGGTCCAGCGTATTGCGATGCTCGCCCGACCGGATGGTGGCAAACCCGCGCAGCAAACCCAGAGGAGGCGTGTGTTTCAGTGAGTTCGAGATCATATGCGCCACGAAGATCGAGTTCGCATTGGCCGCAGCCAGCGTATCGGCCTGCAGGTCGGTGAACAGATCGAAAGAGCCACCGATGGGCCGCAGGTCGAACATGACCGACGCCAGCATCTGTGCCTCGGGGTTGGGTTTGGCGATCCAGCCTTTGAAATAGTCGCGCCAGACGCGCACCGGCTGGCACCAGCGCGGGTTTGTCGCCATCATGTCGCCCGGGCAATAGAAATATCCGCAGGTGTCCAGCCCGTTCGAGACGAATTTGGCCAGAGCTGCGAAATAAGCCATGTCGTCATCGGTCACGCTGTCATCCAGCATCAGGCAATTATCCTGATCCGAAACACCGGTCTGTTCCTGCCGTCCCTGTGAACCGCAAGCCAGCCACAGGTAAGGCACCGGCGGCGCACCCAGTTTGGCCTCGGCCAGTGCCAGCAAGCGCCGCGTTGCGGTATCTGCGATGTCGGTGATCAGCCGCGTCACGATCTCATGCCGGTTGCCGCCCGCGACGAGTTGGACCAGCAGTTGCGGTATCTCGGCGGTGACCGAGGCCATTTCATCAGCAGTGTCGGCGCGGGCAATCCGGCCCACCAGTTCGGCAGAGTTGACCGCCTGATACCGGGTGAGGTCGGTTTGCGTGACGATACCAACCAGCCGCCCGGCCTCGGATATCGGAATATGGCCGATGCCACGCTCCATCATCACATGCAGCACGTCCGAGCCGATATCGGTGGGCGCCAGCGTGATCGGGTTGGTGGTCATGATGGCCGAAACCGATGTGTCGGCAGGCATCGCCTCGGCGACGAATTTGCCCGAAATATCGCGCAGGGTCGTGATGCCCAGCAGCCGGTCGCCTTCGGTCACGCAAAGCGATGAGATATGGCGGTCGCGCATGATTTGGGCGGCGCTTTGCACCGGCGTGTCGGGCGGGCAGGTGGCGGGGTTGTGCGCCATCAACACGTCAACCGCGCTCGTCGCCAGACTGTCCGGTCCGCTCCGGTTGCCACGAGTCCTGTTGAAGAATTTCGAGACCACGTCGTGCCCGTCGATCAACTTACGCACCAGATCAGGGGGCAGAAGGATCAGAACGGACGGCGTGTGCGCCCGTGCCTTGGTGGCGGCCTTGCCATCTTTCAGCAGCCCACGTTCACCAAAGGAGTTCCTGAGCCCGAGATGAGAGACGACGGCGCCGTTCTCATCGGTGATTTCAACCTGTCCTTCATAGATGACGAACACGCCCGGCATTGCATGGCCAAGCTCATAGATCGAGCTGTCCTCATCCAGTTCCCAGACTTCGATCTGTTTTGCCAGATCGTCCAGAACCTGCGCGGGCAGGGCGTCATAGGGGTGTACGGATTTCAGAAACCGGGTGATCTGGTCATGGGACAGGGGCATCAGATTTTCCTGCGTCTCTGGGTAAAAATCCCGCCCGGTAGAGTGCCGGGCGGGAGTCGTCGGTCAAAAGACGCGACACATGGGCTTACCCAAGTGCCGCATCATGCTCATTTGTTCTGAGCTGCGCCCGCACCACGGGGAATGCGTACGCTTTCGACCAATTCCACGATCTCCGGCGGAGTCTCTTTGGTCATGCCTGCGACCACATAGGCGACGCCGAAGTTGATCATCGCACCAATCGCGCCGAACGAGGTCGACTTGATCGGACCCAGCAGAGGATCAGCATCGGTGAACGAGTTGGTGCCCGGAATGAACAGCCAGCCCTTATGCAGGAAGATGTAGACCAGAGTAACGGTCAGACCAGCCAGCATACCTGCAACCGCACCGGTGTTGTTGATGCGGGTCGAGAAGATCCCCATCATCAGCGCCGGGAAGATCGAAGCTGCCGCCAGACCGAAGGCCAAGGCCACGGTTTGCGCCGCAAAGCCCGGTGGGTTCAGACCCAGATAGGTTGCGACAACGATGGCGACAGCCATTGCGATACGCGCGGCCAGCAGTTCGCCCTTTTCCGAGATCTGCGGGTTGATCGCGCCTTTGACAAGGTCGTGGGACACGGCCGACGAGATCGCCAGCAGCAGGCCCGCAGCGGTCGACAGAGCAGCCGCAAGACCACCGGCAGCGACCAGACCGATCACCCAACCCGGCAGGTTGGCGATTTCGGGGTTGGCCAGAACCAGGATGTCACGGTTGAACTTGGTCAGCTCATTACCGACCCAGCCTTTTTCTTCCGCGATTGCAGTCATCGCTTCGGACTTGTCGTTGTAGTACTGGATCTTGCCGTCGCCGTTCTTGTCTTCCCAGTCCAGCAGACCGGTTTTCTGCCAAGTCGCCATCCAGTCATAGCGCGGATCAGTATCGATTTCCTCGACCGAGACAGCGCCACCTTCGATGCCACCATTGGGCCACATCATGTCGGTGATGTTCAGACGGGCCATTGCGCCAACCGCAGGGGCGGTCAGGTACAGCAGCGCGATGAACACCAGCGCCCAGCCAGCAGACCAACGGGCGTCAGCCACTTTCGGCACGGTGAAGAAGCGCATGATCACGTGCGGCAGACCGGCGGTACCGATCATCAGCGACAGGGTGAACAGCACCATGTTCAACGTGTTCGAGTGGTGGGCCGTATAGTCGTTGAAGCCCAGCTCGGTCACGATGGCGTCCAGCTTGGTCAGCAGGGGCTCACCGCTGGCGGTGTCACCGAACAGACCCAGCGCCGGAACCGGTGTGCCGGTCAGCTGCAGCGAGATAAAGATGGCCGGGATGGTATAGGCGGTGATCAGCACGCAGTACTGAGCGACCTGAGTGTAGGTCACGCCCTTCATCCCCCCGAACACCGCATAGGCAAACACAACGCCTGCACCGATCAACAGCCCGGTGGTGTTCGATACTTCGAGGAAGCGGCCAAAGGCGACGCCAACGCCGGTCATCTGACCGATAACGTAGGTCACCGATGCCACAATCAGACAGATCACCGCCACGATGCGGGCTGTCTGGCTGTAGAAACGATCGCCGATGAACTCCGACACGGTGAACTTGCCGAACTTGCGCAGGTAAGGTGCAAGCAGCAGCGCCAGCAGAACGTAGCCACCGGTCCAACCCATCAGGAAGGTCGAGTTGTCATAGCCGGTAAAGGCAATCAGGCCCGCCATCGAGATGAACGAGGCCGCGGACATCCAGTCCGCCGCTGTCGCCATACCGTTGGTGACCGGGTGAACGCCGCGACCGGCGGCGTAGAATTCCGATGTGGAACCCGCGCGGGCCCAGATCGCGATGCCTATGTAAAGCGCAAAGGACGCGCCAACAAACAGCAGGTTGATGGTAAACTGGTCCATGGGGTTTACTCCTCGTCCACGCCGTATTCAGCGTCGAGCTTGTTCATGCGCCAGGCGTAGTTGAAGATCAGCACCAGAAAGACCAGGATCGATCCCTGCTGAGCGAACCAAAAGCCCAGATCGGTGCCGCCCACGGCGATGCCGGACAGCAGCGGACGCAGCAGGATGCCGAATCCAAAAGACACCAGCGCCCAGATCGCGAGGCTGATGTAGATGAGGCGCAGGTTGGCCTGCCAATAGCCCTTGTCGGCTTCGGCAGTCTGCGCGGAGTTTGTTGAATGATCCGCCATCGCGGGTTCCTCCTTCGCTTCCTCGTTGGGCGGCCCTGTGCCCAACTCCTCCAGTGCGTCGGGCCGCTTCTCGAATGTGCCGAACGCTCCGTAACGTCAGGCAAAACTTCCCTGTTCCGCCAAGGCGGTCCATTGAAGTATTCTGTTGTGGGGCAGGCCCTTAGGCCTCTCTCCTCCCCTTAATTCATGACCTTGCCCACAAGACCCTGCAGGTCCCGGGCGATGTCGTCGATCTGTCCCATGGCGTCGATGCCGTTCAGCACGCCCTGGTTCTGATAGTAGTCAATCAACGGCGCGGTCTGTGCGTGATAAGCGGCCAGACGCGAGGCGACCGTCTCGGCATTGTCATCGGCGCGGCGTTTGAACTCGGTGTGGCCGCATTTGTCGCATTTGCCCTCGACGGCAGGTACCTTGAACGTGTCATGGAACCCTTCGCCGCAGCCCGCGCAGGTGTAGCGGCCTGAGATTCGCGTCACCATTTCGGCGTCTTCAACCTCAAGACTGATGGCCGCGTTGATCTTCTGATCGGCAGTGGCCAGCAGACCATCCAGCGCCTCGGCCTGAACCGTGGTACGCGGGAAGCCGTCCAGAATGACGCCCTTTGCGCAGTCCGGTTCCGCCATCCGGTCCCGCAGGATGTCGATGACGATCCCGTCGCTGACCAGTTCACCGGCCTCCATCACCGCTTTGGCGGCCTTTCCGGCCTCGGTACCCGCAGCAACCGCATCGCGCAGCAGATCACCGGTGCTGAGCTGCACCAGTCCGAACTTGTCTTCCAGCATCCGCGCCTGCGTTCCCTTCCCGGCGCCCGGAGGGCCGAGAAGGATCAGAACAGCGGGGGTCGTGGTAGTGGCAACGTCCATCACACCCTCACTTGTTCGCACGGTTTTCAATCAGGTCTTCGACAACCGACGGATCGGCCAGCGTAGACGTATCGCCCAGCGAGCCGAAATCGTTCTCGGCGATCTTGCGCAGGATACGACGCATGATCTTGCCGGAACGGGTCTTGGGCAGCCCCGGTGCCCACTGGATCACATCCGGGGATGCAATCGGGCCGATCTCGGTCCGGACCCATGTGCGCAGCTCTTTCAGCAGATCATCCGATGGTTCGCGATCATTCATCAAAGTGACATAGCAATAGATGCCTTGCCCTTTGATTTCATGGGGATATCCCACAACGGCGGCCTCGGCCACGGCGGCATGTGCCACCAGCGCGCTCTCCACCTCGGCTGTGCCCATGCGGTGACCCGAGACGTTGATCACGTCATCGACGCGGCCAGTGATCCAGTAATCGCCATCCTCATCGCGACGGCAGCCGTCGCCGGTGAAGTAATAGCCTTTGTAGTCCGAGAAATAGGTCTTTTCGAACCGCTCATGATCGCCCCAGACGGTGCGCATCTGGCCGGGCCAGCTGTCCTTGATGCACAGCACGCCCTCGACGCCGTTGCCGCTGATCTCGACACCCGATTGCGGGTCCAGAACCACCGGTTCGATGCCGAAGAACGGTTTCATCGCCGAGCCGGGCTTCATCGCGTGCGCGCCGGGCAGGGGGGTCATCAGGTGGCCGCCGGTTTCAGTCTGCCACCAGGTGTCGACGATGGGGCAGTTGCCGTTGCCAACCACCTCATTGTACCAGTTCCAGGCTTCGGGGTTGATCGGCTCGCCCACGGTTCCCAGCACCTTGAGGTCACTGAGGTCGTGTTTCTCGACCCATTCATTGCCCTGACCCATCAGCGCGCGGATCGCGGTGGGAGCGGTGTAGAACTGGTTGACCTTGTGCTTGGCGCAAACCTCCCAGAAACGGCCCGCATCGGGGTAGGTGGGTACGCCTTCGAACATCAGTGTCGTCGCGCCATTGGCCAGCGGCCCATAGACGATATAGCTGTGGCCGGTGACCCAGCCCACATCGGCGGTGCACCAATAGATGTCGCCGTCGTGGTAATCGAAGGAAATTTCATGAGTCATCGAGGCATAGACCAGATAGCCGCCGGTCGTATGAACGACGCCCTTGGGCTGACCGGTCGAACCGGAGGTATAGAGGATGAACAGAGGATCTTCGGCGTTCATCTCAGCCGGGGCGCAGTAATCATCCGCCTCCAGCGCCATTTCATTATAGTCGTAATCGCGGCCGTCGATCCAGGTCGTCTGCCCGCCAGTGCGTTTGACGACAAGGCATTTCACACTGTCCTTGCAGTGCAGCAGGGCGGCGTCTGCGTTTGATTTCAGGGGTGTCTTGCGGCCGCCACGGGGGGCTTCGTCGGCGGTGATGATTACCTTGGCGTCACAACCATTGACCCGCGCAGCCAGCGCGTCGGGCGAGAAGCCCGCGAAAACAATGGAATGGATGGCGCCAATGCGGGCGCAGGCCAGCATGGCATAGGCAGCTTCGGGGATCATCGGCAGATAGATGACGACGCGGTCGCCTTTGCGCACACCCATGGATTCCAGAATGTTGGCCATGCGGCAGGTGCGACGGTGCAACTCTGCATAGGTGATATGCTGGGCCGCATCCTGCGGATCGTCCGGTTCCCAGATAATGGCAGTCTGATCGCCACGGGTTTTCAGATGCCGGTCCAGACAATTGGCCGAAACGTTCAGCGTACCGTCGGAATACCAGTTGATCTTGACCGAGCCGAGATCATAGTTGACGTCTTTGACCTGAGAATAAGGTTTGATCCAGTCTACGCGCTTGCCTTGCTCGTCCCAGAAGGCCTCGGGGTTGTTGATCGAAGCCGCATACATGTCGGCATATTTGCCGGCGTCCACATGCGCACGAGCGACGGTTTCTGCGGATGGCGGATAGGTCTTGGCATCTGCCTGAGCAGCGGTGGTCATTGTTGAGGCTCCTCCCTCTAGAACTGGATTACATTGGATTGATATCGCCGCCGATCAGGCAATGTCGATCCGGTTCCTCCCCACTTCGGATAATACGGGGCTTGGAAAAGAAAGAAATAAATTACGGTAATCCTTGGATTAGTTTGTAAATAAATTTCTGTATTTTTGCAAAAACTGTAAAATAATCCTGCTATGTCATGAATTACGATGATAAAACAATTGGTAAGCTGTTAGGTGTGATCGCTGAATCGGCAAGGCCGACGTCACTTCTTTCACCTGCCCATAGCGATCTGCATCCGGTCGCCTGTCTGATGCGGGGGTTGGCACATCAGGGACTTAGCGCTAGCTTCCAAATCAAGCGTCTCGTCAAGCGGCGCATCAATGGGAGGATACACAATGAACAAGATGTTGAGCGGTGCGGCCATTGCCGCGCTGAGCCTTGCATTCGTCACCGAAGCGGCGGCGACCGAGTGGAATGCCTCGGTCTGGGGTAAACGCCGGGCCTTCACCGAACATGTCGAGAAACTGGCCGAACTGGTTAGCGAAAAAACGGGCGGCGATTTCACCATCAACGTCAGCTATGGCGGTCTGTCGAAGCCGCGCGAAAACCTGGACGGGATCGAGATCGGAGCCTTCGAGATGGCGCAGTTCTGCGCTGGCTACCACCGTGACAAGAACCGCGCGATCACCGTGCTGGAGCTGCCGTTTCTGGGTGTGAACACGCTGGACGAAGAAGTGGCCGTCAGCCACGCGGTCTATGATCATCCGGCGGTCAAGGACGAGATGGCGCAGTGGAATGCGCGTATCATCATGACCTCACCCATGCCGCAATACAATCTTGTCGGCACCGGCGATGCGCGCGACAAACTGGCCGATTTCGACGGCATGCGTGTGCGCGCGACTGGCGGTCTGGGGCAAGCCTTTGAAGCCGTTGGAGGTGTGCCCACATCCGTTCCCGCAACCGAAGCCTATAACGCGATGGAATCGGGCGTGGTCGACACGGTCGCCTTCGCGCAGCACGCTCATCTGTCCTTCGGCACGATCAACGAGGCCGACTGGTGGACCGCAAACCTCAACCCCGGCACCGTGAATTGTCCCGTTGTCGTCAATATCGATGCCTATGAGGCCCTGCCTGCCGAGCACCGTGAAGCTTTGGACAGCTCGGTTGATGAGGCCATCGCGCATTATCTGGCCAATTACGGCGGGCTGCTGGAACAGTGGGACAGCGTTCTGGAAGAGAAGGGCGTGGCCAAAGTCATGATCGACGACGCCGTGATCGAGGAGTTTCGCGCCAAGGCCGCAGATCCCATTCGCGAGCAATGGATCATGGATATGACAGCGCAGGGTCTGCCGGCGCAGGACCTCTACGATCTCGTCCAGACCACGTTGAAGCAGCAACGCGGCGGCAACTGATCGGATCAGCCGGGAGCCGTCCGGTGCCCGGCCATACCTGACAGCGAAGGATCACCAGTATGGCAGGACATGCCACTGTGCTGCAGGACGGCAGCCTGATCAGCCGTCTGGACCAGCGTTTGCTAAGGTTGGAACGTTTTCTGGCGCTGATCAGTGGGTTGGCGGTGTTCGGGTTGATGGTGCTGGCAGTGATCTCGGTCAGTGGTCGAAATGCTTTGAACGCACCGCTGCCGGGCTATGTCGACTGGATCGAACAGGCCATGCCGCTGATTGCGTTTCTGGGCATCTCTTATGTCCAGCGTGATGGCGGCCATATCCGCATGGATATCGTGATATCGCGCCTGAAGGGGCGCGCGCTTTGGCTGTTCGAACTGACTTCGGTCCTACTGATCCTGCTGTTGATGCTGGCCCTTGTCTGGGGCAGTTGGTCCCACTTCGACCGATCCTTTGACTTTGGTGCCCCGATGTGGAGCCGTGACAGCTCGATCGATATCGGCATTCCGCTCTGGCCCGCCAAGCTGCTTGCCCCGGTCGCTTTCACGGTCTTGTGCCTGCGTCTGGTCCTGCAAGTCTGGGGCTATGGCCGCGCGCTTATCACGGGGGCAAAGCTGCCGGTTGCAGTGCCATTGATCCAGGATGCTGCGGCGCAGGCCGCCGCCGAGGCCGAGCAGTACGAAAGGCAGAACTGACCCATGGACACGATCGAAATCGGGCTGTGGGTCACTGCAGGTCTGCTGGTCATGGTCGTTACCGGTATGCGCGTGGCCTTTGCCGCCGGGCTGGCCGGATTGATTGGTCTGATTTGGATATTCTGGGCCAAGTTCGGTTATGATCCCGGCCGGTTCGGCAAGGCCGTCACCGTCGCCGTGAAAACCGCAGGTCAGGTGCCGCACTCGAAAGTGGCGTCTCATACGCTCAGCCTGATCCCGACCTTCATCCTGATCGGCTATCTGGCCTACTACGCCGGATTGACACGCGCCTTGTTCGAAGCCGCCAAGCGCTGGATCGCGTGGGTGCCCGGTGGTCTGGCCGTGTCCACCATCTTCGCCACGGCTGGCTTCGCGGCAGTCTCGGGTGCATCGGTTGCGACCTCGGCGGTGTTTGCCCGCATCGCAATCCCCGAAATGCTGTCTGTCGGCTATAACAAACGCTTTGCGGCGGGCGTTGTTGCCGCTGGTGGCACACTCGCCTCGCTGATCCCGCCCTCAGCGATCCTTGTGATCTACGCCATCATCGTCGAACAGGATGTGGGCAAACTGTTGCTTGCCGGATTTATCCCTGGGGCGTTCTCAGCGGTCGTTTATGGCGTTCTGATCGTTGGAATTGCTGTGGTCTTCAAATCGGTTGGGCCTCCGGTCACCGGGTTTACCTGGAAAGAGCGTTTCACCGCTTTGCCCGGCGCCTTGCCCATTGTCGCGGTGATCCTGATCATCATCTGTTTCGTCTACAATCCGTTTGGCGAAAAAGCGTGGGGCACCCCGACCGAAGGTGGCGCGATCGGTGCGTTCATCGTGTTCTGTTTTGCGCTGTTTCACGGCATGCGCTGGCCCGAGTTCAAATCGGCGCTGTTGGAAACGGCCAAACTGACGGCGATGATTTTTACGATCATCTGGGGTGTTCTGATCTATGTCCGCTTTTTGGGATTTGCGGATTTGCCGGGGGCGTTTTCCGACTGGATCACCTCGCTTGAGATGTCGCCGATGCTGATCCTGATTTGCATCCTGTTGGCCTATGCGGTCTTGGGCATGTTCATGGATGCAATCGGTATGTTGCTGCTGACATTGCCCGTCGTCTATCCTGCGGTGATGGCCTTGAACGGAGGAGAGACCGTCAGCGCCGCCGACAGTGCTTTCGGCATGTCCGGTCCCATGTGTGCCATCTGGTTCGGCATTTTAGTGGTGAAAATGGCCGAGTTCTGCTTGATCACGCCACCCATCGGCCTGAACTGTTTTGTTGTCGCCGGGGTAAGGCCCGACCTGAGTGTTCAGGATGTCTTCAAAGGCGTGACGCCTTTCTTTGTTGCAGATGCGCTGACCATCGCATTGCTGGTGGCTTACCCTGGAATCGTGCTCTATCTGCCGTCGCTTGCGGGATAGCAGTTTTTTGCGAGGCTCTGCCTCGCGCTCCGGGATATTTTTGGCCAGATGAAGCAAGGGATCCACTCTCCGATTGCAACCGGAGTGCTTCACCTGGCGCGGCCACCGGTACTCCTGCCTGTACCGCACCGTGAGTATCGCAACGAATGGCTAAAGATCCGCTGCTTCATCTGGCCAAAAATATCCCGGGGGGCCGCCGAAGGCGGTTGGGGGCAGAGCCCCCTCGGCTGTTTGCCGGTTTCAGGGCGAAATAGACGAATACACGGTCTATTCAGCCCGCATCAGCATTCCGAACAGGTCTCGTGGGTCGTCCGGATCGGCCAGCATATCCAATGGTTCAAAGAAGTCTGTCCCTGCGATGGCCCGTTTGATGTAGCGCAGGGCAGAAAAATCCTCGATGGCGAAGCCTACACTGTCGAACAAGGTGATTTGGCGATCATCCGTGCGTCCTTTGGCCTTACCGGTCATGACCTCCCACATTTCGGTTACGGGATGATCCGGTTCCAGTGCCTGTATTTCGCCTTCGATACGGGTCTGTTCGGGATATTCGACAAAGATGTTCGACCGCAGCAGGATGTCGCGATGCAACTCGGTTTTGCCCGGGCAGTCGCCGCCGATGGCGTTGATATGGACACCGGGGCCGACCATGTTGTCGGTCAGGATCGTGGCATATTTTTTGTCTGCGGTGCAGGTCGTGATGATCTGGGCGCCTTCGATTGCGTCTTCCGGTGTCTTGCAGGCGATGACCGTCAGCCCCTTGCCCTGCAGATTGGCTGCGCATTTCGACGTAGCCTTCGGATCGGTGTCATAAAGGCGCACGGTGTCGATCCCGCACATGGCCTTGAAGGCGAGACACTGAAACTCCGATTGTGCTCCGTTCCCGATCATCGCCATAACGGTGGCGGATTTAGGGGCAAGATAGCTGCCCACCAAAGCCGACGTCGCCGCCGTGCGCAGCGCGGTCAGCATCGTCATCTCGGTCAGCAAAGTGGGGTAACCGGTATAAACATCGGCCAAAAGACCAAAAGCGGTCACCGTCTGCAGCCCCTCGGATGTGTTTTTGGGGTGGCCGTTGACGTATTTGAACCCATAGGCCTCGCCATCCGAGGTGGGCATCAACTCGATCACACCGTGGGGGGAGTGCGCCGGGATGCGGGGCGTTTTGTCGAAACTCTCCCATCGTTTGAAATCGGCTTCGATCTGAGCGGCAATCTGGGTGATCATCTGCTCGACCCCGATATGGTGAATCAGGCGCATCATGTTGTCCACGGATACAAAAGGTACCAGCGCCTTGTCGGAAGGTTGGGTCATCAGAAACTCCGTGTCGGGCGGTCGAAGATGCGGCGCCCCATCAGCGAGGCGGCCAGATCGACCATCAGTTTTGCGGTTCGGCCACGTTCATCAAGAAACGGGTTCAGCTCGACCAGATCCAGCGAGCAGACAAGGCTGCTTTCGTGCAGCAGTTCCATGGCCAGATGCGCCTCACGCTCGGTTGCGCCGCCGGGGACGGTGGTGCCGACCGCAGGTGCGACCGAGGGATCGAGGAAATCCACATCCAGTGAGACATGCAGGATGCCGTTCGCGGCCCGCACCTTATCGAGGAAGGCCAGAAGCGGCGCTTTGATGCCATGCTCGTCGATACTGCGCATATCAGCCAGCATGGCGTGATCTTTTTCCAGTGCGGCGCGTTCGGCCGGATCGACCGAGCGCAGGCCGATCATACCAACCCGGTCCGTCGGGATAGGCGCGGCGAGGGGCGGGAAGGCCTCGAACCCGGGTTGTCCGGTGACGTAGGCGACGGGCGTGCCGTGCAGGTTGCCGCTGCCGGTGCTGCCGGGCGTGTGAAAGTCGCTGTGCGCATCGAGCCACAGCACAAATAGGGGACGATCAATGCTCAGCGCATGCGCCGCCATGCCCGAGACCGTGCCCATCGAGAGCGCGTGATCGCCACCCATGAATATCGGCAGACCTTGTTGTGCGGCATCCTGTGCCGTCCGGCACAGTGCTTGCGTCCAGCCCACGCATTCGGGCAGGGCGAACAGATGTGGATGTTCGACCATATCCACATGGTCCGGTCGCGTGTCGCCAATATCCGTGACCGTGTGGCCCAGATCGGTCAAAGCCTGTGCAAGACCGGCCACGCGATAGGCATCAGGACCCATGCGGCAGCCCTGACGGCGTTTGCCGGAATCCATCGGAGCTCCGGCCAGAATGAGCGTTTTTTTGTCCATATGTTTTTATAGAAATGCAGTACGGGTTGAGAAAAGAGACCAAAATGATCAAACTGGATTGGTGAAATTCGAATTGGAAAGCTCTTATGGACGAACTGGATAGCCGATTGCTGAATGCACTGCACCGGGACGCGCGGGCATCGTTGTCGGAATTGGCTGAGGTGCTGGGCGTCACACGGACGACCGTCCGCAGCCGCCTTCAACGCCTCAAGCAATCGGGTGAGATCGTCGGCTTCACAGTCGTGACCCGACAGGGCGTGTCGGAAAGCCCGGTGCGCGGGCTGATGATGCTTGAGATTGAAGGTCGGGGAACCGAGCGGATCAGATCACGGATCGCGGCGATGCGCGAGGTGGGGGCGGTGCATTCTACCAATGGCAGCTGGGATCTGATCGTCGAGATCGGCACCGACACGCTGGCTGAGTTTGACGACGTGCTGTTTGCAATCCGGCGGATGGAGGGTGTCACCCGGTCCGAGACCAACCTGTTGCTGTCGACACGCAAGGGGCGGACATGAATCCGGGCGCAACATGCTTTGACGGCTGGCAATTATATGTAAAGCTTTGACCTGACACCGAAACCCGCAACAGGGTAGGGATAATCAGAATGACTTCAGAGGCAACAAGCGACGAGTCGCGGGCCCAAAAGCTGGCCGAGCGTGTAACGGGCCTGTTGGAAAAACCTCTGGTTCGGATTGCAGTGCCAGTGGCGATAACGCTGATCGCGTTATTTGTTCTTCACGACCTGTCGGCGCATGTGAAATGGGCGGATGTGAAGACCGATATCGCCGCGACTTCGTGGAAGGTGATGTTTTTCGCGCTGTGCTGGACGGCGGTCAGCTTTCTGTCGCTATCCTTCTATGATGTCCTTGCCGTACAGAGCGTCGCCGAGGGCAAAGTCCCTCTGCCCATCGCAGGCATGGCCGGGGCCAGTGGCTATGCGGTGTCGAATTGTCTGGGCTTTTCCTATATCACCGGCACGGCCATCCGCTATCGCATCTATGCCTCGCTGGGATTGGATCTGGGGCGCGTCGCCGGAGTGATCGCGACCTCTTGGGTGGCGTTCTGGATGGGGCTGATCCTGCTTCTGGGTATACTTCTGACCTTCCACCCCGACGGTATCTCGAAGGTATTGCCTATCGCAGAGACCACCGAAACCGTCATTGGCCTGTGCCTTCTGGCAGGGCTTGTGGCGCTGTTCGTCTGGCTGTCTACCGGGGGGCGGCGATTGGGATACGGAGGGTTTGGTTTTAACCTGCCGGGCGGCAAGCTGGCCAGCCTGCTGACCGTTGCGGCGGTCGGGGATGTATTCGGCGCATCCATGGCGCTTTATGTGCTGATGCCGGATGATCTGGGTGTCGGTTTTCCGTACTTTTTCACCATTTATATCGCGGCTATCGCGGTCGGCATTCTCAGCCACGCGCCGGGCGGGATCGGCGTGTTTGAGGCGACTCTGATCGCAGGTCTGGGGGCCTCGGGGCGTTCGGATGTGATTGCGGCGCTATTGCTTTATCGGGTCGTCTACACTTTTTGCCCGTTTGGCATCGCAACCCTGTCTATCGCCGGGGCCTCGGCCCTGACACAGCGGGACAAGATCGGAGGGGCGGCGACATGGGTTTACCGCGCCATTCGCCCGATCGTACCGATGGTGGCCGCGGGAATCGCGGCGGTGGCCGGGATTGTCCTGCTGGTCTCGGGCGCATTGCCTTCCAGTTCGCAGAACCTCGGCGCCCTGCGTGAGGTGCTGCCGCTGTCCTTCGTTGAGGCTTCGCATCTGGCGGGCAGCGCGGTGGGGGTGTTGCTGCTGCTGGTCTCTCGCGGTCTGTTCCGCAAGCTGTATCGCGCCTGGGTCGTGGCGATGCTGTTGATGGTGGCGGGGTTCTTTGCCTCACTCGCCAAAGGCCTGGACACGCATGAGGCGCTTTCTCTGCTCGGCACCATCGCCTTGCTGGCCATGTTTCGTGGCGCCTTCTACCGGGTCAGCGGCGCGTCGATCTTCCGGTTGAACATCCCGTGGCTGGTCAGCGTCATGGCCTTGCTGTTGGTGATCTTCTGGATCGGGCTGTTTGCCTATTCCCATGTCGAATACCAGAACGCGCTGTGGTGGGAGTTCGCCTGGAACGGCGATGCCTCCCGCTTCCTGCGCTCTAGCCTCGTGGTGGCGGTGATCCTTGGAGTTGTGGCGGTGAATTCGCTGTTCGGGCGAGAGATTCCGGCCCCGACCCGAACCGAAATCCCCGAAGTGGTCGAGCGGCTGGTGATGGAATGTGAAGATACCGAGTCCCAGATTTCCTTGACCGGAGACAAGCAGTTCCTGATTTCAGATGATCAGACCGCCTTTCTGGCCTACGCCGATACGGGCAACGCCCTGATCACCAAGGGCGAACCGGTGGGCGACGAAAAGGCCGGGCAGCAGTTGGTCTGGCAACTGCGTGAAATGGCGGATCGCGAAGGCAAGCTATGCGCTTTCTACAGTGTTTCGACCAAGTATTTGCCGACGTTTCTGGACCTCGGCCTGTCGATCCTGAAGATTGGCGAGGTTGCGCGGGTGCCGCTGACCAATTTCTCACTGGACGGCAAGCCGCGCAAACGGTTCCGGCAGGCCAAGAACCGGGCCGAACGCGAAGGCTGTGTGTTCGAGATCATTCCCAAAGAGGAACTGGCCCCGGTGCTGCCGGAACTGCGCAAAATCTCGGACGACTGGCTTGCCAAAAAGGCGGGTGAGGAGAAGGGCTTTGCGCTAGGGGGCTTTGACGAAAAGTACCTGTCCTATTTCGATCATGCGGTTTTAAGGGATGAGAGCGGTAAGATCATGGCCTTTGCGAACCTGTTTCAGGGTGGCAACAAGTCGGAACTGTCACTGGACCTGATGCGCTATGAACCCGACAGTCCCAGCTTTGTCATGGATGCGCTCTTTGCCGAGATGATGTCATGGGGGGCAGAGCAGGGGTTCCACTGGTTCTCATTGGGGGCCGCGCCGTTTTCGGGGATCGAGAACCGGCAACTTGCCTCGCTATGGAACCGCATTGGCGGCTTTGTCTATGAGCATGGGGAGCAATTTTATCACTTCGAGGGGCTGCGCAGCTTCAAGCAGAAGTTCGAACCGGAATGGAGCCCGAACTATCTGGCCAGCCCCGGCGGGTTGGCCGCACCGCGCATTTTGTACGAAGTGAACATCCTGATCTCGGGCGGGCTGCGCGGGCTGACGAAATAGGGATCAGTTCAGGCTGGCCCCGGTGGGCGTTTTCTGCAGCAGATCCCCCCAATCGGTGCGATAGGCCATCTCGGCCAGCACCGTTTCGGGCAGGAATTCCTGATTTTGTCGGATCTGCCAGCCTCCGCCCAGACCTTTGTAGATGGCGACCAGATTTGACGAAACCTCTTGCCGCGCCTCGATCAGGTTCGCCTGCGACCGCAGAAGCGCGGTCTGCGTATTCAGGATGCGCGAGTAACTGGCAATGCCGTCGCGATACTGATCGACGGCAATCTCGGCAGCACGGCGCGATGCGTCAACGCTGCGTTGATAGAAGGTGACCTGCTTGCGCGCCTGTGCATAAGCGCCCATGGCGCTTTCAACCTCGGAATAGGCGGTCAAGACAGTGTTCTGATAATTCGCTATCAACGCCTGATAGGCGGCGTCCTGCGCGCGGACATTGTTCTTGATGCGGCCATAGTTCAGCACGTTCCAGACAACGCCCGCATTGGCCAGACCCGTGGTGCTGTTGCCGCTGAACAGATCGCGCCCACCCGAGGCCTGCAGGCCGATCGACCCGGACAGAATGAATTGCGGATAGAGATCGGCCAGCGCGATGCCGACCTGAGCCGATTGCGTTGCTGCGGCCAGCTCTGCCGCGCGCACATCCGGGCGGCGTCGCAGCAGTTCTGCGGGTACACCCACGGCCACGTTTGTGCGGGCTGATGGGATACGACCGGACCCGCCCAGCATCCCCGCCATTTGCGCCGGGGTTTTGCCCAGCAGTACCGCCAGCGCATTCTTGGCTTGCAGCAGATCGCTCTCCAACTGGGGCACCAGCGCCCTGGTGTTGTTCAGCAGCGCCGTGGATTCCTGCACGTCCAATTCGGTGGTTACGCCGTTGTTGAAGCGCAACTGGGTCAGGTCCGCCGATACCTGCTGAATCTGGATATTCTCGCGCGCTACGCCCAGGGCCTCCTGCAAGGAGCGGACGTTGATATACAGGGCGGCCACATCGCCGGTGAGCGTTACAAGCGCATCGTCATAATTGGCCACCTGCAGGGCGAGGTTCGACCGCGCCGCCTGTACGCCACGCCGTTGTGCGCCCCATACGTCCAGTTCCCATTGCGCATCGAACCCGACCTGCGAGGTTGAAAACTCGGTATCCAGCGGGATGATCCGCCGAATATCGGAAATCGGGCCAAGGTTGTCGCTGATCTGTCGCCGTTCCAGCGATCCGCCGATGGCTTGCGACTGGGGATAAAGCTCTCCGAATGCGATACCAAGCTGTGCGCGGGCCTGCAGCACGCGGGCCCCTGCAACCTGCAAGGTCAGGTTCTGGGCATAGGCCTCGGCGATCAGTTTGTTCAATGTAGGATCATTGAACGTCTCCCACCATCGCACCACCGGCGCGCTGCGTGAGGTCAGGCCGCTTTGGCCCGCGCTGGGGCTGTTGACCTCGATCCATTGTTTCACGACCGGAGAGTTCGGGCGCACGAAATCCGGCCCTACCGGCGTACAGGCAGCAAGATTTGCGGCGCAGAGGGCGGTGCCGAGCAGTCGGCGGAGTGTCATGGCGCGCATCCTCAGATATCCAGCGGTCGGATGAAGTTGGCGAAGGAATAGAGGCGGATGTTGATGCGCCTCAAGAACTCGAAACTCTTGCCCATGCCCGTGTAGATCGCCACCGCCGCGTGGCCGCCAGCGGGGAAGGTATGACTTTCAGGCACATCGACCGAGATTTGTACCGCGATGCGACCGGGCAGTTTCGGCAGTTCAAACCCGGGCAGGCGGCCCGAGGGCAGATACTGACCTTGACGCGTCGCCCACCAGATCGCCTCGACCTTGCCGCTCAGAATTTCGCCGGGATAGAGGTCCAGCGCCACCTCGACCGGCTGGCCGACCTCAACGAATTTCAGATTCTGCTGCCGGAAGGTGGCGAGGATATAGGGGCTGTCTTCAGTCACGAAGCTTGCAATCGCGCCCAGACGGATTTCACCCACCACCATGCCCGGACGCGCCTGCTGCGAGACGATCATGCCGTTTTCGGGTGCGTATATCGTTGTATTATCAAGAAAGTACTCGGCCTCGGCCAGTTGTGACTGGGCCTCGATGATGCCTGTATTCACACCGTCGACCTGCGAGGCCGCTGCAAGATTGGCCTTCTCCAGATTCGCTGCGGCCTCTTTGACCTTGGCCTGATCCTCGGCCACCTGTTCATTCCAGCGGTCCAACTCGTCCTGCCGCGCGCCACCTGCAGGAACGAGGTTTTCGTACCGGGCCTGTTCGGTCTGGGCATAGGCCAGTTGCGCGTTGGCGCGTTCGACGGCTTCGGTCGCGGCAATGACATCCTGTTCCAGGATCAGGGCATTTTGCTGTGCCGCCACCAATTGTGCATTTGCCTTTTCGACGGCCAGCGAAAACACCGTGTCGTCAAAGCGGTAAAGCGGCTCTCCCTTTGTGACCCAGGTGTTTGGCTCGACCAGAACCTCGGTCAGAACCGTGGGCTGGGTCAGTCGGGGAACGATCTGGATGGTCGAGCGCACCACGTGACTGTCGGCCGAAAAGGGCTGAAAGAACCGCAAGGCGACAAGGAAGATCAGCAACAGATGCGCCCCGACCCAGAACGAGACGATCCCCCACATGATGTTGAATTTCAGCCATTGCGCCTTGAAGAACACAAACCAGACGAAAATGATGTAAAACAGCGTGATGCCAAGGGCGACTAGCATATGTGTTGATTTCCTCTGACCTTAGCTCTTCTGAGTGTCGTCTGTATCCAGCGGGTCCTGATATTCCGGTTTCACAGTTCCACCCAGCCGCCTGATCTCATCACGAATAGCCTTGCGCTCGTCCTCGGGTCCGCGGCGCATGTCTACGGTGACGCCGTCATGGAAGGCCCAGATGAAGGCGTGCACCCAGGGCACGATGGCCAGAAACCCCATCCATCCCATGATCTTGACCGCCTCAGCGTGGGGGTGGTTGCGCTTGATCGCAATGCGGCCCGGCAAGCCCATGATGAACAGGAACAGCGCCATGACTGCCGCCAATAGCAGGATGAGCGCCACGAATGTCAGATAGTCGTAATAGCCAAGCGGCTGTCCCAGAAGTCCCATGCTCGCGCCTCTCGTCGGGAAGGTTGTCCTATCCTCAGTTGTTGTTGCCCAATTCGTCAATCAGTTTGTAGCTGGTGGGCGGGTCGGCGCAAATGGTCGGCCCGCATTCGATCAGGGTCGACACGGCATTCAGCACCGCCAGAGCGAGTAGGGTGAAGAACGCGGCCTTGGCCAATGTACTGCCGCCGAAACGTGGGCCTCTTTGGCCGTCGCTGACATATTGGCGGTCAAACATCAGCATGACCGAAGTGCCCAGCAGGATCAGAAAGAACCCGATTGCGGCCCAGGTATAATAGTGCAGCCCCAGAACGGGTGAGCCATAATGGCCCGTGCCCGGCACAATATGCAGCAGGATTTGCCGCACGGATACGCTGCCACCATAAAGCGCGGCCAACAGCATCAGCGCGTAGTGTCGCGGACGCGCGCCGTATAGCAGGTTGAGGCCAAGCCCGACGCCCACGGCCACGAATCCAACCCGTTGCAGCAGGCAGAGAGGGCAGGGCAGTTCATCCAGCGTGAACTGATATGCATACGCAAGGATGAGGATGAGGCTGACAGCAAATGCGCCCAGGGCGTTCAGGCTTCGGGACAGGTCTGGTGTCATCATCACGCTCCGCTACAGTTGGATGGTCAAAACGCTGGTGGCGTGAAATTTTAGCCAGTAAACGCTCAACGCCAGCGTGATAAGGAACAAGGTCGTTCCGATACCCGTGCGACCGAAATAGTTCAGCCCCATTGTGACTGTAAGTAGCGAAAATAAAAGCGCGATCATGGCCCGGTACCATCCCTAAAGTGCCTGATGCTGATGATCACGATACTGTCATCTCAAGGGGCATCTGACAAGGTGGAGCAACCAGAAGGTGATAGGCCTCAGGGACACTCGACAATTCGCGTTTGCCAGTCGGTACATTTCGCAGACAGTTCGTCGGGCAAAGGGGCGTCCGAATAGATCACGTCGACATCCGCCAGAGAGGCGATGCGCGCCGGGGCTGTTCGCGCGAACTTGGAATGATCCGCCACAAGACTGGTGTGCCGCGCCTGCGCGATGATGGTTTGGCTGACCAGAACTTCCTGCAGATCGAAATCCATCAGGTCGCCATCAACATCCAGCGCCGAGCAGCCGATGACCGCGTGGTCAAACTTGAACTGGCGAATGGTTGAAACGGCCAGATTCCCGACCAACCCGCTGTCCGACCGGCGCAGCACGCCGCCAGTAACGACGATCTCGCAGTCCGGGTTTTCGGCCAGTATCGAGGCCACGTTCATGTTGTTGGTCACCACCATCAGATTCTTGTGGTGCAACAATTGCCGGGCGACCGCCTCGGTCGAGGTGCCGATGTTCAGGAAAAGCGAACTGCCATCCGGGATGTCAGCCGCGCAACGTTCGGCAATACGGGTTTTGACCTCGTGATTCAGGGCGCGGCGGTCCTCGTAGCCGATATTCGAAACGCCCGAGCGCAACACGGCCCCGCCGTGTACCCGGTCGAGCATTCCGGCCTCGGACAGGTCGGACAAATCGCGGCGGATGGTCTGGACGGTGACCTGAAAACGGTCTGCCAACCCTTCGACCGTGACGCGGCCGTCTTCCTTGGCGATTTCAAGAATGTCCGATTGGCGGAAGGACAAGGACATGGGTGATCTCCGTCTGCGTGGGTGTTTTCGTTTTTGCTCTTTTTATTCAAAGTGGCAAGTTATGACTGATATAATAGCTTATACCATTCGAAAGCGATAAATAACGAAAGCAATTATTGACCAAACGAACATAAATCAGGTTAATGCGCGCAAAGCTGCAGAAATTGGGAATCGCATAACAATGTCATCGGACAGCACTCAGGTAACCGACCTGTTCATCATCGGTGGTGGCATCAACGGCTGCGGTATCGCGCGCGATGCGGCGGGGCGGGGATTGTCCGTGGCGCTGGCCGAGATGAATGATCTGGCCTCGGCCACGTCCTCTGCATCGACCAAACTGTTCCATGGCGGGCTGCGGTATCTGGAGTTCTTCGAGTTTCGTCTGGTTCGCGAGGCGCTGATTGAACGCGAAACATTGCTGCGCGCCATGCCACATATCTCGTGGCCGATGCGCTTTGTGCTGCCGTATCACGCCGACATGCGGTTCGATTCCGAGACGCCAACCTCCAGACTGCTGAGCACGGTCATGCCCTGGATGCGCGGGCGGCGTCCGGCCTGGCTGATCCGGTTGGGCTTGTTTTTGTATGACAATCTCGGCGGGCGAAAAATTCTGCCCGGAACACGGTCGCTGAACCTGCGAAACGGACCTGAAGGTGCCCCGCTGCAGGACAAGTTCGAAACCGCCTATGAATATTCCGATTGCTGGGTCGAGGATTCCCGGCTGGTCGTCCTGAACGCCCGCGATGCCGAGGCGCGCGGCGCGCAGATCATGGTGCGCACCGAGGTTGTCTCGGCCGAGCGGGTCGATGATCTGTGGAAGGTGACCCTGCGCGACCGCGACCGGGATGAGACCAGAACAGTTCATGCAAAAATGCTCATCAATGCGGGCGGGCCGTGGGTGGGTGAAATCATCCAGACCAAGATTCGCATGAACTCGCGCGAAGGGGTCCGGCTGGTGCGCGGCAGTCATATCGTGACGCCGAAGCTTTATGATCACGACAAATGCTATTTCTTTCAGGGTGAAGACGGGAGGATCATTTTCGCCATCCCGTACGAGCAGGATTACACTCTGATCGGAACCACGGATCAGGATCATTCGGACCCGTCCGAGCCTCCGGTCTGTACCGAGGCAGAGCAGGAGTATCTTTGCGCTTTTGCCTCGAAGTATTTCAAGACGCCAGTGACGCGCGCGGATGTCACTTGGACCTATTCCGGCGTCCGGCCCTTGTACGATGACGGGGCCAGCAGCGCGACGGCGGCAACACGGGATTACACCTTGAAAGTGGATGCCGAGGGCGGCGCGCCAGTGCTGAATGTCTTTGGTGGTAAGATCACGACCTACCGCCGCCTCGCAGAAAGCGCGCTTGAGAAAGTAGGCGAGCATATCCCGGGCGTGTCTGGTCCCTGGACGGCTGGCGTGCCATTGCCGGGAGGGGATTTTCCTGTCGATGGGGTCGATGCTTTGGTGCAAAGCCTGAGGGCCGATTATCCCTTCCTGACGGAACGCTGGGCACATCGTTTAGTGCGCGCTTACGGCACTGAGGCGCGCGCTGTGTTGGGTTCAGCGCAGGAACAATCCGATCTGGGTGAGGATTTCGGGGCCACCCTGACGGCGGCAGAGCTGAACTGGCTGATTGAAAAGGAATATGCCCGCACCGCGGAAGATGTGATCTGGCGACGCAACAAGCTCGGGCTGCGATTGACACCGGAACAGATCACCCGGATCGATAGCTGGATAGCCAATCGCTAAGATCGAAGAGAACGCCCCGCAATTTTGCGGGGCGTTTCTGATTATCCGATCATGCGGCCTCTTCCGAAGGGCCGGGATCATTCTTACTGCCTTTGATCCACTCTCGCATCCCCTGCATCACGGCATAGAGAACCGGAACAAGGATCACCCCGAACAGCGTCGCTGCGAGCATCCCACCAAAGACGGCAACCCCGATGGCCTTCTGGCTGGCCGCACCGGCACCGTTCGCGGCTAGCAGCGGCACGACGCCCAGCAGGAAGGACAGGGCGGTCATCATCACGGCGCGGAAACGCTGATACGCCGCCTCAGCCGCTGCGTCTTTGATCGACAGGCCTTTGGCCCGCTGCTCCATCGCGAATTCAACGATCAGAATTCCGTTCTTTGAGGCAAGCCCGACCAGCATGATCATCCCGATCTGCGTGTAAAGGTTGATGTCACTGCCCACGATCGCAACCGCCGCGACTGCTCCGAACAAGGCCACCGTCACCGACATCAGGATCGATACAGGCATGGTCCAGCTTTCGTATTGGCCGACAAGGAACAGATATCCGAACAGGATCGCCAACCCTAGGATCACGACCACCAAATTGCCCGAAGCCAATTGCTGTTGTGCCGTTCCCGTCCATTCGAAGGCATAGCCGGGGGGCAGGGCGGTTGCCGATTCCTCGGTCATGGTGGTGATGGCATCCCCGGTCGAAAGCCCCGGAGCCGGAACAGCGGTCACCGTGGCGGAACGGAACAGGTTGTGCCGTTTCAGAAGCACCGGCCCCAACACGTTCTCGATATCGATCAAAGTGCCCAGCGGCACCATTTCGCCTTTGGTTGAACGCACATAAAGGTTCGAGATGTCATCGACTTTGTTCCGATAGGACCCCTCGGCCTGGATCATCACCCGATAGACCCGCCCAAACAGGTTGAAGTCGTTCACGTAGTACGAGCCGAGCTGCGCCTGCATGGTCTGGAACACCTCAGCGACCGAGACCTGCAGGGTCTTGGCCTTTTCCCGGTCCAGATCGACGAACAACTGCGGCACATTTGCGCGGAAGGTGGTGTAAGCCTGCGCAATCTCGGGCCGTTGGTTGGCGGCGTAGACATATGAACCAACCGCCGAGGCCAGATCCTGCGGCGATCCGCCACCGGTTTGCTGAACCTCCATTTCAACGCCCGCAGACATACCCAAGCCTTGGATCGGCGGCGGGTTGAAGGCCACGATCGAGGCTGCGGATTCCTGGTTGGCGATGGCCAGCACCTTGCCCAGAATGGCATTGGCGCTGAGGTCGGGTTCCTGCCGTTCCCCCCAGTTTGTAAGGTTGACGAAGATCGCCGCGCCATTGGTTGTTGTGCCATTCAGCAGAGAGAAGCCGTTCACCAGAACGGTGCTGGCAACGCCCGGTATCTCCTGAATTTGGGCATCGAGGCGGGCCGAGACGGTTTCGGTCCGCTCAAGCGTTGCCGCGTCGGGCAATTGGATATCGACGAAGAGATAGCCGTTATCCTCAAGCGGAATGAACCCTTGCGAGGTGTTGCCCATGATGGTCCCGGTGCCCATGCCGAAAGCCGCAATGATGCCCAGCGAAATGACAGGCAGGATCAGCAGTTTGCGCACGATTGCAACATACCCGCTGCGTACCGAACCAATGAACTTTTCGAAGACCGCCAGCAAACCCTTGGGCGGGCCCGAGCGCGCCTGAAGCACAAGCCCACATAAGGCCGGGGACAATGTCAGAGCGTTTATCGAAGAGATCACAACAGCGGTTGAGATCGTGACCGCGAACTGCGAATAGAGCCGCCCCGAAATACCGGGCATGAAGGTCACCGGCACGAAGACGGCCAGCAGAACCAGCGTTGTCGCAATCACCGGGCCGGTGATCTGGCCCATCGCCTTACGCGTGGCTTCGGCGGGGGGCAGGCCCTCATCCGCGATGATGCGCTCGACATTTTCGACGACAACGATAGCGTCATCCACCACGATCCCGATGGCCAGCACCAGCGCGAACAGAGAGATCGTATTCAGAGACATGCCAAAGGCCAGAAGGAAGGCGAATGTCCCGATCAATGACACCGGGATCGCCACCGCCGGAATGATGGTCGCGCGCCAACTGCCAAGGAAGATGAACACGACGGTGATCACCAGAATGAAAGTCAGGATAAGCGTCGAAACCACGTCATTCAGTGATTGTTCAACAAAGTCCGTCGTGTTGAACGGAACAGCATATTCCACATCCGTCGGGAACGAGCGTGACAGACGCTCAAGCTCGGCCTCGACACGCTCGGACACGGCCAGGGCGTTGGCCCCGGGGGCCTGATAGATGCCGATGACGGTGGCGGGGACGCTTTGGAAATAGCCAGAGGCCGAATAGAACTGCGCGCCGAGTTCGGTGCGTGCGATGTCTTTAACGCGCACAATGGCGCCCGCGTCGCCGGTGCGGATTACGATGTTCGAAAACTCTTCAGCCGAGGTCAGGCGGCCTTTGGTTTTGATCGTGTACTGAAAGGTCTGTCCCTCGGGCACGGGGGGCGAGCCGATCGAACCGGCCGAGACCTCGATATTCTGCTCGCGGATCGCGTTGATCACATCACCCGGAGAGATCGAAAGCGCCGCCATCTTATCCGGGTCCATCCAGATCCGCATGGCGTATTCCAGATTGGTCAGAACATCCGCCTTACCGACGCCCTGAACCCGCGCCAGCGCGTCTTTCAGATTGATCGAGGCATAGTTGGACAGAAACACGCTGTCATAGGTGCCATTGGGCGAGGTCAGCGTGACCAGCAACAGCATGTTTGTCGACGCCTTCTGCGTCACAACACCCGACGAGGTGACCTCGGATGGCAGCGACGCCATCGCCTGTGCCACGCGGTTTTGCACGTTCACGGATGCAATATCGGGGTCTGTACCGACTTCGAACGTAACGTTCAGAGAATACGAACCGTTATCCGATGAGGTCGACGTCATGTAGATCATGTCGTCCACACCGTTGACCTGCGCCTCGATGGGGGCGGCGACGGTGTTCTCGACGGTCTCGGCATTCGCGCCAGTATATGTGGCGGTGACGCTGACGACCGGGGGCGTGATATCGGGGAACTGCGCAACCGGCAGAACCAGATAGCCGATGCCGCCTAGAATGGTCAGCACCAGCGAAATAACAAGCGCCAGCTTGGGCCGGCTGATGAACAGGGCTGAGAACATCGGTTATTCCCCCGGCTGTTCGGCAGCGACAACCGCGTCGACCGCCACGCCCGGGCGCACGCGCTGCAGGCCCTCGACAATCACGCTTTCGCCTTCGCGCAGACCATCCGCGACGATGATGGCCGAGTCGACCGTGTCGCCGGTGGTGATATAGCGTTGTTCGACCATTTGTTTGTCATTAACCACCAGAACGAATTCGCCGCGCTGATCGCGCTGCAGAGCCGCTTGCGGTATCAGCACCTGCAGCGTGGGCTCCAGGGCTTCGATCTGGACGTTCAAAAAAGCCCCATCGATGATCAGCCGGTCCGTGTTGTCAAACTGGGCGCGCAAGGTGATGGCCCCGGTCAAAGGGTCGATACGGTTGTCGACAAAGATGATCTTGCCGGTTTCATCCAACTCGGTGCCATTGGGCAGCGTCACGTGGACATTCGGGCTTTGATCGCTTTCGGCCAGAGAGGCTGCGCTTTCGCCAACATGTTGAAGAACCGTGGTAAACTGCTTCTCATTGAGTGAGAAGTTCACGTAGATCGGCGCTTCGCTCACCAGATTGACCAGCGGCGGATTGTTCGGGCCGACCACGTCCCCGACGCTTGTCGCAACGCGGCCCAGTCGTCCGGTGAACGGCGCATGGATTTCGGTGTAGCTCAGATCCAGTTGGGCCTGTTGAATAGCGGCGTTCGCGGCCTTGACCTCGGCTTCGGCTACCAGTTCGTTGGCACGGGCGATGTCGCGTTCGGATTCTGGCGTCGCGTCGCGTTTGTACAGTTCTTCCTTTCGGGCCAGATCGACCTTGGCCAGTTCAAGATTGGCCTCTGCCCGGTCCAGATCGGCCTTACGCGACTGCAGGGTCGCCTCATACAGGTCCGGTTCGATCTTGAACAGAAGGTCGCCCTCATTCACCAGCGCGCCGTCTTCGACATCCTGACTTTCGAGAAAGCCACTGACGCGCGCGATGATATCGACTTTGTTGATCGCTTCGGCGCGTCCGATAAAGGTCGCCTCTTCCGTGATCTCCTCGGTATAGGCGGCAGCGATCGAAACCTTCGGTGGTGGCGCATCGCCTTGGTCCTGCGCCCACGCGGCTGAGGCCAGCCCGAGGCTGGTCAGAAGGGCCAGGGCCCTGAATGATCCGCTGTGGCGATGGATGGACGTAGGAAATGCAAGGGACATGGCGGCGCCTCGTTCGAACTAAGGATTGCCCATCCGGACATGTGCGATGCCGGGACGAGTCGATTGACTTCCCACGCAGGATGGCTGGTTTGCGACAATATCTCAAGCTTCTTGAATGCGAAGCCTGTCGCAACCCGGGCGAGGTTTTTCCCGCAACTCGGCAGACTTAGGGGTGCGTGCCAAAGAAAACGGGGGCCAAAACGGCCCCCGTTTGCTAGTGTTCCGAGATGTCGACCGTCAGTCGCGGGTTCCGGCAAAACGGCTTTGCCAGTCCTCGCGCTTTTCGTCGGTGATCTTGGCGAACAGCACGTCAGGCACGGTAAATTCGTGGCCCGCGGGCAGGGCGGCCAATGCAGCGGCCACGTCATCCGGCCAGCTGGTGTCCAGCGTGTTCATCGCGCTCAGCATCCGGGCCGATGTGTCCGGGATAAACGGCGCGCTGAGCACGGCATACAGGCGGATCAGGTTCAGGCCCAAACGTACCTGCGCGGCAGCCTGTTCAGAATCTTCCTTGAAGGTCGACCAGGGCGCTGCGGCCTGCAGGTATTCGTTGCCCGCCACCCAGATCGCGCGCAATTCCTGCGCGGATTTGCGGACATCCATCGCTTCCATATGCGCTTCATAGGCACGGACGCGTTTGGTCAGTTCTTCGATCAGCGCCTGCTCGCGGTCACCGAACGTGCCGCCTTCGGGCACGGCCTCGGCGAATTTCGAACGGCAGAACTTGGTGATCCGGCTGACGAAATTGCCCAGCACATCCGCCAGATCCTTGTTCACCGATTGCTGGAAGTTTTCCCATGTGAACTCACTGTCGCTGCTTTCGGGCGCATGGCTCAGCAGCCACCAGCGCCAGTAATCGGCGGGCAGGATGTCCAGCGCCTGATCCATGAACACGCCACGACCCTGCGAGGTCGAAAACTGGCCGCCGTCATAGTTGAGGTAGTTGAAGGATTTCAGGTGGTCGACCATCTTCCACGGCTCGCCCGAGCCCAGAATGGTGGCCGGGAACGACAGGGTATGGAAGGGCACGTTGTCCTTGCCCATGAACTGGACATAACGCACGTCATCCGCACCTTTGTCGGTACGCCACCAGCGTTCCCAGTCGGCGTCAGACTTGCCATTGGCATCAGCCCATTCTTTGGCGCAGGCGATATACTCGATGGGCGCGTCAAACCAGACATAGAAGACCTTGCCCTCCATCCCCGGCCAGTCCTGGTCGCCTTTCTTGACCGGCACACCCCAGTCCAGATCGCGGGTGATGCCACGGTCCTGCAGGCCATCGCCGTCATGCAGCCATTTCTTGGCAATCGAGGTGGTCAGGATCGGCCAGTCTGCCTTGCTGTCGATCCAGGCATCCAGTTGATCTTTCATCGCAGATTGGCGCAGATACAGGTGCTTGGTCTCGCGCACCTCCAGATCGGTTGAGCCACTGATCGCGCTGCGCGGCTCGATCAGGTCAGTCGGGTCCAACTGCTTGGTGCAGTTTTCGCACTGGTCGCCACGTGCGCGGTCATAGCCGCAATTGGGGCAGGTGCCTTCGATATATCGGTCGGGCAGGAACCGTTTATCGGCATTGGAATAGACCTGCTTTTCGCTGACCTCACGGATCAGCCCGGCCTCGTCCAGTTTACCCGCGAAATGCTGTGTCAGCACCTTGTTCTGCTCGCTGGACGAGCGGCCAAAGTGATCGAAGCTGAGCCCGAAGCGCTGCGCAATCTCGGCCTGAACGGCATACATATCCGCGCAGTATTCCGCGACGGGCTTGCCCGCTTTGGCAGCGGCCAGTTCTGCCGGGGTGCCGTGTTCGTCCGTGGCGCACAGGAACATCACCTCGTTCCCCCGGCCACGCTGATAGCGCGCATAAAGATCAGCAGGCAATTGCGAGCCGATCAGATTGCCGAGGTGTTTGATCCCGTTGATGTAGGGGATCGCCGAGGTGATAAGAATCCGAGCCATATTCCGTTTCCGCGTAACTGTCTGCGCGCTCGTCTACATGATGTGACCGCGCAGCAAAAGGCCGGGTTTCGCCTGCATGTCATTTTAGCCACTTGCTGGTCATGTAATCGGACATTCCCGGTGACCGGGATTGTGATTGCGGGACGGGTCAAAATAACCTTGGGTTGAGCTGTGGAATCACAACTTCTTGAATTTTCGTTATGACTACCCATTTATATTGCATACCAAAGTATACAAAAGCGGGGACATATCGCTGATGTTCAGCTTTCTGCTTGATGGTGCGTTTGCGCCCTTTACCATTTCACTTGCGCTGCTGTTTGGTCTGCTGGGGCTGGAACTGATCGCGCTGATGTTGGGTGGCAGCCTGTTGGCAGGCGATGGCGAAGCCGATCTGGATATGGCAGATGCCCCCGATCTTGAGGTTGCGGATTTTGATCTGGATCTCGACGCAGATGTCGATCTGGGCGATTTTGAGCTTGCCGAGGTCGAAGCCGAGGTTACCACCAATGCCTCTGCAGGTCCGCTTGGCTGGCTGGGCATCGGCAGGATGCCATTCCTGATCTGGCTTGTGGTTCTGCTGGCAGGCTTTGGGCTGTCCGGTATGGGCCTGCAACTGGCCCTGCGCGATCTGTTGGGCTTTGACCTGCCCGCATGGATGGCCGCGATCCCCGCCGGAGCCTTCGGCATGTGGTTTGCGCGTGGCTTTGGCGGTGTATTCGCCCGGCTGCTGCCCAAGACCGAGACCGAGGCGATGTCCGAGAGAATGCTGTCGCGCCGCCGGGGTTTCATATCGCAAGGAACCGCGTCCCGCGGTCGTCCAGCCGAGGTGCGGGTCATGGATCGCTTTGGCAATGCGCACTACCTGCGGGCAGAGCCGCTGCAAGATAAAGATACGCTTGAGCAGGGCACCGAAGTGCTTGTCCTGCGCGACCGACGGCAGGACCGGTTCGTTCTGGTCGGCCTGTCAGACTAACCAAATTCTAAACCCCAAAAATCGGAGGATTTTGCATGGAACTTGAATTCCTGGCCATCACAGTTGTGACCATTTTAGCAGTCGTCTTATTCATCGGCCTGGTGCTAGGCCGTCTCTATAAACGCGCGACACGCGAGATCAGCCTGGTAAAAACCGGGGCGGGCGGCAAGAAAGTCATCATGGATGGCGGCGTCATCATCGTGCCGCTGCTGCACGAGGTCAGCCCCGTCAACATGAAGACCCTGCGCCTTGAGGTGCAGCGTAGCGGCGAGGCCGCGCTGATCACCAAGGACCGGATGCGCGTCGATGTGGGCGTCGAGTTCTACGTCTCGGTCATGGCCACCGAAGAGGGCATTGCACGCGCCGCACAAACGCTGGGCGACCGTACCTTTGACGTTGAGCAACTGCGCGAGATGATCGAAGGCAAGCTGATCGACGGTCTGCGTGCCGTGGCGGCCCAGATGACCATGGACGGTCTGCATGAAAACCGCGCTGACTTTGTTCAGGAGGTGCAGAATGCGGTCTCCGAGGATCTGCTGAAGAATGGTCTGTCGCTGGAATCGGTCTCGCTGACCGCGCTGGACCAGACACCGTTCGAGGCTCTGGACGAGAACAACGCCTTTAACGCTGTCGGTATGCGCAAGCTGGCCGAGGTTATTGCCGCCTCGAAGAAAGAGCGCGCGCAAATCGATGCGGATGCCGAGGTCGAAGTCCGTCGTGCTGCGATGGAAGCCCAGCGTCAGAAGCTGCTGATCGAGCAGGATGAGGCGCAAGCGCGCATTGAGCAGACCCAGAAGGTCGAAACCCTGCGCGTGGCGCAGGAGGCCGAAATTGCTGCACGGACCGAGGACTCGGTACGCGAAACCGAGCGCGCCCGCATTGCCCGTGAGGAGGCCATCCGCGCAGCCGAGATCGAGCGCGAGCGCAAGATTCGCGATGCCGAAATCGCCAAAGAGCGTGAGATCGAAGTGGCCGAACAGGAACGCCAGATCATCATCGCGCAGAAATCCGAGGAAGAAAGCCGCGCGCGGGCGTCGGCTGATCTGGCCCGGGCCGAAGCGACCAAGGCGACCGAAGCGGTGGCAACCGCCCGCGAAGTAGCCGAAGCCGAGCGTCAGAAACAGATCGCATTGATCGAAGCGACGCGCGAGGCAGAACGTCAGGCGACCGCCATCCGTCTGGCCGCTCAGGCCGAGAAAGAGGCCGCCGCCGACCGCGCCGAAGCGCGCCGCGAGGAAGCGCAGGCCGAAGCGGATGCGCTGAACATCCGCGCCGAGGCCAAGAAGAACGACATGCTGGCCGAAGCGGAAGGCAAGCGCGCGATTGTCGAGGCCGACAATGCTCTGTCGTCGGCACAGATCCGCATGAAGGTGGACCTGGCGCGGATCGAGACCATGCCATCAATCATTTCGGAAATGGTCAAACCGGCTGAAAAGATCGACTCGATCAAGATCCATCAGGTTGGTGGCATCGGTGGGGCGACTGGTGGCGGGGCTGCCAACGGTGACAAACCGGTGGTCAATCAGGCGCTGGATTCGATCATGGGCATGGCGGTGCAGATGCCGGCGCTGAAAAAGCTGGGTGATGAGCTGGGCCTGTCGATGGAAAACGGCGTGGCCGGGGTGGTGAACGGCGCGCTAGACGCCTCACCTGAGCCGACAGAGGTCGTCGAAGGGGTGGCGGAAGACACGCCACCGACCCAGCAATAAGTCAAAGGGCCGGGATTTCCCGGCCCTTTCTTATTCTTCCCGTGAACGTTTCAGCAGCCGCCCGATGGTGAACGAGGTACGAGGTGCGTAGACGTAGTTGGTCCGCTCGTCCGGCGTCGGGCGCGACCGCATCCGTGCCAGGCCGAACACAATCAGAAATACATGCCCCAAGGCGACAAAGGCAAACAACGCGCCGGGGCCAAACTGTTGGATCAGTGTTGAAGAGATATAGGGCGAGGCAATCGCGCCCAGCGCATACCAGAACATCAGAGCTGCCGACAGCTCGACCCGCTGTTCTGCTGTGGCAAAATCGTTGGCGTGGGCCGAGGATACCGAAAAAATCGGGAATGTGGTAAAGCCGAAGAACCAGGCTGCCAGCATGACCCCAAGCGTGCCGGTGCCGCTGGCCATCATGGTGATACCGCAGCTCAGAACAGCCACTGCAGACAGCCAGATCAGCACCCAGCGCCTGTCGTATTTATCCGCAAGCCATCCCATCGGATACTGCGCCATTGCGCCACCCAGAACGAACGAGGCCAGGAAGAACGCGATCTGATCCACGCCCAGCCCGACCTCTTGCCCGTAAACCGGACCCACCATTCGGAACGAGGCCGAACTCAGCGCCGCGACAATCACGCCCGCGACGGCCAGGGGCGAACTGCGCCATGCCAGTTTTGGACGCAGGCGCGGTGCATCCGGTGTCTCGGGTTGGCTGGCGCGTGTCAGGGCCAGTGGCAATATCGAGGCGCAGCACATGATGGCCAGCAGATTGTAAGATACATAAGAGGCCGGAGGCAGAACCGCGATGATCAGCTGCGCGCAGAGCGACGCTCCCATATCGGCAATCCGGTAGGTGCCCATAGCGCGACCGCGTGTTTCGTTTGTCACCTTGGCGTTCAGCCAGGCCTCGATCACCGTATAGCATCCGGCGACGCAGGTGCCCGAGGCGATCCGCAGGACGGCCCAGATGCGTGGATCTTCCGTCAATGTATGCCCCAGCAACCCCATCGCCCCCAACGCGGTACAGACGGCAAAGGCGCGGGAATGGCCGACGCTGCCCATCAGGCGCGGGGCCCACCAGCATCCGATGAAGAAGCCAAGGAAATGCGCCGATCCCAAAAGACCGATCTGTTCCGTCGAGAAGTTCAGTGTCAGACCAGAAATCGCGTCCAGTGGACCGACGCCGCCGGTGGAAAGCTGCAGCAGAATGACTGAAAGAAACAGGGCGGCGAAGGAAATGATTGTGCGCATGGTGGCTTTAACCTGACGTCATGAGCGAGTTTTTCGCGCGACTATTCGACCTTCGCAAGTCGTTTTTGTCTTTCTGAGTCAGCTTTCGCGCAGGATCTCGGCATGGATGTTCAGCCCGACGGTGTCCTGCACCAGATCAGGATAGCCCGAGGCACCGAACTCATGCCGGTTCAGCGCGCCGACCAGCCGTATCGACAAGACATCCAGATCGTCGATGGCGCTTCCCGGTTTCCGATAGAGGCTGGCCATCAGGGTCACGGGCCGCGTTACGCCGCGCACCGTCAGATCTCCGGTGACCATTGCGCCCCCGGATATGCGGCCGGTGGGGCCGAGTTGTATTTTGGTTGAGGTGAAGCGGATTGTCGGATGGCTTTTGGCGTCCAGCACGCTTTGGCCCAGCATCGGACCGCGGGCAAAGGGCAGCTTTGTGCGCGCATCGGCCACGTCCAGCACTACATCGACCCGGCTGTTCTGCAGGCGTTTGGTGTCGATCAGTATATCGGCTAACCGGATCGGCATCGTTCCCGATTGTGCCACGCCCGAAAGATCGAAGGTGAACCCAACCGAAGTGCCTCTGGGAGCCAGAACATAAGGAATCAGAGCCGTTTGCGCGACTCCTGCAAGGGGCAGGGCGGCCAGGCCCGCGATCAACGTGCGTCGGGTCAGATTTGTCATGCCATGACCTCTTGTCCTCGGGGGCGCGACCGTTTCAACAGCGTCAGCAGGATGGCGATATTCAGGCCGTTCCACAGGATGCCGTTGATAAAGGCCAATTGATAATTTCCGGTTACGTCGTAAATCCAGCCGGACATCCAACCACCCAGCGCCATGCCCATGATGGTCATCATCATGACGAAACCCACCCGCGCGCCCGCCTCTTGCGGGGGCATATATTCGCGCACCACAAGGGCATAGCTGGGCACGATGCCGCCCTGTGCCAGACCGAACAGCATGCTGACGACATAAAGCGAGACCATCCCGTCATATGGCAGGAACAGAAACAGCGCGATACATTGCAGGACCGAGCCGATCAGCAGGGTGGTCAAACCGCCCAATTTGTCAGCCACCAGACCCGAGATCACGCGGCTGACCACGCCGCCCAGCAGCATAAGCGACAGCATCTCGGCCCCGACGGCTGGGCCATATCCCAGCCCCACGCAATAAGACACAATATGGACTTGCGGCATCGACATCGCCACGCAGCAACCAATTCCGGCAAGCCCGAGGATGTATTGCAGTGCGCGCGGCGACAGGCCCACGCTCTGCGATCTGATCTGCGCGGCGGCCGCGGCGGTGCTGTGCGCCTCGGTCGGAACCGTACGGCGCAACAGCAGGGACAATGGAATTACAACGACCAGAGTGATCAGCGCCAAAGTCAGGTAGACCTGCTGCCAGCCCTCGCGCGCCAGAATGCCCGACAGCAGCGTAGGCCAGATCGCCCCGGACAGATAGTTGCCACTGGCGACCAGCGCCACCGCGATCCCGCGCCGTCGCATGAACCAGTGCGAGATGTCGGCAATCAGCGGCCCGAACCCGACCGATGTGCCCAACCCAAGCAGAAGATGTGCCAGCGAGAGAAGCACCATGTTCGGGGCCAGCGTAGCCAGCAGATAGCTGGTGGCGCTGAGGGCAGCTGCGCCGATCAGCGCTTTGGTCACACCCAGCCGGTCCACCAATTGCCCCAGCCACATGTTACCCAGCGCAAAGCCGATCATCGACAGCACATAAGGCATCGACGCCTCGGCCCGCCCGGCACCGAACTGTGCCTCAATCGCGGGCATCACCACGATCACGGCCCACATGCCGACATTGACCACCGTGGCAATGGCCAGGGTGATCAGCAGGCGCAGCCAGGAATAGCGGCTATCGTGGATCGCGTGGGTCATCCCGGAACGCTAGGGCGCGACTGCGGTTTTGACCAGTCACAAGTTGCGTGACTGGCCCGCCGTCACTCGGACGTATCGCTGACCTCGACCCGTTGCAGATGCAGTCTGGTTTGATCTGAAGTCCGCGTCACGATCCAACTGGCAGGCGGTTGCGAGCGGGCGCGGCGGCGGGTCAGGGTCCAGCCTTGGCCCGCGTCGCAATAGGTTGGGGCCAGATGCCAGCGCGTTTCGATCCCTTGCGCGCCTCCGTCATCGGGGGTCAGCAGCAGCCCCAGCGGGGCTTGCCCTGATGCGCCCCCTTGTTCAGCAGCCAGATGCAGGCGCCGGACCGGGGTCAGCCCCGGCGGGCCGGGAAGGTCGCCAATGACCAGCGGGGCTGCACCGCTGCGCAGCGCTTCCTCCATACACCAAAGCAGGTCTTCGGCCTTCGACGGGCGGACCAGTAAAAAGCGTGAGGGATCGGCGAAGGGCAGCATACCTTCGGGATGCAACTGCCCGACCTCCCATTCAGGGCAAATCCACAGCACCGACCCCTGAGTTTGCCCGGCCAGCCACAGGGCAAAGCTGCGCCGTGCGGGGCCGCAAGCCTCGTGCACGCGGGCCAGTTGCAAGCTGATCTGTGGGTGCAGGGCTATCCCGGGCGGGGTGCGTGCGGGTTTGCGGCCAAGAAGTTGGGTGGACATGCTGTCAGGTTAGCGTGTTCTTATTTTGTTCTCAATCGAGGAATGCCGTCAGCGTGACAGAATCAGACGCCCATCGGCAAACTGGATGTTCGAGAAACGATGCAGATACTCCATCCCCAGCAGGGATTGATCCAGCTCACCCTCGGTGATCGAGGCAGGCACATTGCGGTCGGTGATCGGCCCCAGCGCAAGACTGTCCAACCGCACCGGAGCCGTGCGCACCACGCCATTCGCGGTCGCAGCGCGGCCCAGATAGGTCAGCTGCGTGGTATCGATCCCGGCACGCTCGGCGTCCTTGTCGCTCAGGACGATGTCGCTGGCGCCGGTATCGACCAGAAAGGTCACCGCTTTGCCGTTCACCAGCACCGGCAGGTAATAATGACCGTCATAAGATCGAGGCACCTCGATCCGCTGATCGGTCACCGTCAGCTGAGGCGAGGGGCCAACGGTCGAGCGGATATCGCCCCAAAGTCCGATCACAGCGATGACACCGATAAAGATGAATACCCAGGCTGCAGCCTGTTGCATTGTCTTGCCCAGCGATTGGCGGTTCTGGGTGATGAACCACATCAACAGCGCCGCCGCCAGCAGCACCAGATAAGTCAAGCGCCCGATATTCTCTCCATCCATTCCGTCACCCGAAAATCATTGCTCGACTACATATATGGGGGTTCAGGCGGCGAAGCCAAAGGCCTTCAACCCATCCAGAATGAACTGCACCGACAGCGCCGCCAGCAACATGCCCAAAAGGCGGGTCAGCACGTTCAGCCCGGTTTTGCCCAGAATGCGAGCGATTAGTCCCCCGGCCAGAAAGAACGAGAACACCACGACCATGACCGCCAGCATGACGGCACAGGCGGCAGCAATGCCCTGAATACCCGGGTTCTGGCCCGCCAGCAGGATGATGGTTGCAATCGATCCGGGCCCTGCAATCAGTGGAATGGCCAGTGGGAAGACAGAAGGGTCGGGATGTTCTTCTTCCTCGGCCCGGTCCTCGCGGCGTTTGGTGCGGCGGTCGAACAGCATGTCCAGCGCGGTCAGGAACAGCAGCGCGCCCCCGGCGACTTTGAAAGCCTCCATCGAAATTCCGACAAAACCCAGAACCGCTTCACCGAAGGCGGCAAAGGCGATCAGGATGAATACGGCGGTCAGGCAGCTTCGGATTGCGGTTTTGCGGCGGGTTGCCGCGTCCATGTCCTGCGTCAGGGCGACGAAAATTGGCGTTGTGCCGAACGGGTCGATCACAACGAACATCGTCGTAAATGCGGTGATGAAGAAAGCCAGGTCGATCATGCGGCGTTCTCGGCGTTTTCCAACCGTTCAACAGCGGCGATCCACAGCGCCTCGGCCTTTTGCATCGCTTCGCTCACCTCGGCGAATTTACGGTTCCAGGTTTCCAGATCGTTGATCTTGTCATCCTCGTACAACGCCGGATCGGACAGCTTGGCCGAGAGTTTCTCGTGCATATCCGTCAGCTTCTCGATCCGGTCCTCGCATTTGCGCAGATCGGCGCGCAGGGCCAGCATGGTATCGCGCGAGGGGCGCTTGGGCTTTGCCGTGACGGGCTTTTCCTTTGCCGGCTTGTCGCGGGCCAGCAGCAGGGAGCGGTAGGCTTCAAGGTCGCCGTCGAACGGTTTCACCGTGCCGTCCGAGACCAGCCAAAGCCGATCCGCCACCAGAGACAGCAGGTGCATGTCGTGGCTGACCAGAACCACCGCGCCGGAATAGGCGGTCAGCGCCTCGACCAGCGCCTCACGGCTTTCGATATCCAGGTGGTTGGTGGGTTCGTCGAGGATCAGCATATGCGGCGCGTCGATGGTGGCGATCAACAGCGACAGGCGGGCTTTCTGCCCTCCGGACAAACGTCCGACCAGCGTTTCCGCCTGATCCGCGTTCAGCCCGAACCCGGCCAGACGCGAGCGCCACTTGCCCGGCGCTTCATCCGGACGCAGGCGGCGCAGGTGGTCCAGCGGCGTTTCGTCCACATGCAATTCATCCACCTGATGCTGCGCGAAATAGCCGATGCGCAGCTTGTTGCTGCGGCTTATCTTGCCTGCCATCAGGGGCAGGCGGTCGGACAGCAGTTTCGACAAGGTGGATTTACCCTGACCGTTCTTGCCCAGCAGCGCGATCCGGTCGTCCTGATCGATGCGCAGGTTCAGGCGGCGCAGCACTTCGGTCTCGCCATAGCCGGTGATGCCGCCTTCGATCTGGATGATCGGCGGCGACAGTTCCTCGGGTTCGGGGAAGGAAAACGCGCGCAGCGCCGCCTCTTGTGGGGTCGAAACCAGTTGGATGCGTTCGATCATCTTCAGGCGCGACTGGGCCTGCACGGCCTTTGACGCTTTGTAGCGGAAGCGATCCACGAAGCTCTGTAAATGCGCGATACGCGCCTTGGCCTTGGCGTTTTCCGATTCCGCCTGTGCCAGTCGTTCCGCGCGGCGTTCGGCAAACTTATCGTATGGAACGGCGTAATAGGTGAGCTTGCGGTCTTCCAGATGCAGGATCGAGCCCACTGCGCGATTCAGCAGGCCACGGTCGTGGCTGATGATGATCACCGTATGCGGATATTTCGCCAGATAGCTTTCCAGCCACAGCGCACCTTCGAGGTCCAGATAGTTGGTCGGTTCGTCCAGCAACAGCAAATCAGGTTGTGAAAACAGCACCGCCGCCAGAGCGACGCGCATCCGCCAACCGCCCGAGAAATCGGAACAGGGCTTCAACTGGTCCTCGTCGTCAAACCCCAGACCTTTCAGGATCGAGGCCGCGCGCGCCTCGGCCGACCAGGCGTCGATATCGGCCAGCCGGGTCTGGATCTCGGCAATGCGGGCGGGGTCGGTGGCGCTGTCGGCCTCGGCCATTAGCGCGCTGCGCTCGGTATCGGCCGCCAGTACGGTGTTGATCAGCGAAACTTCGGACGAGGGCACCTCTTGCGCCACCCCTCCAATCCGCGCCCTTTTGGGGACCGCTATATTACCGGATTCCAGCGACAACTCGCCCCGGATCAGGCGGAACAAGGTGGTCTTGCCGGTCCCATTGCGCCCCACAAGGCCAACCTTGTGCCCATCAGGAATGGTGGCACTGGCCCCGTCGAACAGAGGGCGGCCTTCAACGGCATAGGTGATGTCTTCAATCCGTAGCATGAGGCCGCTCTTAGCAGAGCCGGAATGCCGCCGCCAGCGGCTTGGCATGTTCAACGCGCGGGCAATGTGCTAGCGCTGTCTCGTTTGCTTTTCTGAAACGGTTTTCGACATGCGCGCGGCCCGGACGCCCCCTCGTTTGATCACGCTGATCTTTGCCACGGCGCTGTCGGTGCTGTCGCTGAACATGTTCCTGCCGTCGCTGGCGCATATGAGCGAGGATTTCGCGGTGGATTACGGCCTCGTGAACATTTCGGTCGCGGGGTATCTGGCGGTTTCAGCGGTGCTGCAACTGATCATGGGGCCGCTGTCGGACCGGTTCGGGCGCAGGCCGGTCCTGCTGATCTGTTTGACGATCTTTGTCTTCGCTTCGATCGGCTGTGCTTTGGCCGAGTCGATCTGGCTGTTCCTGGGCTTTCGCTTGTTGCAGGCGGCAGTGGTGGCAGGGTCAGTTTTGTCCAGCGCCTCAATCCGGGACCGGTACTCGCCAAATGAAGCCGCCAGCAAGCTGGGTTACATCGCGATGGCCATGGCACTGGCGCCGATGCTGGGGCCGATGTTGGGCGGTACATTGGACATGCTCTTTGGCTGGCGTGCGGGGTTCGTTCTGTACTCGCTGCTGGGGGCAGGGCTGCTGACCCTGCTGTGGTTCGACATGGGCGAGACGAATATCAACCGCGCCTCGACCTTCTCGGCCCAGATGCGCGAGTATCCTCACCTGTTCCGGGCACGACGCTTCTGGGGCTATGCCCTATGCGCGGCCTTTTCGATTGGAGGGTTCTACAGCTTCATCACCGGCGCACCCTTGGTCGCTGCTGCATGGTTCGATCTGAGCCCAGCAATGCTGGGCCTCGGCATCGGCATTATCACCGGCGGCTTTATGGTCGGTAACTTCGTCACCGGACGGATCGCGGCACGCACCCGTCTGACCACGATGATCCTGATCGGGCGGATCGTGGCGTCGACCGGGCCGTTTTGTGGGTTGCTTCTGTTCTCGGCGGGCCTGGGCTCGGTCTGGGTATTTTTCGGCTCGGCCATCTGCGTGGGGTTCGGCAACGGTTTGACCAACGCCAATGCGTCCGCCGGTGTCATGTCCGTTCGCCCCAAGCTGGCGGGCAGCGCGGCGGGGCTGTCGGGAGCAATGGTCGTGGCGCTTGGTGCCATCCTGACCTCGATGACGGGCGCCTTGGTCAGCCCTGAAAACGGGCCTTATCTGGTGCTGAGCATGATGTGCGGCAGCAGCTTCATCGGCCTTCTCGCGGTGCTTTATGTCCGTCGCGTGGATCGTCTGGAGCCACTGCCGGACGCAATCTGATCACCAAAGCGCCGGGCGGGCCATCATTCCACTTTTCATGCGGCAAATACCATGTTAGGCGGCGCGCGATGGATTTCGGCGCATATCCCGCGCCCGACAGACAAGGAGAGGCCGACATGGCACTGGAACGCACATTCTCGATCATCAAACCCGATGCAACCCGCCGCAACCTGACTGGCAAGATCAACGCCAAGTTCGAAGACGCGGGTCTGCGCGTTGTTGCACAAAAGCGCATCCACATGACCAAAGCTCAGGCCGGCAAGTTCTACGAAGTGCATGCCGAGCGTCCGTTCTATGACGAACTGTGCGAATTCATGTCGTCGGCTCCGGTCGTCGTTCAGGTACTGGAAGGCGAAGGCGCCATTGCCAAAAACCGCGAAGTCATGGGCGCAACCAACCCCGCAGACGCGGCACCCGGCACCATCCGCGCCGAATTCGCTGAATCGGTCGGTGAAAACTCGGTCCACGGTTCGGATGCGCCGGAAACCGCGGCTGTAGAGATCGCATACTTCTTCTCGGGCATCGAACTGGTCGGCTAAGCCACAGCTTCGGTGAAAAGATTGGGCCGCTCCTGCCGGGGCGGCCTTTTTCGTTTTCAGATGGGTTTCAGATCGGCTGAAGTGACACGCAGGCCTACCGCGTCCAGGTCTGAGATCATCTGGCTTTCGGGCGCGCGGCTGACACCGGCCTTGATCGCATCGAACCGTTTGCGCAGGGCTTTCTTCTCTTCCCCCTTGCAGTCGTTCCACGGACGGCCCTGCAGCCCCATCACCAGAACATAATATCCGATGAAATGCGGGCGCGAGCCGGCTTGGAGCAGGCGCGCATAAGCCTCATCCGCACCCAATTCCCGCAATTGCTGCGCAGAATGGATGCCCGCACGGGTGCAGGCCTGCTCGAAGGCGGGTCCAAGATTTCGGATTGAAGAGACCGGATCTGACATGGGCCTTTCTTAGCCTGATCAGCATCCGCTGTCATCCGCGCAGAGTTGTCCGGATGTGTCGCATGCGCTAGGCATGAGATGGACAGGGAGGATGCGATGAGCCGCGTAAGCCATCAATATTTGGTAAAAAATCTGGATCTAACGCACCCGCCGGACGGCTTTGTCGAGGATCCGTTCCCCTTCTATGATGCTTTGCTCGAACATGCGCCGGTGCTGCCGCAGCCCGATGGCTCGGTCCTGTTGTCGCGTCACGCCGATCTGGATCGAATCTATCGCGACACCACGCTTTATTCGTCAGACAAGAAAGCCGCTTTTGGTCCGAAATTCGGCGTGGACTCTCCACTATTCGAGCACCACACGACCTCGCTGGTCTTCTCTGACCCGCCATTGCACACGCGGGTACGCAAGATCATGACCTCGGCCCTGACACCGCGCGCCATTGCGCGGATGGAGCCAGGCCTGATCGAGACCGTGGACGCATTGCTGGATGCTATGGCGGGCCGGGAACAGGTGGATTTGATCGAAGATTTCGCCTCGACCATCCCGATCCAGATCATCGGGAATCTGCTGGATGTGCCGATGTCCGAGCGTGGGCCGTTGCGTGACTGGTCATTGGCCATTTTAGGCGCGCTGGAACCGGCGTTGACCGAGGTGCAGTTGGCGACAGGGCACCAGGCGGCGACCGACTTCAAAACCTATCTTGAAGACCTTGTTGCCCGTCGCCGCGCCAATCCGGGCGATCCGGAAACAGATGTGCTGACCCGTCTGATCCGGGGTGAAGGGGCCGATGCAAAGCTCAGCGAAATCGAGTTGCTGCAGAACTGCATCTTCATCCTGAACGCGGGGCACGAAACCACCACAAACCTGATCGGCAACGGGTTAGCGCTGCTGCATGATCATCCGGATCAGCAGCAGCGCCTGTCTGAGGACGCTGCGTTGATCACTTCGACCGTCGAAGAGGTGCTGCGCTTTCGCTCACCCAACCAGTTCGGCAACCGTGAAACTACGGCGGATGTTGAGTTGCACGGTCTTCACATTGCCAAAGGCACCAACCTGCACCTGTGTATCGGTGCGGCCAACCGGGATCCGGCGGTGTTCGATGATCCGGGGTGGTTCGACATCACCCGCAAACCCAACCGGCATCTGGCTTTCGCCGGGGGTCCGCATGTCTGTGTCGGGCTGACGCTGGCACGGCTGGAGGGACGGGTTGCGCTGGGTCGGTTCTTGCGCAGGTATCCGGATTACAGATTGCTGCCCGCGCGCCAGCATGGCGGCAGGATCAGGTTCAGGGGATACGCGTCGCTTCCGGCAAAGATTTAAAAGCAAATACAATATGCAATGCGGCTTTTTTAAACTGCCTCACGGCTTTCGCGCCAACCTCAGAACAGTCTCAAGCCCTGGCTTGCGGTTCTGCGCCATGAACTTGCCGCCGTGCATGTGCGAGATCGCCGCGACCAGTGCCAGACCGAGGCCCGCGTTGCGTTCGGTGCGGGCGGGATCAAGGGTCACGAACGGCATCTGTAATCGCGGCAGATCGCTTTCCGGCACACCGGGACCCCGGTCGCGAACGCTCAGCAAGGTAAAGTCGCCATCTTCGCGGATATCGATGGTGATTGCGGTGCCCGCAGGGGCATAGCGCATCGCGTTTTCCAGAAGGTTGGACAGCGCCTGTGATAACAGCGGGCGGTGACCCTGGATCGGTTCGGCACTGCCCTTGACCTCCAGCCGGATGTTCTGATCCGCGGCGACGGGTTCATACAGTTCGACCACATCGCCTACCAACTGCTGCAATTTCACAGGTTCGAACTGCTCACGGCCCAAGCCGGCCTCGGCACGCGAGATTTCGGTGAGCTGGCTGAGAACCCGCAGCAAATGATCGATCTCGCCGGTGGCGCGGGCCATGTCTATGTCCCGTTCCTGATCACTTTTGCCCGGCTCAGCCAGCGCCTCGACGCGCTGACGCAGCCGCGACAGGGGCGAGCGCAGATCGTGCGCGATGGAATTCGACGTCGTGCGCAGATTGCTGATCAGCTCTTCAATCCGGTCCAGCATGTTGTTGAGCGTGCCCGAGACCTGATCAAACTCATCCCCGGTGCCGCGCAAGGGCATCCGCAGCGCCAGATCGCCGGAGACGATGTTGTCCGCCGTATCGGCAATATCCTTGAGGCGTGAGAACACCAGACGTGTCAGCAACCATCCGGTCAGCAGGCTGAGTGCCAATGCTGTGGCAAGCGCCAGAGCGACAGATCGGAACAGGGCGCGGTCGAACTGCTGTCGCGCCAATGCGTCTCGCCCGACCAGCAATCGCTCTCCTCCCGGCAGTCGGAAAGAGGCCGCTGAAATTGGCACGGTCTGGTCGCTGTCCTCGCGACGCAGCTGCAGCTCGACCCAGCCGCTGCCAGGGGTGATTCCGTCTGGCCAATGGGACAGGTTGCCTGCCAGTTTGGTGCCTTGCCGACCGGTCAGCAGATATAGCGCGTCGCGTTGCGCTGCGGTCGGAAGACGGCGGTCAATGGCCGAGATCAACCCGATCATGCCGCGCCGTTCATATTCATCCGCCAGACCGGTAAGCTCGGCCTGAACGACCGATCGCGTCTCGCCCGAGATGGTGCGGTTGGCGGTAAAATAGACTGTCGCCAGCACAGCCGCCGTCAGCAACGTGCTCAGCACCATGCTGGCGATCACCAGCCGGGTGCGTGCGTTCTTCAGCGACAGGCGCAGGTCAGGCATCCGAAACCATATATCCGGCGCCCCGAACCGTTTCGATCATCGGGTCCGCGCCGTCTTCATCAAGTTGGCGGCGCAGTTTCGAGATATGGACGTCCACTACATTGGTATTCGGGTCAAAGTGATAATCCCATACACCTTCCAGCAACATCGTGCGCGACACGACACGGTTCTTACGGCGCAGGAAGAATTCCAGAATCTGGAATTCACGCGGCGTCAGTGTAATCTCGCGCCCGCTGCGGGTGACCTTACGGGTCAGCAGGTCCATTTCCAGATCGCGACACGCCAGGGTCGGGGTCTCTTCCGCTTCTTGCGGGCGGCGCAAAAGCGCTTCGATCCGGGCGTGCAGTTCCTGAAACGAGAAGGGTTTGACCAGATAGTCATCCGCCCCGGCGCGCAGTCCCTTGACCCGCTCGTCAACGGCGCTCATCGCGGTCAGCATCAGCACCGGGGTTTTCAGCCCCGCCGCCCGCATCGATTTGATCAGCGATAACCCGTCCAGACCGGGCAGCATCCGATCCAGCACAATGGCGTCAAACCCGCCGTCGGTGGCATGGTACAGACCTTCGCGGCCATCTGATGCGACTTCGACCACATAGCCTTCTTCGCCAAAGCCCTTGGCGATGAAATCCCGGGTCTCCTGGTCATCCTCAACAATCAACAGGCGTCTGCTCATGGTCGGGGCTCCTTTCCCAATCGGATATAAACACAGATACTCTTTGAAAAAAACAGGCCGGGTGCGAGGCCGCACCCGGCTGTCCCAGTGGCGCGTGGACACTTCGCGGCCTCCGGAATAGGCGCACCAGATTTCCCCATCATGTGGCGCGCTTAGGTGTTGTGGTTCAGGCGATCTCGACCGCCACGAAGATCTGGTTGCCGCCGCGATTGATCAGAACCAGCGCCGGATCGGTCTTTTCGCTCTCTAGCGCGCTTTTCAATGCGTCCGGAGTAGCCGTTTCCAGATTGCCAAGACGCACGATCACGTCGCCGCGTTGCAGTCCGGCCTTTGCGGCAGGGCTCTCGGGGTTCAGATCGGTGACGATCACGCCGGTCACGTCCTCTCCGACACCGGTTTCAGCGCGTGCGGTTTCGGTCAGAGGTGCAACGGTCACGCCAAGCGACGTGCCCTTGAATTCCTCTTCCACCACGCTGTCGGTCGCTGCCGAGGCGGCCTGATGCTGACCGATGGTCAGTTCGATCTGTTCTTCCTTGCCGTTGCGAATAACGGTCAGAACGCTGTCAGTGCCCACTTTGGTGGTGCCAACAAGGATCGGCAGATCACTACTGGAATCAACGGGTTCTCCGTTGAAGCTCAGGATGACGTCGCCCTGTTGCAGCACACCATCAGCGGGGCTGTCGGTGACGACATCGGAAACCAGCGCGCCCGCTGCGGTGTCGATCCCCATTGCCGATGCCAGTTCCGGGCTGATATTCTGGATCGAGACGCCCAGCCACCCGCGGCTGACCTGACCGTCATCGCGCAGATCGGTGGTGATGTGATCGACGATGTTCGAGGTCACGGCAAACCCAAGACCCACCGAACCACCGCTGGGCGAGTAGATGGCCGAATTCACACCGATGACTTCGCCTTCCATGTTGAACAGCGGACCGCCCGAGTTGCCCTTGTTGATGGCTGCATCGGTTTGAATGAACTCGGCATAAGGCCCTTCCGAGATGTTGCGGCCCTTGGCCGAAACGATACCGGTTGTCACGGTCGAGCTGAGCCCGAACGGGTTGCCAATGGCCACCACGTCCTCACCCACACGGATTACGTCGCTGTCACCCAGTTGAACGGCCTGCAGGTCTTCGCCCGCGTCGATTTTCAAAACGGCGATATCGGTCAGCGGATCGGTGCCGATGATTTCCGCCTCGAATACACGATCATCGTTCAGGCGTACGGTGACCTCGGAGGCGTTGTCGACCACGTGATGGTTGGTGACGATGTACCCGGCCTCATCCAGTACGAATCCCGAACCAAGACCTTGCGCCGGACCCCGCTGCGGCATCTGGAACCCCTCGGGGCCGCCGAAGCGTTTGAAGAACTCACCAAAGGGCTGGCCCTCGAAATTGAACTCCTGACCCTGCGCCGGGGTCGGTGCCGCGTCTTGCTTGGCGATAATGGTGACGACCGACGGCGATACGGTTTCAACCAGATCGGCCAGCGCTTCGTCCGCCATCGCGGGCAGGGCGGTTGTGGCCAGCATGGCCGCGCCCAATGTGCAGGCCCCAAGCCAGTTCGATGTGCGGGGGAAAAGCAGTGAGGATTTACGGATGCTCATTTTGACTCCTGTCTGTGTTTGGCGGTTAAGCCCGCGCTTGTGACAGGAGATGCCCCAGCAATCTTGGTGGTTCCTGAGCGAAAGATTAAGAAACCTTAATTTCGCCATTTTCTGGTATTTCTATGCGCCCACCGACTCCGGGCGGATGAGCGGGAATCAGCCAATCCAAAGCCGCACGAATCGGTGGATTGTTGCCGGTTTTGCCCAGGCTGGACCAAAAGCGCCATATTGATTCAGTTTTGTTAACAAACTTAGCGTTCGTGGTGTTGGAGTGCCGATGCTCAGCTTATGGTTGCATCATTGATCAACGCTCTTGCTTCGCGCTGAACAGACTGACCGTAATAATAACGATGTCTTACGGTTAGAAAGCTTTTGAAGCCGATTTTACCCTGAGTTGCCGAAAGGGAAGCGCAACCTAAGCGGGATTTTTCATTGTTGCATTTTTGCGCAAACGCAAGTCCAATTCCGGGGAAATTTACCATTTCCTCCAATTTTACGTTGTTTGGAAGCATCTGATCGGCGACGATGTAATTGCCCAAGTGAGGGGGGCCCGAGACACTAGGGGGTGTCAAAGGCACATTTCAGTCTCTGAAGCGCAGAGCGGCATGTTAACGAGGGGGTCTTGTTTAGGTTCGGCAGCTGATAGTCAGACAGCCTGTATGGCGATCTGATCGCGCTGGAGAGATTGGTGAAAGTGGTAGTCCTGTTTTTTGGGCAAGCGGCCCGGTCATTTTCGACCGGGCCGCATCTATTTCGGGGGGCGGCTTGATCGCCAGTCCGCCCAATCCGATGGGGTATCCAGATCCAGCAAGGCGTTTCTGCCCGGCAAGCGCTGTAGGTGTACCTTGCCTTTGTTGCGCTTCACCACGTCTTGCGCTCCGCTGTCTCCGGTCAGTTGCGCAAGGTCGCGGAACAGCGTGCGTTCAAAGATCACCGGATGGCCGGGCATGCCATCCCGGGTTGCGCCACGCCAGACCAGATTGTCGGGGTGTTCTGACATCGAGCGGACCACGGCATTCAGATCCCCCGATGTCAGGTCAGGCAAATCTGCCAGCAGGATCATGACCGCGGGTGCATCCGCAGGGACCAGGGCCAATGCCCCGCGCAGGCTGGCATTCATTCCTTCTGCGGCGTTTTCAATCTCGGCTTCGGTGACACCAAGCCCATCGAGCACCTCGTACCGGGCATGAGGCTTGGGGGGCAGGGCGGCGATCACCCGACCAACGGCCTGCGCCGTTTGCGCGGATCGGCGCAGCAACGGAATGCCGTCTATCGGCTGCATCAGCTTGTCCACGCCGCCCATGCGGCTGGACTGTCCAGCGGCCAGAAGAATGATCGGAATAGCGCTCATATAGTGACCATGCCGTCTGGCGTAAGCCAAGTCACCCCCGCATCCGGGCGCCATCCGCATCGAACAGGGGTGTGCTGATCACCCGAGCGCTGCGCATCTGACCGAGGATTTCGATCTCGACCGCCTGACCGTCTGTTGCATGTTCGGTGGGCAGGAATCCCATGGCGATGGATTTCCGGGCATAGTGAGAATATCCGCCAGAGGTGCAGAAACCGACTACATCGCCCTGCAGCCAGATCGGCTCATAGGCGTTGACGTCGACGTCTTCGGCATCAACCTCGAAAGCGACCAACTTTCGGGTCGCGCGCTCAGCCTCGGCAGCTTCGCGTCCGATGAACGGGCTGGGCTTCGAGAAGGCAATGAACCGGTCCAGACCGGTTTCCGCCGCTGTGTAGTCAGGCGAGAATTCCCGCATCCACGAGCCAAAGAACTTGTCCAGCCTCAGGCTCATCATCGCGCGCATCCCGAAGGGCACCATGCCATGGGGTTGGCCGGCTTGCCACAAGGTCCACCAAAGCTGCCGCTGCGCCATCGGATCGCAATAAATCTCATACCCCAGATCGCCGGTATAGCTGACACGCTGAACGATGCAGTCGGTCATGCCGACCGTCATGCGGCCCACGTCGAGGAAGCGCAGTGTACTGATATCATCGCGCGTGCAACTGGCCAGAACTTCGGCCGCCTTTGGCCCCGCGATCTGGAACCCGTTCAGGCGGTCACTGATATTCTCGACTTGCACCCCGTCCTGCGCGTTCTGTTGGAACCAGCGCATGTGGAAGGACTGACTGCCGTAAGAGGCGGTCAGCTGGAATTCAGTTTCACTCAGGCACGAGACGGTGAAATCGCCGATCAACTTGCCCTTCGGCGACAACATCGGCGTCAGCGACAGACGTCCGGGCTTCGGAATGCGCCCCGCCATGATCCGGTCCAGCCAGGCGCGTGCGTCCGGCCCTGAGATGCGGTACTTGCCGAAATTGTGCACTTCGTTGATGCCGACGCCTTCGCGTACAGCCCGAACTTCGCGCCCTGTGGCGTCAAACGCGTCCGAGCGGCGGAACGAGGGCGTCTCATAGCCCGGCTCATCGCCCTGCGCAAAATAGTTCGGCACTTCCAGCCCGTATTGCTGCCCCCAAACTGCGCCCAGATCGCTGAAGATGTCATACATCGGCGTGGTGCGGTTGGGGCGGGCAGCCGGAAGTTCCTCGTTCGGATAGGCGACGCTGAACCGTTTCTGATAGTTCTCGATCACTTTCGGGCGGGTATAGCCGGGGCTGATCCAGTCGCCGAAACGGGCCACGTCCATCGCAAAGACGTCGCGTTCCGGCTCACCTTCGATCATCCACTGCGCCAGTGTCAGGCCAACACCGCCGCCCTGAGAAAACCCGGCCATCACGCCACAGGCCGACCAATAGTTGCGCACGCCCGGCACCGGCCCGACCAGAGGGTTGCCGTCTGGCGCAAAAGTAAACGGCCCGTGGATGACCGATTTAACCCCGGCCTCGGCCAGAACCGGAAAGCGGCGATAGGCGAATTCGATGCTGTCGGTGATCTTGTCATAGTCATCGGGCAGCAGTTCATGGCCGAACTCCCAAGGTGTGCCGTCCACGGCCCAGGGTTTGCAGGGCTGTTCGTAGAAACCGATGCACAGGCCGCGCCCCTCCTGCCGCAAATAGCTTTCGCCAGCGGGGTCCATCACGTGTGGATGCTCTCCGCCCGCGTCGATGATCGCTTCGATTTCGGGGATGGCGTCGGTGACCAGATACTGGTGCTCCATGGGGTGGAGCGGGAAGTAGATGCCCGCCATCGCCCCAACTTCGCGCGCCCACAGACCGCCTGCATTGACGATATGTTCCGCGTGAATGGTGCCCTTGTCGGTGACCACATCCCATGTGCCGTCCGGGCGCTGATTGGTCTCGCGCACCATGCAGTGGGTTTCGATCGTGGCGCCCCCCATCCGTGCGGCTTTGGCATAGGCATGGGTGGTACCCGAAGGGTCAAGATGCCCGTCCAGCGGATCGTAGAGCGCGCCGAGGATACCGTCGGTGTTGGTGATCGGGGCGATCTTTTTGATCTCATCGGGGCCTACGATCTCGGTCTCAAGGCCCATGAAGCGATGCTTGGCGCGTTCGGCCAGCAGCATGTCGAACCGGTCCTGATTGTCGGCCAGCGTAACGCCGCCCACATGGTGCAGGCCGCAGGACATGCCGGTGATCTCTTCCAGCTCTTTATACAGCCTGATCGTATAACCCTGCAGCGCGGCCATGTTGGTGTCGCCGTTCAGCGTGTGAAACCCGCCCGCCGCGTGCCAGGTCGAACCGCTGGTCAACTCAGACCGTTCCAGCAGCATCACGTCCGACCAGCCGAGTTTGGTCAGGTGATAGAGGACCGAACATCCGACAACGCCGCCTCCGATAACTGCGACACGGGTGGTGGTTTTCACGATTGATCTCCCATTATTTGGGGAAAAACTGTCGATCTGATGCAGATATTACTATTCCGTTAGCGACAACAGGTGTCGTATGTCACGTTTTGCACCAGCTTTGGATTTGTAAAGCTTTCTCACGCAACCAAAGTGCATCGAAACCACCGACCAGTCTGTAACCGCGTGAAAACAGATCGGTCGCCTGTGCTTCGTTCAGCGCGACGTTCCCCAGTGGAATTCCAGCTTTGAAGGCAGCTTTTTCCACCTTCTGAACAGCTGAAACAAAGTCCGGGTGATCGAATTGGCCCATCACACCCAGTTCTGTGCTCAGGTCGAACTGTGCGATGATCAACAGATCGACACCAGGTGCAGCGCAAATCGCGTCAATGTTTTCAATGGCTTCTGCTGTCTCGACCAGTATGCAGCAGATCAGTTCCGGTCCAACAGCGCCGGGATAGGTGGCAAGCGTTTCCCCCCAACGCGATTGCGCAAGAAAGGGCCCGAAACCACGGGTGCCATCGGGAGGATAACGCAGGCTTTCGACGGCGCTCCGGGTATCTTCCACGGTTCGGATAAGCGGGAAAACAATACCTTCTGCGCCCAGATCCAGAGCACGCTTAACATCTGCCGGCTGGTTTTGCGCAACACGCACCAACGGCGCACAGTTTGTTCCCGCGGTTGCGGCGATCATCGCGTGGGCCGAGGCATAATCGACCGCACCATGCTCAAGGTCTATGATCAGTGAATCGACCCCGCAGGCTGCCAACGCCTGAGTAACGGTTGCCGATGGTATCGTGCACACCACCGAGCTGAGTCGATCTTGTGTGTCCTGCAATTTCTTCTTGAGGCTGGGCATAATGTATTTGTCCTGCAATTCATTGGTATTTTCGATGACAGGCACCCTAGCAGCGCTCGGGTTAATACCGAAAACAAATTGCATACGTTACAGAGGGCGCACTTTCAGCCCGGTAATCCGGTTCCCCTCGCGCGCGGTCACCTCGAACCGGAAGCCGTGAAACGAGAACACCTGACCGACGATAGGGATCATCTGAGCTTCGTGGATCACCAGACCGGCCAGCGTGTTGGCCTCTTCATCCGGCAGTGACCAGTCGAGCGCGCGGTTGGCGTCGCGGATGGTCATCGCGCCTTCGACCAGATATTGGCCATCGTCGGTTCGGGTGACGGGCACCTCTTCGTCGATATCGAACTCGTCAGCGATCTCGCCCACGATCTCTTCCAGAATATCCTCGAGCGTGATCAGCCCGCGCAGCGATCCGTATTCGTCGACAACCAGTGCAAAATGGCTGTGCATCCGAAGAAACTCGCGCATCTGGTCGTCCAGAGTGGTGGTCTCGGGCACGAAGTAAGGATCGTTGGCCACTTTCGCGATGTCGAAATTCTTCAGCCTTTCGGTATCGCCATCCGCGCCGCCGACCTGGGCGTACATTGCGCGAAACAGGTCTTTGGCATGGACGACGCCGACGATGTTTTCCTGTTCATCCCGAAACACGGGCAGGCGGGTATGGGGGCTTTCCAGGCATTGTTGCAGGATCATTTCGGGCTCGGCATCCGCGTCGATCATCTCGATATTCGAGCGGTGGAGCATGATTTCTTCCACCGCGCGGTCGCCAAGGTCCAGCGCGCCCAGAATACGGTCTCGGTCTTCCTTTTCGACCACTCCCTCGGAATGGCCCAGCTGCAGGGCGCCGGCGATTTCCTCGCGCACAGCCAGAATGTGGCTGTCCGGGTCGATCTTTACGCCGAACAGGCGCAGGACGCCACGCACCAGCAGCCGTACCGCAGCCACCATTGGTGAGAATACTGTGACCACGATACTGATGACCGGCGCGACCAGTGCCGCGGCTTTTTCGGCATTGGTGATGGCATAGGTCTTGGGCAGCACCTCGGCGAAGATCAGAACCAGAAGGGTCATCACCAGTGTAGCCAGCGCAACGCCGCTTTCGCCGAACAGCCGGGTGAAAAGGGCGGTGGCCAGCGAGGCCGCCAGAATGTTCACAAGATTGTTGCCCAGCAGGACCGAGCCGATCAGACGTTCATTATCGTCGGTGATATCAAGCGCCTTCTGCGCCCCCTTCGATCCCTTGTCTGCCTGTGCCCTCAGCTTGCCGCGCGAGGACGCTGTCAGCGCTGTTTCCGAGCCAGAGAAGAAGCCCGACAGCACGAGCAGAAGAAGAATAGAGCCTGTGGTGATCCAGAAGGCGCCATCAAGCAGAGAAGAGGTGGGTTCCATCGGTCCTTGAATATGTTTGTTGCTGCATTGGTTATGGGGGTGCAGCCCCGTACGATCAAGGGGTTAGTCCTGATCGCCCTTGTCGTCTTTCGCCAATGGATGGTGTTCCAGCACCAGTTCCGACAGGCGTTCGTCCAGCACGTGAGTGTAAATCTCGGTCGTTGCCACATCCGCATGGCCCAGCAGCGTCTGGATCGAGCGCAGATCGGCACCGTTGGCCAGCAGATGCGTTGCAAAGGCGTGGCGCAGGGTGTGTGGGGTGACTTTTTCAGGCGAAACGCCGCCCTCGACCGCCAGATCCTTGATCAGCAGAAAGAACATATGCCGGGTCAGATGACCGGATTTCCCGCGTGAGGGGAACAGGAAGCGCGAGGTCTGGCCACCTTTGGCAACAGATTGCTCTTCGGCTTCGTCGCGCTCTGTCAACCAAGCGGCCAGCGCATCGCGGGCGTCGGGGGACAGGGGCACCATCCGCTCTTTCCCGCCCTTGCCAAGCACCAGCAGCATACGCGGGTCGCCACGGGCCGAAGAAACCGGCAGCGAGACCAGTTCGGTCACGCGCATACCCGTAGCATAGAGCAGTTCCATCAGGCAGGTGTTGCGTACCTTGTCGGCTTGCGTCCGGCCGGTTCGGCGTGCCGCCGCCAGAAGCCGGTCAACCTCGGCCACGTCCAGCGTTTTGGGCAGGCGTTTGGCGCGGCCCGGACCTTTGATCTGGATCGCCGGGTTGGTCTCGCGCCAGCCCTCCTCGAACGCAAAGCGATAGAGCTGCTTGATAGCCGACAATCGTCGCGCCCGCGTCGAGCGGGACAATCCTTGTGCGTCGCAATCGATCAGATAGCCTTCGATCCGGTCCCGGTCTGCCTCCGCAAAGCTGGCCTTGCGGCGTTCAAGCCAGGCGGAAAAATCCTTCAGGTCGCGCCCGTATGCCAGCAGCGTGTTGGTCGCCGCCCCAAGCTCGGCTGCTTGCGCTTCGAGAAAGGTGGATATCCACAATTCCTGTGAGGCGGGCGCGGCCATGGTCAGGCCCCGTTGAGGATCATCAACTGCAATGCTGCCCGGCGGGCGGTATCTTCAAGACCCACGCGGCGGAAGGCGGCGATTGCGGCGGTCAGGTCCACCAGATTGCCGCGCGCGCCATGGGCGAACAGTTGCATGGTTTCCAGAATGGCCTCACCCAGCTGATCGTTGCTCAGCAGCGCATCGATATCCGACGGGATCGGGGCCGACCAAGCGAACCCTTCCGAAATTGCGTCCGCCAGCGGAGTGGGGGCCTCGGCGCGCCCCGGATCACCCACGGCAAGGGCGGCGAGAAAGGCGTTGGCTTCAACGCCCTCCGGCACGTATTGCGCGGCCTCTTCATAGAGTTCGGACAGCAACAAAACCCGCCACCGCAGATTTTCGGCAGATGGGTTCGACAGTGTCAGGGGGGCAAGACGCGGCGCAAACAATTCGGCAAACGCGACCTCTAGGCCGACGGTTTGCATCTGCGACCACGCGGCGGTCAGCGTTTTTGCTATCGCTTCAAGGTTCCCGGTGTTCAGCGCGGTCTCGAACCGCTGGATTGCGGCAACACGGTCCCAAACTGCGCCCGAGGCGGCAGGCGAACGTTCGGTATAGAGACCCAGCAACTGGTTCGGAGTCAGCGCCCCGATCCGGGTCAGACGCTCGGCAGCCTCGATCTGAGCCTTCCAACCGGCGACGTCCCGCAGATCGGCATTGGCAAAAGCCCGGGGCAGCGAGGCGGTGGGCAGGCGCTCCCCAATGGCTTCGAACAGGCGAAAGGTCAGCGGATCGGGGTTTTCCGGCTGCGGCAGATATTCGGCACCTTCAAACAGTTCGGGGCTGAGAAAGCGGTCGAGCAGGGCAAGCTCATCATCGGGCAGGACGTGAAGCGCGTGCGCGGCCTCAATCGTCAATGCGGCCGAGGCCCAGTCTCCGCGCCGCGCTTTGCAGAAAATCTGTGCGGCATAGTCCCGTGACAGATGCGGCTGCGCGATCAGCGCGGTGCAACTGCGATCTTCATCTCCGGTCAGCAAGGTGGCATCGAACCAGCGTTTGAACCGGTCCTGCGTGTCGGTTGGCCCGGCCAGTTGCACCAGCGATTGGACCGGGTCCGATGCGCCCAGTTGCATCAGGCGATCCAGCCGCGCATTCAGCAAAACATCCTGCGTTTGTGCGCCTGCGGGCGGGCGTGCCTCGGTCAGCAACAACGTGAACAGCAGACGCTGCATTGCGGGATTGGCCCTGACCGGAACATGGGCAATCAGGTCCGCAAGCCGTTCGGGCGCACTGCCTTGCCACAAATCCACCGGCAACCCGGTGACCGAGGAGGCCACCAGACCCAATGGGGGCGACAGCGCCTCAAGCGGTGTTACCTGCACGTCGGGTTGCAGCCCGGTCTGTGTGACCGGAGGTTCCAGCAACACGGTGCCCGGCAGATTCTCTGGCGGATCGGTCAGCCAGTCGATGGCCGATAAGGGTTCCGCAGTTTGTGCCTGCGCTGAGCCGGCCAGAAAAAGCGCCAGCAAGGTCGCTCTAGTCGGCATTCAGTGTGACCGGTTCGCGGATTTCGCTTTGAGGCGCAGAGAAGTCTGCGCCAAAGAATGGCCCGACATAGGCATACCCAACCAGCCCGATGAAACACAGGCAAATAAGGTAAATCAGGAACTTGATCAAACGACCCATGGGTGAAGGCTGCCTCAAATTTTGGTTTTGCCCAAGTTATAACTGGCATTTTTTCCAAGATCACGTCATTCACGATGAAATGAGCGAAATTAAGCATAACGCGTCGCGCCCCGGCACCGCCGAACGGTTTCGATTGTACAAAACCGTTGTTTTGGTCGGAATGATGGGCGCAGGAAAGACCGCCGTGGGGCGTGCGCTGGCCGCGCGGCTGGGTGTTCCGTTTCTGGATAGCGATGCCGAGATCGAATCGGCGGCCAACTTGACGATCCCGGAAATTTTTGCCCGCGATGGTGAGGCATTCTTCCGCGGTAAGGAAACTCAGGTCATCGGGCGGCTGCTGGACGAGAAGGAAAAGGGCATTCTGTCGACCGGAGGCGGGGCGTTTCTGGCTGCAGGTAATCGCCAGATGATCTCGGACCGCGGGGTCTCGGTCTGGTTGCGGGCCGATCTGAACGTGCTGTGGAACCGGGTCAAGCACAAGGACACTCGGCCCTTGCTGCGCACCGCTGATCCCTATGCGACATTGCGCGATTTGTATTACGCGCGTGTGCCCGTCTATGAACAGGCCGATCTGGTCGCCGATTCGGACGGCGAAACCGCGATCGAGGATATGGTGGGCCGGGTTATCACAGCGCTTGAGACGCGCCCGGATGTTTTGGAACGGAATTAATGCATCAGACCGTACATGTAGACTTGGCCGAGCGTTCCTATGACGTTGAGATCGGTCCGAACCTTCTGGCGCAGGCCGGTGCGCGCATCGCCCCGTTGCTGCCGCGCCCGCGCGTTGCGGTGCTGACGGATGAGACAGTCGCGGATCTGCATCTGGACGCGTTGCGCGACGGTCTTGCCACATCTGGCATCGAGATGACATCGCTGGCGCTTCCTGCCGGAGAGGCCACCAAAAGCTGGCCGCATTTCGAACGTGCGGTTGAATGGTTGCTGGCCGAGAAGGTCGAGCGCCGTGATGTCGTTGTCGCCTTTGGCGGCGGCGTGATCGGCGATCTCGCGGGTTTTGCAGCTGCTGTGATGCGGCGCGGTGTGCGGTTCGTTCAAATCCCGACCTCTCTGCTGGCGCAGGTCGACAGTTCGGTCGGGGGCAAAACCGGAATCAATGCGCCCCAAGGCAAGAACCTGATCGGGGCGTTCCACCAGCCCTCGCTTGTGCTGGCCGATACGGCCGTGTTGGGGACACTGACCGCGCGCGATTTTCTGGCCGGATATGGCGAAGTGGTGAAATACGGCCTGCTGGGGGATGCCGAATTCTTCGAATGGCTCGAACGTAACGGTCCAAGCCTGTCTTCCGGCGACATGGCGGCGCGTGTTGAGGCCGTGACCAGGGCGGTTCAGATGAAGGCCGATGTCGTTTCGCGAGATGAGACCGAACAGGGGGATCGCGCCCTGCTGAATCTGGGCCATACCTTCTGCCACGCACTGGAAGCGGCAACTGGATATTCCGACCGTCTACTGCATGGTGAAGGCGTGGCCATCGGCTGCGCATTGGCGTTTGAACTGTCTGCGAGGCTGGGCCTGTGTTCGCAGGAAGATCCAAGCCGCGTGCGGGCACATCTGCGCGCGATGGGGATGAAAACCGATTTGGCCGACATTCCCGGAGATTTGCCGGGTGCCGGGGCTCTGGTCGATCTGATGGCGCAGGATAAAAAGGTGCTCGACGGTCAGTTGCGATTCATTCTGGCACGCGGCATTGGGCAGGCCTTTGTCACATCGGATGTCCCGAGGGATGCGGTGATATCGGTGCTCGAAGACGCGCTGGAGATGTGCTGACCCGGGCGCTCAGCGCCCCTGAATCACCATCAGTTCGCCGATATTCTCGCGGGTGATATATCCGACCATCTTACCGGCCTTGGTGCAGACCGCGATGGCTGGAGCGCCCGAGTGCAACCCTTCGAGCACTTTGTTCAGACTGCTGGTCAGTGAAACCTGCGGAATGCTGGTCTCCATAATCGACACCGCAGGTTCCGATCGTGGGTGATTGCCCGCAAGGGCAGCAAACAGATGATTGCGGGTGACAAAGCCCAGCAATTCGCCCTCGTGATCCAGCACCGGAAACTCGTGCTGCGTGGTGTGGATGACGGCTTGCGCTGCGGTGGCCAGCGTGTCCTCGGGCGAGAGTGCGTGGAATTCGGTGATCATCGCGTCGCGCGCCTGCACCCGTCGCGCGACCGAGCGCATGGCGACATCCTGACTTTCGGCATTGGCCGCGACAAAGACAAAGATCGCGATCAGAACCAATATCGGATTGGCAGAGGTCAGCCCGAGGAAGCCAAGCCCGACTGCCACCATCTGCCCGGCGACCGCAGCATAGTGAGTCGCCTTGACCCGATCCATCTTCAGGCACAGCAGGGCACGGAACACACGCCCACCGTCCATCGGAAAGGCCGGGATCATATTAAAGGCAGCCAGCAGCAGGTTCACATAGGCCAGCCGGGTCAGCAAATCCGAATGTGTCGATTCAATCTGGGCAAAGGTCTCGAGCTGTGTTCCCGCGCCAAGCACCACCAGTATGGCCCAGATCACCACATTCACCGCAGGGCCGGCCAGAGCAACCCAGACCTCTTGCATCGGCATTTCCGGCATGCGTTCCAACCGGGCCAGCCCGCCGATGGGCAACAGCGTGATGTCAGGGGTACGAATGCCATAGCGCCGCGCCATCAGGGCATGGCCGAACTCATGCGCGACGACACAGGCAAACAGCGCCAGAACGAACAGAAGATTGTCGATAGCAGCAGGCCAGCCGCCGCGGGAATAGGCGGCGAAACCAACCCATGCCAGCAAAAGGAAGAAGGTGACATGGACCCTCAGTTCCGAACCGAGCAATCGGCCGAGTGAGAAGGACCATGCCATGTTGTATCTCCGTTTGGGTTTAGAACGGAATCTCGTCGTCGTCGATTCCGCCGGATGCGGGGGCAGGGGCGCTGGATTGGCCACCATAGGGGTCGCCATAACCACCACCGGCTTGACCACCACCATAGCCTCCGCCGCCGCCACCGCCTTCACCGCGGGCATCCAGCATTACCAGGGTCGAGCCGAACCCCTGCAGCACAACCTCGGTCGAATAGCGGTCCTGGCCGGACTGGTCCTGCCATTTACGCGTCTGCAACTGACCCTCGACATAGATTTTCGAGCCTTTGCGCAGGTATTGCTCGGCTACCCGGACAAGGCCTTCGTTGAAGATCGCGACCGAGTGCCATTCGGTACGTTCGCGGCGCTCACCAGTGTTGCGGTCTTTCCAGGTTTCCGAGGTGGCGATGCGCAGGTTACACACCTTGCCGCCATTCTGAAATGTCCTCACCTCCGGATCGCGCCCCAGATTGCCGACCAAAATCACCTTGTTGACTGAACCCGCCATATATTCCCTCGTTTTTGTTTTGGTGGATCGCGCCCGAATCTGGGCACGCTATGCTGTTGCCGACCCTATACGGGCTGGGTCTTGGTTAAAACATGATTGATGAGGCAACATTGAGTTGGAAAATGTTAGGGTGATCTTTACCAAGCTTTCATTTCTGACTGATTTATCTATAATCCGTCTGGTTATTGAGCGTGCAGGATTGGCTTTAATGCGTTTTCTGGTTGGTGGTCTTTCGATCTTAAGTCTTTGCCTGGTGGCTTCGGTGACACAGGCGCAGACGTTATCCTCCAAGAACCGCAAGGATATCTTCCTCAAGCAATCGAAGGTTCTGGATAACCGCGCGGCGTCGCAATATCGCGGCTCGGAACGGCTCAAGCCAAAGACTGAGCGTGGGAAATTCTCGAAACGTTATACCGGTAACTACCGGGGGCAATATCTGGAACATGCGCGTAAAGCTGCGCGCCAGCACAATGTGCCAGAGGACCTGTTTTTGCGACTGGTACAGCAGGAAAGCGGCTGGAATCCGCACGCCAAATCACACAAGGGAGCGTTGGGTTTGGCGCAGTTGATGCCACAGACGGCGCGGCTGCTAGGTGTAAACCCGCATGATCCGATCCAGAACCTCGAAGGCGGGGCGCGGTATCTGTCGTGGCAATACCGCAAGTTCAAATCCTGGCGTCTGGCGCTGGCGGCTTATAACGCCGGGCCAAAAGCGGTTGAGAAGCATGGCGGTATCCCACCGTATAAAGAGACCCAGAATTACGTGAAGGTGATCTGGGGCGGTTAATCCCATGAAATAAGGCCGGTTCAGCACCGGCCATTTCTTTTAGAGTTCCCGCGATCTATTCCGCCGCGACTTTGATGACCGGTTCCATGCGCGCCAGTATGTCTTCCGCCAGATGGCATTTGACCTGATGGCCGTCCGCCAGCGTCTGAACCGGCGGCACATGGGATTCACAGCGTCCGTCCGGCACTTCGGATTTCCACCGGCAGCGGGTCTGGAACGGGCAGCCCGGCGGCGGGTTCATGGCCGAGGGGATGTCGCCTTCCAGCACGATATGCTGTTTCTCGATGGACGTATCGGCGATGGGAACCGCGCTCAATAGCGCTTCGGTATAGGGGTGATAGGGCGGGGCAAAGACCTGATCGGTGGTGCCCAATTCGACCACATGACCCAGATACATCACCATGACCCGGTCGCTGAGATAGCGCACAATGGACAAGTCGTGGCTGATGAACAGCAGCGTGGTCTTCTGTTCGCGCTGGATTTCCATCAGCAGATCGGTCACCGCCGCCTGCACCGATACGTCCAGTGCCGAGACCGGCTCGTCCGCCACTACAATCCGCGCGTCACCGGCAAAGGCCCGGGCGATGCCCACCCGTTGCTTTTGACCACCCGACAGCTGACGTGGCATCCGGTCGGCAAAGGCGCGGGGCAGTTTCACCAGATCCAGCAATTCCAGCATCCGCTTCTTGCGATCGGCTTCTGAGTTGCCGACGCCGAAGATTTCCAGTGCCCGGATGATCTGACGGCCTACCGTCATCGATGGGTTCAGCGTGTCGAACGGGTTCTGGAACACCATCTGTACTTCGCCCACGGTCTTGGCATCGCGCTCTTCGATGGGCACGTCTTCGATATTGCGATTGTCCAGCAGAATCTGCCCGTCGGTGGCCGTTTCCAGCCCCATCAGCACTTTGGCGAAAGTGGATTTGCCGCATCCGGATTCACCCACAATGGCCAGCGTCTCGGATTCGTGCGCCTCGAAACTCAGCGTCTCATTGGCCTTCACAACCTTCTTCTCACCACCACCGAACAGGGCGTTTGCCGCTACCTCATAGTATTTTTTAAGGTTGTCCATCTTCAGAACCGTCCGGCCGATCTCGGCCTTCTCTTTCTGCTCACCCACCGTGATCGGAGCATTCCAGTCGATCTCCTGGAACTTCAGGCAGCGCGTGTGGTGCCGGTCATTGCCGGGCACCGCTTCCATCAGGATATCCTTGGCGTCGCAGCGACCCTCTTCGAAATAGTCGCAGCGCGGGCCGAAGTTGCAGCCCGGCGGACGTTCGTGCGGCAGCGGAAAGTTCCCCGGAATCGCCACCAGCGGACGCGAGTTCTTGTCGGCGCCCGGCAGCGGGATCGACCGGAACAACGCCTGCGTATAGGGGTGCTGCATCTCGTCGAATACATCTTTGATCGAGCCGCGCTCGACCGCTTCACCCGAATACATCACGCACAGCCGGTCGCAGGTCTCCAGAACCAGACCAAGGTTGTGCGAGATAAACAGCATCGAGGTGCCGTATTTCTTGCCCAGATCCTTGACCAGTTCGACCACGGCGGCCTCAACCGTCACATCCAGCGCGGTCGTCGGCTCATCCAGGATCAACAACGCAGGTTTCGACATCAAGGCCATCGCGATCACGATACGTTGCTGCTGACCACCCGACAACTGGTGCGGGAAGGAATTCAGCATCCGCTCGGGGTCGGGCAGGCGCACATCGGTCACCACTTCCAGCGCGCGCGAATAGGCCTCTTCGGCGCTGACCCCTTCGTGGATCATCGGAACTTCCATCAGTTGCTTGCCGATCTTCATCGCCGGATTCAAAGAGGCCATCGGTTCCTGATAGATCATTGCGATTTCATTGCCGCGAATGTCACGCAGTTCTTCGGTGGTCATCTCGCTCAGATCGCGGCCCTTGAACTTGATGGTACCGCCCACGATGCGACCATTCTTACCCAAGTCCTGCATCACACCCAGCGCCACGGTGGATTTGCCACAGCCGGATTCACCGACCAGCCCCACAGCCTCGCCCGGCTGCACGCTGACGGAAAAATCCATCACCGCCGGAATTTCCCTCAGACGCGTGAAAAACGAAATCGAAAGCTTGTCGATCTCCAGAATTGGCCCGTCATAATCCGCCAGTTTATTCATCTTGTTACTCCTCGCGAGAGTCCGGGGGATCCCCTTCATCTGGCTAAAAATATCCCGGGGGTCTGGGGGCAGAGCCCCCAGCCTCGATCTCAATCAGTCCTTCAGACTTTCTTCGCGCAGACCGTCTGCCAGCAGGTTCAGACCCAGAACCAGCGACAGCAGGGCCAGCGCGGGCGGCAGGGCAGGGTGCAGATAGATCGACAGCAGCTTGCGCCCCTCGTTGATCGTTGACCCCCAATCCGGGCTTTCCGGCGGCAGGCCCAGCCCGAAGAAACCAAGGGTTCCCAGCAGGATGGTGGTATAGCCAATGCGCAGACAGAAATCGACGATCAGCGGGCCGCGTGCGTTGGGCAGGATCTCCCACAGCATGATATACCATGGGCCTTCACCCCGGGTCTGGGCCGCAGCCACGTAGTCGCGGGTTTTGATGTCCAGCGCCAGCCCTCGCACGATGCGGAACACCGTGGGCGAGTTCACGAAGACCACCGAGACAAAGACCACCAGAATACCGCCCGGTATGTCGAACAGATCCAGATAGGTCGGTAGGCCCCAGATGCTGTAGCTGTCAGTGTTGATGACATAGCCATCGGTCGAGATCAGAGACAGGTAGAGCCAGCCCGCAACGCCCAGTACTCCGATCAGCAGCGGCGTCCGGAAGTTCGGTCGCGTGTAGTAGCGCGAGTTCAACAGAACAGCGAGGAAGATGATCGGGAACACGAACAGGATCGCCGCCATATAGTTCGGCACACCGGTCGCAACGATTTCGGGCGTGACCAGCAGATAGAACAGCAGGATCACCGGGAAGGCCAGGATCAGGTTCGCCAGGAACGACAGCAGCGTATCCAGCCGACCGCCATAGTAACCGGCAGGCAGGCCCAGCGTGATGCCAACCATGAAGGCGAACATCGTGGCCAGTGGGGCGATCTGAACAACGATCCATGCCCCTTTGACCATACGGCTGAACACGTCGCGGGCCAGGTTGTCACCGCCCAGCAGATACCAGGCGTACTGCCCTTCTTCCAGATTGGGCAGTGGTGTACCCGGCACCTTGTTCTTCATGCCCGAGATCTGGGACAGCGGGTCATGCGTCACGATCAGGTCCATGGCGCCGAAGATGCCGGTAAAGACCCAGAACATCACAAGGCCAAAGCCAATCATGCCGATGGGGCTGTCATACAGTTTGCCATAGAGGCCCAGCTTGCGTTTGAACGCGATCGACATGGTATAAAGGATGATCAGCGACACCCAGACAGGCAAAAACTGCTGGGAGATGGCTCCGATTATCCCGGCGCTGGTGCCCATCAGGATGCCCAGTACGATATAGGCAACCGCGATCCCGACACTGGCCAGGAAGCTATAGCGGAGCGCGGCCTGTATCATCGTCCGCAAGCCCGAGCTTGAGCTTAACGTGCCATCCGGGTTCACCGTCATCTGGTCTTCGGGCAGCACGATGCTGGCCAGCATCCAGACGACAATGGACAAAGCCATCAGCGATAGCGCCAGTGCAAATAGCGGGTTCAGGAAGGCGATAGAGCCGGTCCAGGTAAGTGGTTCCATGATCTGACCCTCCTTATGAAATGCGAATGCGCGGGTTGAGGTAGACATAGCCGATATCCGATATCAGCTGCGTCACCAGCACAACAAAGACCGACACGACCGAAATCGCCAGCAACAGCTGGATGTCGTTGTTGCCCGCCGCCTGAACCAGCGCCCAGCCAAAGCCCTTGTAGTTGAACAGGGTCTCGACAATCACCACGCCGTTCAGCAGCCAGGGGAACTGCAGCATGATGACGGTGAAGGGCGCAATCAGCGCGTTGCGCAATGCGTGTTTCATGACGATGTTCGGAAAGGACACACCTTTCAGGCGGGCGGTCCGGATGTATTGTGCCGTCATCACCTCGGTCATCGAGGCGCGGGTCATTCGGGCGATATAGCCCATTCCGTAAAGCGCGATGGTCAATACCGGTAAGAAGAAATTCTCGAACGTCGGGTTCTCCATCGCTTGCGTGGCGGTGCCCTTGAACCATTTCAAACCGACGGCAGAAGAGGTGAAGATGGCGATAAAGATAACGCCCGACACGTATTCCGGTGTTGCTGTCGTCGTGATGGCAAAGGTCGAAAGTGTCCGGTCAGTGGCCGATCCTTCTTTCATTCCCGCCAGAATTCCCAGAATCAGCGCGGATGGGACCATCAGCAGCATCACCCAGAACATCAGCCGCCCGGTCAGGGCCAGCCGGTTGCCAACAACGGTTGAGACCTCTTCCTTGAAGACAGTCGAATACCCCCAGTACCCCTGCAGGATACCGCAGAAATTCGGAGACTCTTCGGCGGTTTTACCTGGCAGAATGCATCTGCCCTGAACCGTGCCGTCCTCATTCGTGTACCGGAACGAGGGCAGGACACCCAGCCATTCGCCATATTTGATCGGCGTCGACTGGAGGTAGCCGTTTTTCTCCAGATAGCTCTCGACCTGCTCATCCGACATCCGGAAATTGCCCTGCGTTTTCGCAAGCTTTTCCAGGTTCGGATAGAGATTGGTCAGGAAGAAGACCAGGAATGTCAGACATAATGCTGTCAAAAGCATGATGCCGACGCGCCTTAGAATGAAAAGTCCCATATTAGCCCCTGTTGGTCGGCCAGCGTGATTTTCATATGGTTTCACGCATCGCTGTTATTTTTGGTCGCCGCATTTAGGACGAAAAGGCCGCGCCAGAGCGGCGCGGCCTTTGTTTGTTTGGCTCAGGACGTGAGGCCGAACTTATAAAGCTGCGGCAGGTCAGCGATGTGCTTTTCGACGCCCACCATATTGTCGCGGTGGTGACGCATCGCAGTCCGCCAGTACGGCTGGATGATCACGCCTTCATCGATCATGATCGCCTGCAGCTTGGCCATCACCTCGCGGCGCTGATCCACATCCGCGATCGAGTTCGCCTCGGCCAGAAGCTTGTCGAACTCTTCATTGGCGAAACCGGATTCGTTCCAGGCAACACCCGATTTATAGGCCAGCGCCAGAACCTGAGTGCCCAGCGGGCGGTGGTTCCAGTTGGTCGACGAATAGGGGTACTTGGTCCAGTCGTTCCAGAAAGTCGAGCCCGGCAGAACCGTATGCTTGGCCTTGATGCCCGCATCGTTCAGCTGAGCGACAACAGCGGCAGTGGTGTTGCGGCGCCAGTCATCGTCGATCGACTGTACTTCGTGTTCAAAATCGCCCATGCCCGCTTCGTCCATCAGCGCCTTGGCGCCTGCCGGATCATACGGAATACGGGTCACGGCCGAGTCATGCTCGGGGTGCATGGGACCAACATGGCAGTTGTCGGCCGGAATGCCGTAGCCTGACATACCCAGTTCCAGACACACTTCGTTGTCCACCGCCATGGCCAGAGCCTGACGCACGCGTTTGTCGCCATAGATCTTGTTGCCGTTCTCGTCCTCGGCCAGCTGGTTCGGACGAATAACAATGGTAAAGCCCGACGGGATTTCCGAGCGGACAAGTCCGATGCCGTCGAAGATGTCGACGAATTCGCCAACCGACTCCCAGTTCATGTCGATCTCTTCGGCCTCATAGGCCGCCAGGAACGCAGCAGGGTCGGTACCGTAGTCGATGAACTCGATCCGGTCGATATAGCCGCCTTTACCGGCCTCATAGCCCCACCAGTCGAAACCTTCGTTGCGGACCAGCACGCCTTTGACCCCAACCTCGTGGCTTTCGGGGATCATGAAGCCGGTGCCAACCGGGTTCGACAACATGTCGTTCGCATCAAAACTGCTGTGGACGATTGCGCCCGGATAGTCGGCCATGCCCGGAATGATGGTGATGTCCGGTGCATTGCACTTCAGTTTCACGGTGTGTGAATCAACAACCGTGATCGCACCGTCTGCCGCTTGCTGGGTGCCTTCGTCGATCAGCGACGCCATACGCGACGCCATCGAGTTGCCTTCCAGACCGGCATCACACCAACCTGCGATGTTGCGGGCCACGTCTTCTGCGGTGAAATCGTCGCCATTGTTCCACTTCACGCCTTTGCGGACGTTCAGAGTGTATTCGGTGGCGTCGTCATTGGCTTCCCAGCTTTCCAGCAACATCGGCTTGAACGAGCCGTCATTGTTGTACTCGACAAGGTATTCCAGCCAACCAGCGGTGAAGGTTGCGATCTGGGTCCAGTCATAAGTCCGCGGATCTTTGAGTGCGCGCACTTCCATCTGATAGCGGATGGTGCCGCCACGCTGCGGTTCTTGTGCCGCTGCGGGCGATTGCAGACCGATCATGCCATAGGCAGCCGGTACCGCCACACCCAGCGCGGTCACGCGGGCCAGGAATTCGCGGCGGCTCAGATTGCCTTCGCGGTATTCCCGAGCGTGCATCTCTGCCGCCCAATGGACCGGTGCTCCGGTAAGGGTTTCTTTGGTCATTAAGGTTTCTCCCTGTGAAACTTGTACGTGTTGAAGAGGATCAGAACCGCTCAGACCGGATCGTGCCGGACAGCAGGTTCTTGGCATTTGTTTTGGACATTGGTCATCCCCATGCCGCTATTCGGCCCCAGAATTCCGGTGACGTCAATGTTCGAAATCGTCATAAGGGGCACAAAAACGACATGACAAGGGGTTGTGGGGCATCCGCCTGTTGTTATGGCGAGCCGTCATTCGCCCTTGCTGCAGGCCGGTTTGGACGGATTCGACCACAGGGGATTCGCCGATGTGAATTCCGGCTTAAAATCTCTTTAGAAATTTTTTGTATCATTTTGAGAAATCGACGCGATTCCAGTTTTTCATCCGTGCGCGAAACCATGTGCGTTGCCGCTTCGCAAAGCGTCGGGTCGAGATGGTGGCGCGTTCGCGCGCTTCTTCAAGGCTGATCTCACCGTCCAAATACGACATCAGCTCGGGTACGCCGATTGCCTTGAATGCGGGAAGTGACGGGTCATACCGGCCCCGCATCGCCCGAACCTCATCCAGGGCGCCCGTGTCCAGCATTTGGTCAAAACGACGCTCGATCCGGTCCAGCAACCATGCTTTATCAACATCAATTACGATTGGAACGCTGTCTTCGATCCTCAGAACCGGCGGCGGTGTGTCGGCCTGCCACGACAGCAGGCTACGCCCTGTGGCTTGCTGCACCTCCCATGCCCGTTGCACCCGCGCGCGGTTGTTTGTGTCGATATTGGTCAGCGTTTGCGCATCGACACCTGCGATCAGATCAGGCAAGGGCAATTGGTCCGCACTCAGCCGGACATCGGTCGGGGTCGCGGGGATCTCGGCCATGCCCTGGGTCAGGGCCGTAAAGTACAGGCCCGTCCCGCCAACGATGATCGGGCGTTGCCCGGCAGACAGCAGTGGAATGACCTCGCGCAGCCAATGACCAGTCGAATAGGTCTGATCATAAGCGATATGCCCATAGAGTTTGTGCGCAGCGCGGGATTCCTCTTCGGCGGATGGTCTGGCCGAGATTACCTGCCAGCAGTCATAGACCTGACTGGCATCCGCGTTGACGATGACACCCCCAAAGGTCTCGGCAATCTGCAAGGCAAGTGCTGACTTGCCCGAGGCCGTCGGTCCGGCGATCAGCACCGGTTTGTTGTCGGGAATTGGAGGCAGCCGGTCCCAAATCTGTGCTGCGGATCGGTCGGCCATAATCGGAAGCCTCATTCCTTACTATCCGCATTGAACCTGCGGAGCTTTTGCTTCATTTTGCGCCGGAAAATAAACCCGTGCCAGCCCGGAGCGCAATATGAGCCTGACCTCGTCCACCGACATTTCGAAAACCAAGTATGACCGCGTTATGCTGAAGATCTCGGGCGAGGCGCTTATGGGGGATCAGGGATTCGGTCTGCACCCGCCAACCGTTCAGCGCATCGCGCAAGAAGTGAAGTCGGTACATGATCTGGGTGTGGAAATCTGCATGGTGATCGGCGGCGGCAACATCTTCCGGGGCCTCAGCGGTTCGGCGCAGGGGATGGAGCGGACTACGGCGGATTACATGGGCATGCTGGCCACCGTGATGAACGCTTTGGGGATGCAGTCGGCACTGGAAGAGATCGGGGTGTTCACCCGAGTAATCTCGGCCATTCGCATGGATGAAGTGTGCGAGCCCTACATTCGCCGTCGCGCTGTGCGCCACTTGGAAAAGAAACGGGTCTGCATCTTTGCCGCCGGTACCGGCAACCCCTATTTCACCACAGACACGGCGGCGACACTGCGCGCCAATGAAATGGCCTGTCAGGCGATTTTCATGGGCAAGAACGGCGTTGACGGAGTCTATGACAAAGACCCCAAAGAGCACGCGGATGCGGTGCGCTATGACACTGTGACCTATGATGACGTGCTGGCCAAACGCCTGCGGGTCATGGATGCGTCGGCCATTGCGCTTGCACGTGACAACAACTTGCCTCTGATCGTTTTCGGCCTGGACGAGCCCGGTGGCTTCCGGGGAATTCTGGCGGGCGAGGGGACCTATACCAAGGTTCAGGGCTGATCTGCGCCGCAGACGTTCATCAGGAAGATAGGGGGAGAGACCGGCAATGGCGCCGTTGGATATAGATTTCGTGCGGGCTCAGTTCCCGGCTTTTTCCGAGCCCAGTCTGAATGGGCAGGCGTTCTTTGAGAACGCGGGCGGGTCTTATACCTGCAAGCCTGTCATTGACCGTCTGACGCGGTTCTACACCCAGCGCAAGGTTCAGCCTTACGCGCCCTATACTGTCAGCGAACTGGCCGGAGCAGAGATGGACGAAGCGCGGGCGCGTCTGGCGGCTATACTCGGTGTCGACACGGATGAGCTGAGCTTTGGGCCGTCGACCACGCAGAATACTTACGTTCTGGCGCAGGCGTTTCGCCAATGGATGAAGCCCGGCGACGCGGTTGTTGTGACCAATCAGGATCACGAGGCCAATTCAGGCCCGTGGCGGCGCCTTGCCGAAGAGGGGATCGAAGTTCGCGAATGGCAGATTGATCCCGAAAGCGGTTCACTTGATCCAAAGGATCTAGAAAATCTGCTGGATGAACGGGTGCGTCTGGTCTGTTTTCCGCATTGCTCGAACGTGGTGGGTGAGATCAATCCGGTGACCGAGATCACCGCGATTGCCCATGCCGCAGGTGCGTTTGTCTGCGTCGACGGCGTATCCTATGCACCGCACGGATTGCCAAATGTCGGCGATCTGGGGCCGGATATCTATCTGTTCTCGGCTTACAAGACCTATGGGCCGCATCAGGGCTGCATGGTGATCCGGCGTAGTCTGGGGGAGATGCTGCCTAATCAGGCGCATTATTTCAACGCGGATACGCTGTACAAAAGGTTCACCCCGGCTGGACCTGATCATGCTCAGATTGCGGCCAGCGCGGGCATGGCGGACTATCTGGATCAGCTTTGTGATCACCACGGCGGGCCTGACGCGGGTGCTGCGGCGCGCGGTGCGTTTGTGCATGACCTGATGCGCGCGCATGAAGTTGCATTGCTGCAACCCCTGCTGGATGCGGTGAAGGATCGCAACACCCTGCGCCTGATCGGCCCGTCAGACGCGGCCCGTCGCGCGCCGACGGTTGCTCTGGCGTTGAACACAGCAGCGGAACCTGTTGCCGCCGAACTGGCCAAGCATGGCGTTATGGCCGGTGGCGGCGATTTCTATGCGGTACGTCCGTTGCAGGCGATGGGGGTTGATCCTGATCAGGGCGTCCTGCGGCTCAGCTTTACGCATTACACGACGCGACAAGAGATTATTCAGCTTTTGGAGGCGCTTGACCGCGTTTTGTGATCCACTATCTGGCCCGTCTCGTAGTTCAGAGAAAACACGGGTCCGATATGGCAACTGAACAGCCAGCAGTCATCTTATGGTTTCGTCGCGACCTCAGGCTCGGCGATCATCCGGCGCTAAGTGCGGCGGCGCAATCCGGCGCGCCTGTTATTCCTGTCTACATACTGGACGATCAAGTACAGATGCTCGGCGCTGCCCCGAAGTGGCGGCTTGAACAGGGCCTGCAGGTTTTTTCCCGAATTCTTGAGAATCATGGCAGCCGTCTGATCCTGCGTCAGGGAAACGCTCTGGACGTGCTGCACCAGTTGGTGGCCGAAACCGGAGCGGGAGCGGTCTACTGGACACGGGCGTACGATCCCGGAGCAATCGCGCGGGATAAGCAGGTCAAATCCACCCTGACCGAGCAGGGGATCGAGGCGCTGTCGTACCCCGGTCACCTCTTGTTCGAACCGTGGACGGTGGCAACCAAGGCCGGTCAGCCCTTTCGGGTCTTTACGCCCATGTGGCGGGCGGTGTTCGGTCGAGATGTGCCGTCGCCCGAGCCAAGCCCCGCACAGATATCGGCACCGCAGGTCTGGCCGCGTTCGGATCGGCTATCCGACTGGCAGCTCAGTCGTCAGATGCAGCGCGGTGCGCGCATCCTCAACCCTCATGTCCGGGCAGGCGAGGGCGCGGCTTTGGATCAGTTGAATGGTTTTCTGGATCGCCTCAGCCTCTATCCCGATCAAAGAGATCGACTGGACGCAGCAGGCACCTCAAACCTGTCCGAATACTTGTCACTGGGGGAAATCAGCCCCCGCACGATCTGGCATCGTGTGCAGAACGCGACGCAGATGGGTGTCTCGGGGGTCGAGCCTTATTTGCGGCAGTTGGTCTGGCGCGAGTTTGCTTATCACCTGATGTTCCATTGGCCGCATCTGCTGAGCGACAATTGGAAACCGGAATGGGATGCCTTTCCCAGGAACACCGATCCGGACAAGCCGGAGGTGCAGGCCTGGAAACAAGCTCGGACCGGAGTGCCTTTGGTCGATGCCGGGCTGCGCGAGATGTATGTGACCGGCAGGATGCACAATCGAGCCCGGATGATCGTGGCAAGTTATCTGACCAAGCATCTGGCGACACATTGGAAAATCGGTATGGACTGGTTCGCTGATTGCCTGATCGACTGGGACCCGGCGGCGAATGCGATGGGATGGCAATGGGTGGCGGGATCGGGTCCGGACGCAACGCCGTATTTTCGGATCTTCAACCCGGATACGCAACGCGAGCGCTTTGATCCAAATGCCGAATACCTGCAGCGTTGGATCGCCGAAGGGCAGGCAAACCCGTCCGCGACTGCATTGTCTTATTTCGATGCGATACCCCGATCCTGGGGGCTTTCCCCAAAAGATAATTACCCGGACCCGGTCGTCTCATTGGTCGCAGGCCGCGCCCGCGCGCTCAGCCTCTATGAGTGCTACAAAAACCAGTAAGGAACTGAAAACTTGCCAGAAACCGAATCCCGCCCTAGCTTTATCCGGCAACCGCAGAGGGGAGAGCGGATGTTTCTGACTTCCACAGAGGGGCAGGATAACCTGCCGAGATATTTCGCACAGGTCTTCAAGATGCTGCAGCGGATGGAGTCCGGGCGGCTTGACATTGCCTTGCCGGACGGTCGCGTATTCCGCGCGGATGCGCCAAATCCCGGCCCAGTAGCCCATGTCGATATTCATGACCCCGAGGTTTTCGCCCGTCTGGTACGCGAGGGCGAGTTGGGGTTCTCGGACGCGTATCTGGAAGGCGACTGGAGCACGCCCGATCTGCGCAGTTTCATGGACCTTGTGCATCTGGGAACGGAAACAGTCTATGATGATTTTACCGGACAGTTTCTGGTTCGCGCCTATGAGCGCCTCAGATTCTGGCTGCACCGTAACCACCGGTCTCAGGCAAAAAAGAACATCTCGTACCACTATGATCTGGGGAACGACTTCTATGGGATGTGGCTGGATGACACCATGACCTATTCCAGCGCGATCTTTGAGACCGGGCAGGAGAGCCTGGAGAAGGCGCAGACAGCAAAATATGCCAGTCTGGTGGATGAAATGGGGGCCAAGCCGGGGGATCACATTCTGGAAATCGGCTGCGGCTGGGGCGGATTCGCCGAATACGCCGCAAAAGAGCGTGGCCTGCGAGTGACCGGCCTGACCATCAGTCAGGAGCAGTTGAAGTTTGCGCAAGATCGTATTGAAAAAGCAGGACTATCCGATCTAGTTGACTTCAAGCTGCAGGATTACCGTGACGAGCAGGGCCAATATGACGGCATCGCTTCGATCGAGATGTTCGAGGCGGTTGGCCAGAAATACTGGCCCGCGTATTTCGACACGGTTCGCGACCGTCTGAAACCCGGCGCACAAGCAACGCTGCAGATCATCACCGTCGCCGATCATCGTTGGGATATCTACAAGAACGGCGTTGATTTCATTCAGAAATACATCTTTCCGGGCGGGATGCTTCCGGCGCCGACCATCCTGAAACAGCAGATCACCCAAGCGGGGTTGTGCGTGGTGCGGTCAAAGGAGTTCGGCAAAAGCTATGACCTGACCCTGCGGCGCTGGTACGAGACATTCAATTCCAAATGGGACGAGATTTCCGAACTGGGCTTTGATGAGCGTTTCCGCCGCATGTGGAATTATTATTTGACCGCGTGTGGCGCAGCCTTTGACACCGGTAATTGTGATGTGACACAGATCACTGTAGCCAAACCCAGTTGAAGACGGAAAAACCGAATGCCTACAGCCTCACGTCTTGTCGCAGCCTTTTGTCTGCTGGTGGTGGCGTTCATCGTGTCGGGGATGGTGATCTCCAACGGCGAAGAAGGCAGGGATTACGGCTATTTCACTTTTGTGAACATGTTTCTCGGTGTTGTCTGTGGCTGGGTTGTCATGGGTAAACGGGCCGGACGCGGATGGACGGCAGCGGTCAACAACGGTCTGACCGGGGTTACTGCAATGGTGTTCTGGGGCCTTTTTGTTCAGGGGGCGAACGAAATGTTCACCCTTGCCATGCGCCAGCGTTATGGCGGTCCGTTCGAAGCGCTGCTGGCCATCTTCAAGTTGGGAGTTGAAATGGGTGAGCAATTGCTTGTGCCCGAAATACTTCTGACCTTTGCGATCGGTTCGGTCGTCAGCGGTATCTTGACCGAAATCGCCGCGCGCCGCTGGCGCTGAGCCACTACGATAATACCCGAGTTCCTGAACCATGTCCGATCTGTTTTTCTACGGCACCTTGCGCCATATACCATTGCTTGAACTGGTGCTGGGGCGGCCTCTGGCCGAACTGACGATTGCCCCGGCCACGTTGAGCGATCATGCGGTATATAGCGTGAAAAACCAGTTTTTCCCCACGATTGCGGCTGAAAAGGGAAGTATTGCCAAGGGGCTGCTGGTTCAGAACCTGAGCATCGAGGACTTGCAAAGGCTGGCCTACTACGAGGGCGGGTTCGACTATGATTTGCGCAACCAACAGGTCGAACGCGCCGACGGCTCGACGGCTGTGGCTCAGGTGTTCCATCCGCAGCCCGGTCAGTGGACGCCGGATCAGCCCTGGTCATTGCAGGATTGGATTGATCGCTGGGGTGCAGTCAATCTTCTGGCAGCCGAAGAAGTCATGGCACATTACGGACAGGTTGAGGCTTCGGTTATTGCCCGCAGTTTCCCGGCCATACGCACGCGGGCTTGGGCAAGATTGGCGGCCCGGCATCGGGTCGACGGAGGTCAATGCGATCTGGCGCGGGACGTAACCGTTCATCAGCATAGACGCCCCTATGTCGGCTATTTCGGCATGGATGAGGTTGAACTGCAGCATCGACAATATAATGGCTCGATGGGGCCGGTTCTGCATCGCAACGGGTTGATGCAAGGCGCGGCCGTTATCGTCCTGCCATACGATCCCGCCCGCGATACGGTGTTGCTGGTTGAACAGTTCCGTGCACCGGTCTTCATGATCGACGACCCGAACCCCTGGCTGTGGGAGCCGGTCGCGGGAATGATCGATCCGGGTGAGACACCGGAACAAGCGGCCCACCGGGAAGCGCAGGAAGAGGCGCAGATCACACTGAAACATCTGGAAAGTGCCGGAGGCGCCTATTCCTCCAGCGGGTCATCAACCGAGTATGTTTATCTGTATGTCGGTCTGGCTGATCTGACGGATACGGTCGAAGGCGCAGGGGTCGCCGCCGAAGGTGAAGATATCCGCAGCAAAATCCTGCCCTACGATGCGTTTATGGAACAGGTGGACGCCCATGTTTTCAAGGACCTGCCGCTTTTGACTCTGGCCCATTGGCTGGCACGAAACCGTGATCGGCTGCGGGCATAGCTATCGCGGCTTGTGGTTGTGGCGGGGCGCCTGTAAATCTTCTGCGATACCAAGTGAAAAGAGGGTGCTATGCGCATTGCACGAGACCTTGCCGACGCGGTCGGTAAAACACCTTTGATCCGGCTGCGCCGCATCAGCGACGAGACCGGATGCGAGATTCTGGGCAAGGCCGAGTTCATGAATCCGGGCCAGTCGGTCAAGGATCGCGCGGCGCTCTATATCATCCGCGATGCCATTGCGCGCGGCGATCTGAAACCCGGTGGCACGATTGTCGAAGGTACAGCGGGCAATACCGGGATTGGTCTGGCGCTGGTCGGGGCCTCGATGGGCTTCAAAACCGTGATCGTGATCCCCGAAACCCAGTCGGAAGAGAAAAAGGACATGCTGCGCCTGGCCGGGGCACAGCTGGTGCAGGTGCCCGCCGCGCCTTATCGCAACCCCAACAACTTTGTGCATTATTCTCGCCGTCTGGCCGAAGAGCTTGCTCAGACCGAGCCCAATGGCGCGATCTGGGCGAACCAGTTCGACAATGTGGCCAACCGTCAGGCGCATGTGGAGACCACGGGTCCTGAGATTTGGGAGCAGACGGGCGGCAAGGTCGATGGCTTTATCTGCGCCGTCGGTTCGGGCGGGACGCTTGCAGGCGTCGCTGATGCGCTGCAGCCCAAAGGGGTCAAGATCGGTCTGGCCGATCCGATGGGCGCGGGGCTTTATTCCTATTACACCACCGGCGAGATCGCGATGGAGGGGGGCTCGATCGCGGAAGGTATCGGTCAGGTGCGGGTGACGAAGAACCTCGAAGGGTTCACGCCCGATCATTCCTATCAGATCACCGACAACGAAGCGCTGCCCTATATCTTCGATCTGCTGCGCGAAGAGGGGCTGGTCATGGGCGGCTCGACCGCGATCAACATGGCGGGCGCGGTGCGACTGGCGAAAGAGATGGGGCCGGGACATACGATCGTGACGATCCTGTGCGATTATGGCACCCGCTATCAGTCGAAACTGTTCAATCCTGAATTCCTGCGCGAAAAGGAACTGCCCGTTCCCGACTGGATGACCCAGGCACCGCGCAGCATACCAGGTGTGTTCGAGGACGTGTGATGGTGCGACAGGTCCGCCTGTTTCTGATTCTATGCGCCTTGTGCCTGTTTGGGTTGGGCGGGATGGCCTCGGCTCAGCTGACCGACCGGCAGAGCGAATACTATAAGGAATGGATCAGCACGGCGGACCGCGCTGTGTCCGTGATCAGTGCAAATCGGGCGTCGAATGCGGCGCTCGAGAATCTGCGCGCAGAGATCAACGGTTATCGCGAAGACTTCAACAAGGCGCGTGGTGCAAACACGGATCGCATTCAGACGCTGGAAAGTCAGATCAAGGCTCTGGGTGATCCGCCGGCGGATGGCGAAACGGAACCCGAGGATATAGCGCAGTTGCGCGAGCACCTGGAAACGCAGCTTAACAGTCTGCGGGTTCCGCGCATTATCTCGGAAGAGGCGTTCAGCCGGGCGAACGGTCTGATCAGTGAAATCGACCGGATCATCCGTGATCGTCAGACCAAAGAATTGCTTGAAAGAGGGCCGTCGCCGCTCAATCCGGTCTACTGGGCCCCCGCATGGGTCGATGTCACGGAAGCTGCCCGCAGCCTTATCAACGAGACCACCAAGAATTTCAAAACCGACGTGGTGCGCGAGCGGATCAATGAACGCAGTCTGGGCATTCTCGCGTTGCTCGCGATTGCAGCGGTATTGCTGCTTTATGGGCGGTACTGGTCCGAGAAGGGCGGCGCGTATCTGCGCTCGCTGGGCGGGCAGGGCAGCGGCGTCTGGACCTTCATCGTCTCACTCTTTCGCATATTTCTGCCCTGGCTGGGCGTCTGGGCTCTGGTCGAAGCGGTCATGCTGACCGGGGTGCTGGGTCTTCGCGGCACGCTTTTGTTCGACAAGATACCCTACTGGGCCGCGATCATTTTCTACTTCGATTGGATCGGCAGACAGATCTATCTGATGGGCGCTGCTCAGAATTTCCAACGTTTGTCTGAAGGCAAGATCAGGGAAATCAGAGTATATATCGATCTGCTGGCGGTCATGCTGATCCTGCACGAATTGGCGCAGTTGTTCGAGCAGATCGAAAATATCTCGGATGCAACAAGGGCTGTGGTTGGTTTCCCGGTCGTTTTGGCAACGGCATTGCTGTTGCTGCGTGTGCGTCAGGTCAGACAGGTTGACCCTGTCGAACAAGACACGCCGCGCCGCGCTGCCGGTTTCAGCCAATTGGTCGAATTCCTGAGACGTGCGCTGTTCCTGCTGGGGATCGCGACGCCTGTACTGGCGGCGTTCGGTTACATCAATGCGGCAGAGGCGATTGTGTTCCCGGCGATCAAGACACTGGTTCTTATCGCAGCGCTGGTGATCGTGCAGCGATTCTTCAGCATGGTATATGGATGGCTGTCGGGGCAGGGCGAGGCCGCGCGGGATTCCCTGTTTTCGGTGTTGGTCGGGTTTGCGCTGGCCATTCTGGCGCTGCCGATACTGGCTATCTACTGGGGCGCGCGCGAAACCGACCTGCTGGAAGCCTGGTCGCGCCTGCTACTGGGCTTTGACATTGGCGGCGTCACGATCTCGCCCAGCAACTTCCTGACTTTTGTGGCCGTTTTTGCCATTGGTTACACGCTGACCCGGCTGCTGCAGAGTGGGCTGAGAAACTCTCTGCTGCCCAAAACCAATATCGACCCGGGCGGCCAGAACGCCATCGTTTCAGGCACCGGCTATGTCGGCATCTTCCTGGCTGCGCTGATTGCTATCATGATTGCAGGCTTTGATCTGTCCTCGCTTGCGATTGTGGCTGGTGCCTTGTCGGTCGGGATCGGTTTCGGACTGCAGACCATCGTGTCGAACTTTGTGTCGGGCATCATTCTGCTGGTCGAACGTCCGATCTCGAAAGGCGACTGGATCGATGTGAACGGTATGATGGGCTATGTCCGCGATATCTCGGTCCGGTCGACGCGGATCGAGACCTTTGACCGCTCGGATGTGATCGTCCCCAACTCAGACCTGATCAGCGGCGTGGTCACGAACTACACGCGCGGCAACACGATTGGCCGTTTGATTGCGCCGGTCGGTGTGGCCTATGGCACCGATACCCGCAGGGTCGAGACCATTTTGGGTGAGATCGCGAATGCGCATCCAATGGTGTTGGCGAATCCCGCGCCCAGCGTGGTGTTTCAAGGGTTCGGGGCAGATTCGCTGGACTTCGAAATTCGCGCGATCTTGCGGGATGTGAATTGGGTGCTTTCAGTCAAATCCGACATGAACCACGAGATCAACCGCCGCTTTGTCGAAGAAGGCATCGAAATTCCCTTTGCTCAGCGCGATGTCTGGCTGCGCAATGCCGAAGTGTTGCGGGCTGGTGGGGGCGCGGAAGAGGTCGGATCACCAGAGTCGAGCACGCCCGCAGAGCGCAGCACGGGCCCGGTTGACCTGACAGAATCCGATCTGGATTCCGCTGACGGGGACGAGCTTTAATTCACCCGTAATCGGGCCTTGCAAATCCGGTTTCGATGGTCCAAATAACGCCGACACGGAGAGGTGGCCGAGTGGTCGAAGGCGCACGCCTGGAAAGTGTGTAGGCGGGAAACCGTCTCCAGGGTTCGAATCCCTGTCTCTCCGCCATATTCCCCAATCGCGCGGCATAATTGTTAATCAACACACCTCTGGCCCTGCCATTTGGCCGGTGTTCTTTCGCCTTATGCGCAAAAAAGTTAACAAAACTGTCAATTTGATATAACCTCATAGTGTTATTGCCACTAATCAGTCGGTTTTGTGTTGTGAGTCAGTCGATTTATGAAAAGTATGGTGGCTTCAAAACCATCAGCCGCGTTGTGATGTCATTCTATGAAATGGCATTGGAATCCGATGAGATCGGAGATTATTTCGATGATATCGACTTGCCGCGCCTGATTGATCATCAGACCAAGTTTGTCTCATCCCTGATAGGGGGGCCGGCCTCGTTCAGTGACGACCGGATCGAGGCGGTGCATAGACATCTGAATATTTCACATTCGGACTTTGACGAGATGGCAACGCTGTTCAGCGAGGCCCTAGCCATGCATGGAATGTCCGAGCCGGACATAAATGTGGCGCTGGCCGCGATTGAAGGCAAGCGCGCGATCATCGTAACCCGGAACGCGGCATGAGCATTCTGGCCATCAATGAGCATCTGCTCCGCGCGATTGGCGTAGGTGTCGCCGTTTTGCGCGCGTCGGATCTGACTTTCGTTTTTCACAACAGCCCGTTTGCCGAATGGTTTGGAAAGCCGGAAGAAGGGCAGACGATTTTGGATCTGTTGCCCGATCTCGACCCCAGAGAGCTTGAAGACGTAAAGCAATCCGGTTTGCGCTATTCCGTCGAGCTGCAGATTAAACCCAAGCGGCGCACGTTGATATTCGCAACCACCGTGTCGCTTGCCAACGGGCTTGAGGAACAGGTCCTGGTCGTGGAATGCCAGAACATCACGAAAATCCGCGAGTTGGAAAGCATGATCGACAGCTATTCAACCATGGTCGAGCGGAATACGCGTGAACTGGAACGTGAGAAAGAGCGTGTAGAGCGCCTGTTGCTGAATCTGATGCCCAAGGCGGTCTACGAAGAATTCAAAACCTTCGGCGTTGTCACACCGCAATTGTTCGAACAGGTGTCGGTGGTGATGCTTGATTTCGTGGGCTTCACCGATTTCGCGGCCAGAACTGATCCGACGGTCACGCTGAGCGAGTTGAATGATATTTTCACGGCCTTTGACCGGATCGTCGAACAGTTCGGCTGTGAGCGGATCAAGACCATCGGTGATGCTTATCTGGCCGTTTCTGGGATGCCGGATGAGACGCCCGATCATGCCACCGCAGTCGCCCATTGTGCGGTACGGTTCCTGCGATATCTGGAACGGCGAAATGAAAGCCATCCGCATAAATGGCAGGCGCGTATCGGGTTGGGGATGGGGCCTGCTGTCGGCTCGGTCGTGGGTATTCAAAAATACGTCTATGACGTTTTCGGGCCTGCAGTGAATATCGCCTCACGCCTGCAGGTATTTGCCAATCCAATGCGGATCGTGGCGCCAGAAGAGATGAAATATGCGCTGATCGATGAGTTCCAGATCACCGATATCGGGCCGGTCGATATCAAGGGCATGGGGCACATGGACCTGATCAACGTGACATCGCGTTTGAACTCACCCGCAACCAGCCGGGTGTTCTGAACCTTCAGTCGTCCTGCGCCACCAACCCCAGACCCCGTAGATATATGCCGATTCCGGATTCCAGCAGATCCTCGGGCGGAAACGGAGAGCTCGCGCCGGTGTTGCGCGCATAAAGTTCGACCACCCCATGGCTCATCGCCCAGATATGTGCGCTGAACATTGATGCAGGTGGGCGTTTTTCTGGTGGAATATGCTGCGACAGATCACTGGCTGCCTTCTCAAGCACGTTTTTGGCGCGGTTGGCCGCAAGGGCAAGCTCGGGCGTCCGGTTGATCGAGATGCCGCTTTCGAACATTGCGATGTAGTGCCCGGGATGTTTGCGGGCAAAAGCCAGATAGGCACGGCCTGTCGCCTCGAACGCGGCGAGGGCCGAGGGTTGCCCTTTGTCATAGGCAAATTGCATCAGGTCGGCGAACATCTCGAATCCTTGGCGCGCGGCCTCGGCGATCAGGTCCTCGCGCCCTTCGTAATGTCGGTAGACGGCGGCCGGCGTGACACCAGCGGTTTTGGCGGCCTCTGACAGCGTGAACCCGGTCGGACCTTTCTGCTCGATCAGCGATAAGGCCGCTTCGATCAGCGCTTGTTTCAGGTTTCCGTGGTGATATCCGCGTTTCGTCATCCCGGCCTCAGGCACGTTTCTTCTTATATATGTATGAGTTGCGTCCGAAACCAGCAGGTTCAGGCATCCCAGATATCAGGCCCGCCACTGATTTTGTCATCGGGTGCGCCAACAACGTCCGTATCCTTCCCCTCATATTCCAGCGCGCCGAGCACCGTGCGAATGGCCGCCAATCGTGCCCGTTTCTTGTCATCCGATCGGATGATCGTCCAGGGACAGTTCTCTGAATGGCTGCGGGTCAGGGTCTCGGCGATGGACTGGCTGTATTCGTCCCACTTGCTGAGACCGGCCACATCGATGGGGCTGAGTTTCCATTGCTTCAGGGGATCCGTCTCGCGGGCGAGGAACCGGTTCAACTGTTCGGCGCGTCCGACATTCAGCCAGAACTTGAACATGTGGATTCCGTCATTCCTGAAACCGGTTTCCAGAGGAAGGACCTGCCGGAAAAACCTCTCACGCTCATCATTGGTGCAAAAGCCAAAGACGTTTTCGACGACACCGCGATTGTACCAGCTGCGGTCAAAAAAAACGACCTCACCAGCCGATGGCAGGTGCGAGATGTAGCGCTGAAAATACCACTGGCTGCGTTCCGCATCCGATGGTTTGCTGAGCGCCACGTTACGTGCGCCGCGAGGGTTAAGGTTTTCGCGGAACCGCTTGATAGTACCGCCTTTTCCGGCAGCGTCACGACCTTCGAACAGGATTGCGACCCGCTGGTCCGTTGCCTTGACCCAGGATTGCATCTTTACCAGCTCGATCTGCAGCGCATCCATCTGCTCGTCATAATCCTTGCCCTTCATCTTTTCAGAATAAGGGTAGGTTGGGTTCAGGATGTCGCCCTTGCGGGAATCCTCAATGGCGGCTCGAACCTCTTTCGGTGCTTCATTCCGGAAATAGCTTTCGATTGCGCCCTGATCTTTTCGGGTCATGTAAGCCCTCGCCATAAAATCCAAATCTTACTATGGATTACGGATTGCACTAACGCAAACCCGCGCGTTCTGCGGCGCGATTTATGGCGGCGGCGACCTCGGCGGCGGCAACGACTTGTGGCATATGTCCGATACCGTCCAGTTCGATCAGTTCCGCGCCCGGGATTTGTTCGATCAGCCGTTCGGAATGCCAACCCAGCCCTACAGTATCATCTGCGGTGCCGTGAACGATTTCCGTCGGGACAGAGATTTCGCCATAGCGCGGCTGAAGTTCGGTCACCTCATCCAGCAGGTTGGCGCGTTGTTTCGCGTTTGCATGCATCGAGGCGCGGCGCATGGTCAGACCCGGGCCGAAATGTTCGGCATACCCCTCGGGCGCTTTCTGCGGCGCAAATACCTTGTCCAAAGCCTTGGTGACATACCAATCAGGTACATAGGCAGCGATCAAGGGCAGGGCCAGCGCATTCCCGGCCGAGGTCGCGCCGATGGTGTTGAACGCATCAAGCGGCGTTTCCCACGGAATGGCAGCCGGGGCGATCAGAACAAGCGCCGAGATATTATCGGGCCGTGTGACAGCCCATGCCAGCGAGACTGATCCGCCATAGCTCTGGCCTGCAACGATGGGCTTTTTCGCCCCGAGCAGAGCCGCCGCTTTCTGAAGGATTTCGGCTTGTTCCACAATGGTTTCACCATCGGGGTTAAAGCTGTCAGAGTACCCAAGGCCCGGCCGGTCGAACACGATAACCCGGAAATTCTCGGCCAGTATAGGTGCCAGTGCAAACGTCATGTCGCGGGTATTGCCGCTTGAGCCGTGGATCAGCACCACATCGGGGCCTTCACCCATGACGACTGCATGTACCGAGACCCCGTCGACATCGACAATCTGTCCCTCGGGCGGGAACAAGGCTTCGGCCTGTGCTTCGCGCTGCGCGCCGCGCCAAGCGGTGGCCGCAGCGACGCCCGCGGCCAGGATACACAGGGATATCAGCAGCTTACTGGCCAATTTTGTTCAGATCGAACGGTGTTGTCTGGTAGATGGAGTTGATCCAGTTTCCATAAAGCAGGTGTGCATGGCTGCGCCAGCGGTTCTGCGGATCCTGAGTTGGATCGTCGTCCGGGTAATAGTTGATCGGTACGTTGATCGGCGTGCCGTTGGCGACGTCACGGTCATATTCCTGCTTGAGCGTATCGCTGTCATATTCGAAGTGATTGAAGATATAGAGCGCGCGATGCTCGGGGTCCTCGACCAGGCAGGGGCCAACGTCGTCGCTGCCCAATAAGGTGATCAGGCCCGGCGCTTCGTCGATCTCGGGCTGACGCATTTCGGTCCAGCGGCTGACCGGTATGACGCAATCATCAGAAAACCCACGCAAATACGGCGAAGCAGGTGCCAGATTTCGGTGCCGGAAGCAGCCAAAGGCCTTGGCGTCCAGCATATGTTTCCTGACGTCGTGGAAATGGTTGATCATCGCCATGCCACCCCAGCAAACGCCAAAGGTCGAATGCACGTTGGTCTGGGTCCAATCAAAGACTTCACGCATTTCGTCCCAATAGGTCACATCGGGGAATTCAAGATGCTCAATCGGGGCACCGGTGATGATCAGGCCGTCGAATTTCTGATCCTTCACCTCCTGAAAGGGGTGATAAAACTCGGCCATATGTTCAGAGGCCGTGTTCTTGGTCTTGTGCTCGGTCATACGGATCAGGGACAGCTCGATCTGCAACGGGGTTGCGCCGATCAGGCGTGCGAACTGGTTTTCCGTCTGAATCTTCTTGGGCATCAGATTTAACAGGCCGATCCGCAAGGGGCGGATGTCTTGCCGTGCAGCCTGATCCTCGGCCATGACCATGACGCCCTCGTTGGTCAGGACATCAAAGGCGGGCAGGTCTGAGGGTATTTTGATAGGCATAAGGTCACGCTGTTGAATCTGCGAAAGAAGTCTGGAACTTAGGTGGGGTTGCGGCGGGTCTCAAGGGTGCGTTCGATCAACTCATCGAAATCACTGCTGTCGCGCACCTTGGCGATGTCATCGGCCGAGATCGTAACACCCCAGTTGCGCGCCATGGCCTCATACCGGGGTTGCCGATGCGCCAGCGCCTGCGCATAGGTCCAGCGGATGAAGGCGTCTGGGTCGACTTCATCACCGCTGCAACCCTGTAGCGCAAGATAATCGTCCCAGACACGGGCCAGAAACTCGGCCTGATAGGACATCGGTTTAGGGGCCTTGTCAAAACGGCGGATCAGTTCTTCGGTATGTGCATCGTCGCCCTTGATCCAGATCATCAGGGTTTGACGGGACAGTTCGGTCAGGATCTGATCGCCCGGATCATCGGGTTCGACCCATTCGCAGATTGAGCCCCCGGTATCGCAGATGAAATGCGGGTAATGATACAGACGCCGGGCGCGTTCAATGAAGTATTTGGTGTCCAGAAGGGCATGGATTTCAGCCAGCCGGAACTGCTCTTGCCGCATCTGGTATTCAGATATCTCCAGACCGCCCAATTCCGGGTTGCCGGGTTTGCCCAGATAGGCCGAGACCGGGGTCAGGTTTTCAAAGCTGATATTCGATCCGATATAGATCGAGTCCGACAGCAGCAGATCGCGCAGGAAGGGAACCTTCATCGCCTCGGCTTTGGCATTGTCGGTGATGTATTCACCCATGTACCGGGTGCCGATGCGGTAATCTATCGAATAGTGAAACCAATCGCCGGCATCGCGGAGGGTGTTCGAGACATAGGACTTACCCAGCCCGGACATGCCAAAGAACAGCACTTTTTTCCGTTCGGCCTCGCGCCAGTCTTTCGCTGAGCTATAGATCATCGTCCGCCGTCCCTTGTTTTGCCCTAGCTAAAACGGGCGGTTGGCGGCGTCAATCGCGTCTGCGGGATTGGCTGAGGATTAAAAGTCCCAACGCCAATATGGCAAAACCGATGAAGGCGCGCGAGGGCAGGGCCTCATCCCGGACCAATGCGCCCAGCAGGATCGAGACCGGCGGGATGATCAACGTCACCAGCAGTACATTGCCGCTGCCACCCTGTTGCAGGACGCGGTAGTAGAGCAGATAGGCCCCGGCGGTTGCCACCAGCGCGTAGTAGCCGATGGCGACCCAGGTCAAGGCAGGAAGGTCAAGTGCAGGAACGCCGTCGATCATCAGGGTGACTGGCAGCATGATGATCGTCGATGCGGTCAGCATCCCCGCGGCGGCGATTTGTGGCGAGAGGCCGCTGAGATACTTGCGCGCCCAAACAGCGGCGAAGGCATAAGAAAGCGTGCCGGACAGAATGGCCAGTTGCCCCAGATTGCTCAGGTTGAAGCTTCCAAACTGTCGAAGGCCGATAGTGACCGATACACCCAGAAAACCCAGCGCGACGCCCAGAAGGCGCGTCTTGCTCAGGCGTTCATCGCGAAAGAAAATGGCCGCCAGTAATACTCCGAAAATGGCTGTAGTGGCGTTCAGGATCGAGGTCAGTCCAACTTCGACATAAAGCTGCCCCCAAGCCATAAGCGAAATGGGAAGGACATTGTTCAACACGCCCATCACAAAGAATGCCCCCCAGATGCGCGGATCGCGCGGGATTGGTTGTCTTTGCAGCCAGATAACGACCCAGAGCGCAAGCGACGCCCAGAAGACCCGGTGAAAAACCGAAGTTACGAACGGGATTGTGTCCAATGCGATCCTTATCGCCAGAAAGGATCCGCCCCATATCACGCCCAGCAGGATCAGTTCGGCCCACGCGCGGGGAGAAAGATTTTTTTGATCAGCCATGGCCTGTTCTCGCATCCCGCCAGTGATTGATCGACCCGGAACATGCGAGAAAGCCCCGCCAGACGGGCGAGGCTTTTAAGTTGGTCTTTGGATAGTATCAGTCCAGAGCGTAGGTGATCTGGAAACCAACGCTCCAGGCGCTGTTGCCGGTGAAGGTGGCGCGGTTGTCCGGGCCGGTACCGTTTGCAGTGGCGTCACCGATGTCGGTATAGCGAACGCCGCCCGAAACCTTTGCCTTTTCAAACGAGTAGGTGCCACCAAGTCCGATGCTCCAGAATCCGTCCGTCGGACCTAGGTTGGACACAGAGTTCCCTTGCGAGCTTTCATAGCCCAGCGTGACCGCACCCGAGAATTGTTCCGAGAACTGATATCCCAGGCCGAGCGAATAGGTCCAGGTGGCCTCTTCGTAATCAACCAGATTGATACCTGTCAGGCCGGTATAGACCGGCGGAGCGTAAACCGTCTGCGGCCAGTCGACCCAGCGGACCGAACCGAACAGCAGGGTTTTCGGCGCGACCCCGGTCTGGAAGTCGAGGTTGACCGATTGCGGCGTCACAACCTCGGAGGTTGAGTCTGCGCTTGTGCGGCCAACGGTCGGAATGCCGGGGGGGAAGATGAAACCGTTGACGAAATCATTCGCTTCGGTCTGCGACAGGTCATGGGTGATCTTCGAGTTGTAAGTCAAGGCAACCCGGGCCGCGATATCCGGGCGTTCCCATGCGACACCAACAACATAGCCAAAGTCGATTTCAGCATCTGTTTCGACGCGATACCCGCCTGAGGGGAAAGGCTGGGTGCCCGCACCGGCGATTGGCACCGAGACGCTTGCTTTCAGGCGCTGTGCCCGAACACCGCCGATGACGCTGAAGCCGTTATCCAGCTTGTATCGCAATAGCGCAGTGACCGCGTCTGTGTCCGCCTTCGCACGCAAAACATCCGTACTGCCGCCCGGAAATCCAGACAGGAGGTTCTGCGACAGCGGATAGTCGGCATTGTATTCGACATCGGCGCCAAACGGTTGATCGTAAACCAGCGCAAAATCCAGTTTTTCGGTCAAGGCCGTCTTGAAGGCGAGGTGCGGAGTGAAGAAGCTGTTTGCAATATCACCTGAGTCGATGGTTTCACCAAAAGTAGGGCTGACCGGAATCTGGTCTTCCATCGTGCCGCTGACGCTCGGATCCGTATAGCCAAGCCGGAACTGGGCGACGGTGCCTTCCTCAAACAAAATATTGACACCCTGACCGCTTCGGTCAAGACCGCCCGCTTGTGCAGCTGTCGCACCCATACATAGAGCGCACGCTTTGATCAGCGTTTTTTTCATTTATTCCTCCCAAATCCTGTCCTATCGCCTGTTACGTGCACCCTCACATGCACACCCGGCTTCGTTACCGGTTGTTACTGTCTTAATCCTTAAAATAAGGTCAACTGGTGACGGAGCGTTAGTCCGCGTCGGCACGGTGAGCGTGTGTTGCCAAATTGTTACGATTTTCCGACCAGACATTCAGGAAGATGCCCGAGAAAATGACCATTGCGCCCAGCAGTGTCCATTTGTCCAGCGGTTCCTGATAGAGGATCATGCCAACAATCGCGATGGTTGGCAGACGTGCGAAATCGAACGGGACAACCACCGTGGCAGGAGCTATGGCCAGCGCGTTGGTGATACAGTAATGCGCCAGCAATCCGGCCAATCCGATCAGCAGCAGAAACGGGGCAGTGCCAAGTGAAGGCAGGGTGATGTCTCCGTCCAGCCCCGAGGCGACAAGGCCAAGGACCGCCTGCATGACCGTCAGCCAGAACATGATACAACCGATACTGGCGATGCGCGTCAGGGATTTGGTCGAGATTGTTGTCAGTGCAAAGAAAATCGCGCTCAGTGCCGCCGCGATTACGCCGGGACTGATCGAGGCCGCGCCCGGGCGCGCCACGATGAGGATGCCAGCGAATCCGATCAGGGCGGCGGTCAGGCGAATTGCGGTCAGACGTTCCCCCAAGAGCAGTGGCGACAGCAGGATGACCCAGATCGGGTTGGTGAACTCCAGCGCGAAAACCTGAGCCAAAGGGATAACCGTAACTGCATAAAACCAGAGGTTCTGCCCGGTGAAATGCAGCACGTTTCGCATGCCGTGCAATCCCAGCCGCTTGGTCGTGACCTGATGCCAGCTTCGGGTGAGCGACAGCACCAGCGCGACAACGCAGATGCCGACGAGGCTGCGGTAGAACATGATCTCGAACGTATCGTGCGTCACGCTCAACTCGCGGCCCGCAACCGCCATGGATGAGAACGAGGCAATCGCGCCCGTCATCCAGAGGGCGGCTTTGCAGATCTGAGTTTTGCTCTCATCCATTGATCAATTGCTCTGCCGGGGGTGCAACGCGCTGACTAAAGGGCGTTTTGTGAGGGATTGCAAAACAAAAAAGCCGGGTTGTGACCCGGCTTTTCGTTCATTCCCACTCGATGGTTCCGGGTGGTTTTGAGGTGATGTCGTAAGTGCATCGGTTGATGCCCTTGACCTCGTTGATGATGCGGGTGGCGGTCTCGCCCAGAAATTCGTGGCTGAACGGGTAGTAATCCGCCGTCATGCCATCGACCGAGGTCACCGCGCGCAGGGCGCAGGCATAGTCATATGTCCGCCCATCGCCCATCACGCCGACGGTGCGCACGGGCAGGATGGCCACGAAGGCCTGCCAGATCTCGTCATAAAGACCGTGCTTGCGAATCTGGTCGATATAGATCGCATCCGCCTCGCGCAGAATCTCAAGCTTTTCGCGCGTGATTTCGCCTGGGCAGCGGATGGCCAGGCCGGGTCCGGGGAAGGGGTGGCGACCGATAAAGCTTTGCGGCAGGCCCAGTTCACGGCCCAGGGCGCGCACTTCGTCCTTGAACAGTTCGCGCAGTGGTTCAACCAGTTTGAGGCCCATCTTTTCAGGCAGGCCACCGACATTGTGGTGGGATTTGATGGTCACCGAAGGGCCGCCCGAGAACGAGACAGATTCGATGACATCCGGGTACAGTGTACCCTGCGCCAGAAACTCGGCACCGTCGATGGTGTCGGCATGTTTCTGGAACACGTCGATGAACAGCTTGCCGATGATCTTGCGCTTGGTTTCCGGGTCGCTTTGCCCGTCCAACTCGCCCAGGAACAGGTCGCTTTCATCTGCATGGATCAACTGGATATTGTAGTTGTCGCGGAACATGCCAACGACCTCGGCGGCTTCGTTCTTGCGCAGCAAGCCGTGGTCGACAAACACGCAGGTCAGCTGATCGCCAATGGCCTCGTGGATCAGGATCGCCGCGACCGAGCTGTCGACGCCGCCCGAAAGGCCGCAAATAACCTTCTTGTCCCCGACCTGCTCGCGAATTTTGCGGATCATCTCTTCGCGATAGGCACCCATGGTCCAGTCGCCGGTGAAACCCGCCAGTCTGACAAAGTTCTCATACAGTTTGGCGCCCTTGGGTGTGTGATGCACTTCGGGGTGGAACTGCACGGCATAGAAATGACGTGCGGGATCGGCGGTGATCGCAAAGGGGGCGTTCGGTGAGGTGCCAAACACCTCGAAGCCCGGGGCGATTTCGCTGACATGGTCACCATGGCTCATCCAGACCTGCTCATCGCCGTCCGCGAACCAACCATCAAGGATATCGAGCTTGCTTTGCGGGGTCACGAAGGCGCGGCCAAATTCGGCGGTGCCATGTCCGCTTTCGACCTTGCCACCCAACTGGTGCATCATCACCTGCTGGCCATAGCAGATGCCCAGGATCGGAACGCCGTAATCAAAGATCTCTTGCGGGGCGCGGGGCGATCCTTCGCGCGTGACACTGTCCGGCCCGCCCGAGAAAATCACGGCCTTGGGGGCCATTTCCCGGACAAAGTCCATCGTCACGCTTTGATAAGGGTGGATTTCGCAATAGACGTTCAGCTCGCGCAGGCGACGGGCGATCAGCTGGGTTACCTGGCTGCCGAAGTCGATGATCAGAAGGCGGTCGTGGGTGTCTTGGGTCATGACTGGCTATTAGGTCGCAAGCCTTGCTTGTGCAAGCGCAATGACGTCAATTGAGCAAGGAGGCTGACATATGACGACCACAAAGCTCAGGACTGCCGAAACCGGCGACGCCAAAGCGATACGGGCCTGTATCGCAGACGCCTATGCACCGGCCATGCGTGACATCACCGATCTGCCCGATGTAACGAGCGGGGTCGCCGAAGAGATTGCGGCGCATCAGGTTGTTGTTGCTGAAGAAGGTGGGCGTCTTTTGGGCGTCATTGTCTTTGATCAGCAGGCGGATGCGATGATGATTTTCAACCTTGCGGTTTCGCCAGAGGCGCAGGGCAAGGGCGTCGCGCGACAGTTGCTTGCAATCGCGGAGCTCAGGGCGGCTGAGGCGGGTCTTTCGATTCTCCGTTTGCGGACTCATCGGCTGATGCGTGCGACACGTGCGATGTATACGCATCTGGGCTGGCATGAGGTCCAAACCTCGGGAAATTCCGTCGTGATGCAGAAAAAAGTGACGTAGGGGCCGAACTCAACAGGATCGAGATCAGCGGCGGTTCATGTCGCTTTTACCCCTATTGCGCCGTAAACTACCTGCGGCGGTGATTGCCGTTCATGTAACTAATTTACCAAACCAACCAATCACGGGATTTTCTCAATGGCAGAGGCAAACACCCGGCGCAGGGCACGGGGTGGCGGTGGTGCCGCCCGTCGGGCCGAGCGCACGGCGGTCAAGATCGAAACCGCGAAATACATCGAACGCAACATCCCCAATTTCGAGGTTCTCAACGAAGAAGCGTTGCAGATCATCGAAGCCAACGCAGAGACCATATTGGCCGAAGTTGGGGTCAACTTTGTCGACAATCCGGCTGCGCTGGAACGTTGGAAAGATGCCGGTGCCGATGTCGAGGGAGAGCGTGTGCGACTGCCGCGCGGTCTGGCGCGTGAATTGATCAAAACCGCCCCCAGCGAGTTCACCCAGCACGCCCGCAACCCCGAGAAATCGGTGGTCATCGGCGGTCGCAATATGGTTCTGGCCCCGGTCTATGGCCCACCGTTCGTGCGCGATGCGCAAGGCGGTCGCCGCTACGCGACCATGGACGATTTCAACAAATTCGTGAAGCTGGCCTACATGTCCAAATGGCTGCACCATTCGGGCGGCACCGTTTGCGAGCCGACCGATATCCCGGTGAACAAACGCCATCTGGATATGCTGATGGCGCATATGACCCTGTCGGACAAACCGTTCATGGGTTCGGTCACCGATCCCAGCCGCGCGCAGGATTCGGTCGAGATGTGCGAGATTCTGTTCGGCAAGGAGTTCGTGCAGAACAACACCGTGATGACCTCGCTGACCAACATCAACTCGCCGATGACCTTCGACGATGTGATGATGGGCTCGCTCGAAGTTTATGCCGCCAATAACCAGGCCTGCATCATCTCACCCTTCATCGTGGGCGGCGCGATGGCTCCGGTTTCGGTGGCAGGCACGCTGACGCAGGTTCTGGCCGAGGTTATGGCAGGCGTGGCATACAGCCAGATCATCCGCCCGGGCGCTCCGGCGATCTTCGGTGCCTTCGTGTCGTCGATCGACATGAACTCGGGCGCGCCGACATTCGGCACCCCCGAGGCGTCGCACGTGACCTATGGCGCAGGCCAGTTGGCGCGGCGGCTGGGGCTGCCGTTCCGTTCGGCTGGGTCGTTCTGCGGCTCGAAACTGCCGGACGCGCAGGCCGCTTATGAGACTGCGAATTCGCTGAATATGGGGCTGATGTCGGGCGTGAACTTCATGCTGCATTCCTGCGGCTGGCTCGAAGGTGGTTTGGTGGCGGATTTCGAGAAATTCGTCATGGATGCCGACCAGTTAGGTGTTCTGCACGGATTGGCGAAAGGCGTGGCCTATGACGAGAACGCCCAGGCGATGGACGCCATCCGCGAAGTCGGACCTGGCGGTCACTATCTGGGATGTGACCATACGCAGGCGAACTTCAAAGAGGCGTTCTGGAAGACCGACCTGCTGGATTACAAGCCGTTCGAAACCTGGGAAGAAGAGGGCGCCCGCGATACACGGACGCTGGCTTCGGCGCGGGTTGAGCACTTGCTGGCCAACTACCAGCAGCCGCAGATCGATCCCGACGTGAAGGCCGCTCTGGACGCATATGTGGCCGAGAAAAAGGCATCGATGCCCGACGCCTTTACCTGATCACGGATAGCGCGCGGCGCGGCTGGCCTGATACAGCTGCGCCTCGCCAATCACGGCGATCAAAACATCCAGATGACGCACCAGCGAATAGGCTGCGTCATCTTCTTGTCTTTGCTGGTCAATTTCACGTTCCAGTTCCATCAGCCTGATCAGGGCTGACCCTGTTCCCGGTATCGATCCATAGCCCAGGACTCGCTGCAGGTGCCGATCCCGATTATAGTCCTTCGCGCCGATTTTTGCCGCACGGGTCAGCAGGCGCGGACGGCGCAGCGTTGCGATCATGGTCATCAGGTCCTGCATCAGGGCAATCCTTCATTTTTGTTCCGATGCCAAAAATGTTACACAACCTAAGCGGGTGTTGCCTTGCTGTCGCTCACTCCGAACTATGGTTTCACGACTGTTTATCTTTTTGAATCAATTCTGCTCGGTGCCGTCTGTGGTTAACGAACGAGTAACGAAAGCGACTCTAGTTAGATTTGGTTAACTAAGAATCCGACGGCGAAAACTGTCAGTCTGCTTTGTCGACGAGGGCATAGAAATATGGAAAACAGCGTGGCTTTCACCGTACCGGCATGGGTCCCAGAAGGGGCGCAACGATATCTGGATCATACCGAGGCGGGCCGCTCGATCCGGGATATCGCGCGCGCTGCGGGATGCCATGCCTCGACCATTTTGCGGCAGATACGCCGGGTCGAGATGCGTCGCGATGATCCGCTGGTTGACGCCGCGCTGCAATCGTTGGCACAGGATCATTTCGCCCAGAACGGGCAAAACGCACCAATCTATGCGACCGATAATTCGCACGATGAGGTCGAAGATCATGTGTTCGAACGCGAAGCCCTGCGGGTTCTGCGCCGCCTGTGTGAATCCGGCTCGGTGCTGGCGGTTGCCGAGGATATGGACAAGGCCGTTGTGGTGCGGGACAACGGCGAAGGTGGCACCACCCGAACTGCCGTGGTGGATTGCAAGATCGCTCAGGCGCTGGCGCTGAAGGACTGGATATCCTGCGACAATCCCGGACGCATTTCGCGGTACCGGATCACGACTGCAGGACGTTCCGCACTCAGCCACTTGCTGGCCGAGGCCGAGAATGAAGCACGTGCGCAGAATGAGTTCGGCATGGCCGAGGCGCAAACCCCGTTTCAGGTGTTCGGTGCAAAAGCAAGGCCGAAGACTATCGTGCGGGCGCGGTACAGCACTGCCGAAAGCCCATTGGTTGCCCTAGCGCGCAGGCGGGACCGGGACGGCAGGCCGTTTCTGGACGAAACTCTTGTCGCCGCTGGAGAGCGTTTGCGCGAAGATTTCGAACTGTCGCAGATCGGACCTCAGGTCACGCAGAACTGGGATCGTTTCCTGACTGGCGGCGGCCGCGGGGATTTCGTGGCGGATGCGCAGATCGGGCAGGGCCCGTCCGGCGCGCGGGATCGTGTGGCACGGGCGCTTTCGGACCTTGGTCCGGGGCTCAGCGATGTCGCATTACGTTGCTGTTGCTATCTTGAGGGGCTGGAACTGGCAGAAAAGCGCATGGGCTGGTCGGCGCGGTCGGGCAAAATTGTGCTGCGGATCGCGCTGCAACGACTCAAGCGGCACTATGAAGAGCAGACCGAGCGTGATCGAATGATTGGCTGATATATCCATCTTGTGGATCTGGCGGTAAGTGATAGTCAAAGGTTATGAATTTCACATTCCGCCAATTGCAGTATTTCCGCGCTGTTGCCGAGCAGCGAAACTTTGGCCGCGCGGCGCAGGTCTGCCATGTCTCGCAGCCTGCGTTATCGGTTCAGATCAAGGCGCTGGAAGAAGCCATGGGCGGGCCGCTGTTTGAACGGCAGGCCCGCGATATTCTGCTGACGCCATTGGGGCGGGATATTCTGGATCGCGCGGATCAGGTCTTGAAAGCGGCTGATCGCTTGGACCGGTTCGCCCGAGACCACTCTGGCGGGCATCGGTCCCTGTCGATTGGCATGATCCCGACCGTGGCGCCCTATCTGTTGCCCGGGGTGCTGGCCGGATTGCGCTCGGGCGATGTTTCATTGCGGGTTCAGATCCGTGAAGCCCGAACAGAGCGTTTGCTGACGATGCTGCGTGGGGGTGAGATCGACGCAGCGGTGCTGGCATTGCCTGCCGGGGGCGCTGACCTGTACGAAGAGCCGTTGTTCGAAGATCGTTTTTTGCTGGCGGGCAGTCAGACCCGGCTCAGCCGTCTGACCGTCAGCCCCGAAGCCTTGCGCCCGCTGGACCTGCAGGCGGCGCAATTGATGCTGCTGGAAGACGGCCACTGTCTGACCGATCAGGCGCTTGAGGTTTGCGGTCAGGACCGGACCAGTGGGCATATCAACATGGGGGCCTCGTCGCTGGCTACGTTGTCACGTTTGGTGGCCGAGGGGTTTGGTCTGACCCTGATACCGGAACTGGCAGCAAAGGCTGAGGCGGACGCAGTGCCCGGTCTGCGATTGTTGCGGTTCGCCGCACCGCAACCGGCGCGGACAGTCGGGCTGGTGCGGCGTCTGTCGACCGGCAGCGAGGACTGGTTCGATCGCCTAGCTGAGGTGATCCGGCAGGTCGGGCAGGATGTCGTCGCCCAGACCCGCGCCTGACGAAAAAGGCCCGCCGGTTGGGCGGGCCTTGTCTTGTGTTTCAGGATCGGATCAGGCCAGCGCGGGCTCGCGCGCCTCATCCAGATGTTTCATCAGGTTTTCGGGCGACGATACGCCATAGGGATCTTCGGGGCAGTTATCCATCAGGCCGGGCTCTTCGAACCATGCCTCGACCACGCCATCATTGACGATGGCCGCATAGCGCCACGAGCGCATGCCGAAACCCAGATTGTCTTTGTCGACCAACATGCCCATTTTGCGCGTGAACTCGCCCGAGCCATCCGGGATCACGTTAACGTTCTGCAGACCCTGATCGGCGGCCCATTTGTTCATGACAAAGCTGTCATTTACCGACATGCAATAGATCGCATCGATGCCTTTGGCGGTGAAATCGGCAAAACCGTTCTCAAAACCCGGCAACTGATAGGTCGAGCAGGTGGGGGTAAATGCACCCGGCAGCGAGAACAGGATGACGCGCTTGCCTGCGAAGTAATCAGCAGTGGTTTTGTCTTCCCAACGGAACGGGTTCGGGCCCTCGATTGCGGCGTCACGAACGCGGGTGTGGAAGGTCACGTCAGGCAGTTTTGCACCGGTTTTCATCATCAAACTCCTGTGATTCACATTGATTTGAGGCGAGGGTTAAAACGATTCTAAAACGGCTTCAACAATAGATATGCTGCAAGTGCCAAATATCTGAAATGCGGGTAACTGCTTTGGCAGTAAACTAGAAAATACTGAAATCGCGTCTGATTTTCTGCGTTTGCGCGGTAGAGGTGCATAGCGGCTATGCGTCGCTGGCCTAACCAGTTCAGTCGGTTTATGTTAGGCGCAAAGCGAATTGACCCGAAGTCAGGAAAGCCAGCCGTGCGTGATCTGAAAATTCCCGAGCAAAGACACCCTGAAAAAGCGCATCGCCCGGACAATGCGGCCCCCCGCAAACCCAAATGGATTCGCGTCAAGGCGCCCGGCGGCGAAGGCTATGCCGAAACCCACAAGATCATGCGCGACAACAATCTGGTCACCGTCTGCGAAGAAGCGGGATGCCCCAATGTCGGCGAATGCTGGAGCCAGGGCCACGCTACCATGATGATCATGGGCGAGATCTGTACCCGCGGCTGTACCTTCTGTAACATTGCAACTGGTCGACCCGATGAGTTGGACGCGTTTGAGCCTGGGCGTGTCGCCCATGCTGTGCAGAAGCTGGGGCTGAACCACGTTGTAATCACATCGGTTGACCGCGATGACCTTGAAGATGGCGGAGCCGAGCATTTTGCGCAGACCATCCGCGCGGTGCGGCATCGATCACCCAAGACGACAATTGAAATTCTGACCCCGGATTTCCTCAAATGTGATCCTTCGGTTCTGGAGGTTGTCGTCGAAGCAAAGCCGGATGTGTTCAATCACAACCTCGAAACGGTTCCGGGGCTGTATCCGCAGGTGCGCCCGGGCGCACGCTATTTCCACTCGCTGCGCCTGTTGCAGCGTGTGAAGGAAATGGATCCGTCGATCTTCACCAAATCGGGCATCATGGTCGGCTTGGGCGAAGACGAACAGCAGGTGCGTCAGGTCATGGATGACATGCGCGCGGCGGATATCGATTTCCTGACGATTGGCCAATATCTGCAGCCGACGCCGAAGCACCATGGCATTGACCGCTTTGTCACCCCGGAAGAGTTTGCGGCTTATGAAAAAGCAGCCTTCGGCAAGGGTTTCCTGATGGTATCGGCCACGCCGCTGACACGGTCTTCCTACCACGCGGGAGATGACTTTGCGCGTCTGCGTGAAGCGCGTCAGCAGAAGCTGGGGCAAGGGTGAGCCCCGAGCTTCAGAACTGGCTTATCGAAAAGCGCCATGAGTTGCATCAGGTGCCCGAGGTTTCAGGTGACGAACGTGGAACAGCTGCCAGCATCGCCAATATGCTGCAGGCCTGCGGACCCGATGCGGTTCTGACCGATATCGGCGGCTACGGGGTCGCCGCAATCTATGACAGTGGACAGCCCGGTCCGACAGTTGGCATCCGGTGCGAGCTGGACGGGTTGCCGATTCAGGAAATCTCGGACGCCCCATATGCGTCGCAATACCCCGGCAAGGGGCATCTGTGCGGGCATGACGGTCATATGGCGATGGTGCTGGGCGTGGCTTTCGTGCTGGGTGAAACGCGTCACGCGCGCGGAAGAGTGGTTCTGATTTTTCAGCCAGCCGAAGAAACCGGGCAGGGGGCCCGCGCCTTTCGCAGCGATGCGAAGTTCGCCGACATCGCACCGGATTATATATTCGCGCTGCACAACCTGCCGGGTCTCGAACTTGGAACGGTCGAGATTTGTAGCGGCCCGGCCAACTGCGCCTCGCGCGGGATGCGCGTCGCGCTGACGGGCAAGACGTCTCACGCGGCGGCACCTCAGGATGGGCTGTCTCCTGCACAGGCGATTTCAGAGCTGTTGCCGGCGCTTGCGGCGCTTGGTGCGGGCGGGGCATTGGATGAAAATTATGCGCTGACAACGGTGACGCACGCCCGGCTTGGCGAAGCAACGTTCGGCGTCACCCCCGGTCAGGCCGAGCTATGGGTGACGCTGCGCACGGTTTCGGATGAGCGGATGGATCGTCTGATCGACGAGGCCGAGCGATTGGTTCACGCGGTTGCGCAGGAACAGGGCCTGGCTGTGGAAATCACCTATGACGACATATTCGAGGCCTGCACCAACGATTCAGAGGCCGCACATATTCTATCAGACGCCTGCGATTTTCAGAGCGTTTGGCACAGGCTGGCCAAAGAACCGCAGAGATTTTCAGAGGATTTCGGGCAGTTCGGCAAAAGCGCAAAGTCGGCGATGTTCTGGTTGGGTGCCGGGGTGGATCAGCCACAACTGCACAATCCAGACTATGATTTTCCCGACGCGCTGATTCCTGTGGGCACTGGTATTTTCCTGGCTGCGATTGAACGGGCCCTTACGGCCTGAGCTTTCTCGGTTCGCTTCCCGCCCAGTCCGGCCACCAGCCCATAAATTCTATGCCTGCAATCAACAGGCATATCAAGATGGCACCAAAAACCAGCTTCACGCGCCTCTCGGACGGCGGATTGCGCGCCCATAGGGTCATGCGAAGGAAGTGGCGCAGGTTCATTTGTATCGCTATTCGACGAACCGAACCTTGCCGATAAAGGGCAGGTTGCGGTTGCGTTGGGCGTAATCGATGCCATAGCCCACAACAAATTCGTCCGGAATCTCGAATCCGATCCAGTCGGATCGGAAATCCACTTCGCGGCGGCTGGGTTTGTCCAGCAGCGCGATGGATTTCAATCGCGCGGGTTTGCGGCTTTGCAGCAGCTTGGTGACGTGGTTCAGCGTATGGCCGGTATCGACAATATCCTCGACCACCAGCACATCGCGCCCTTCAATTGCGCCGCGCAAGTCTTTGAGAATACGCACTTCCCGGCTGCTCTCCATTGAATCTCCATACGAGGATGCCTCGAGAAAATCGACCTCGATCGGCAGATCAAGCTCGCGCACAAGGTCTGCGATGAACACGAAACTACCGCGCAAAAGGCCCACGACAATCAGCTTGTCGGTGCCACCGAATTCCCTGGTGATCTCTCGGCACAGCGCCTCGATCCGCGCGGCTATGGCCTTGGCCGAGATCATCTCATCTATCACATATGCGCGGTCGCTCATCGCTGCCCCCTTGATCTTTGGCGCGCAACATACGAAATCACGCGCCATTGTCACCAGTTAATCCCGGATATCATGCCAACCCATTCCGAAACCCGACCGCTGCCTTACACCGCTCAGCAAATGTACGACCTGGTCGCGGATGTGGCGAAGTACCCCGAGTTTCTGCCCTGGTGTGCCGCGGCCCGCATCCGCCGCAACTATGCCGCGGGGGAAGGCAAGGTGATGGAGGCTGATCTGGTGATTTCGTTCAAAGTGTTCCGTGAACGTTTTGGCAGCCGGGTCACATTGTTCGATGCGCATAAACGGATCGATACCGAATATCTGGACGGTCCGTTCAAATATATGCGGTCGGACTGGGAGTTCGAGGATACGGATGAAGGGTGCAACGTTTCGTTTCATGTCGATTTCGAATTCAAGAACGCTGTGCTGCAGGGCATTATCGGCGTTGTGTTCAACGAAGCCATGCACCGGATCGTGCGTGCATTTGAACAGCGCGCCGCGAACCTCTACGGCTGAGGCTTTACGACCCGCCAGCGCGCGCTAGACTGCGTGGCATGAGCAACCTGACCTCCTCGCTTGCCGAATTCGCCGCAGGCCCCGTTTCGACCACGCAACAGGCGCGTATCGTGACTTCTCTGTCCGTTCTGGACTGGATTGCGGTCGGACGCGCGGGGGCCGAGGAACCGGTCTCGCAGATTGTCCGTCAGATGGTGCTGTCCGAAGGCGGGATGGAGCAGGCCCGCCTGTTCGGCGGAGGCGCCGCGCCTTTGCGCGCTGCAGCGCTGGCGAATGGCACCATTTCCCACGCGCTGGATTATGACGACACCCATTTCGCCCATATCGGCCATCCTTCGGTTGCGGTGTTGCCTGCGGCGCTGGCCATCGCGGCGTGGGAGGATCGCCCTCTGGTCGATTTCCTCGAGGCTGCGCTGATCGGCATGGAAACCTCGATCCGTGTCGGGCTGTGGTTGGGGCGCGGGCATTATCAGGCAGGGTTTCACCAGACAGCAACCGCCGGAGCCTTCGGGGCCGCCGTTGCTGCCGGGCGCATCATGGGTTTTGACGCGCCGCAGATGTCTGCGTTGCTGGGTCTGACCGCGACCCGGGCATCGGGCCTTAAGGCGCAGTTTGGAACGATGGGAAAGCCTTACAATGCTGGTATCGCAGCATCGAACGGGGTGGAACCTGCGTTGCTGATCCGCAATGGATTTCTGCCAAACGCAAATGCCCTTGAGGGCGCTTATGGCTTTGGCACCATCCATCTAGGGGCTGACGATGCTGACACAGCTTTGCAGGGCCAAGGTGACGAATGGCTGTTCGAGACCGTTAGCCACAAGTTCCATGCTTGCTGCCATGGCCTGCACGCCGCGTTAGAGGCGGCTCGCGACCTTGATATCGCCGAACCGGAAGTCGCTGAGATCAAAGTCAAAACCCACCCCAGATGGATGAGTGTCTGCAACCAACCAGAGCCCTCAACGGGGCTCGGGGCCAAATTCTCGTATCGTACCGTTCTGGCGATGCAATCGCTTGGCTATGATACGGCATTGCCGGGCAGCTATTCCGACAAAATCTGCGCCGACCCGCGCCTGCAATCCCTGCGCGACCGGATCACGGTAGAGGCAGATGGCAGCCTGTCCGAAACTCAGGCCCGTCTGTCGCTGCTCCGCCGCGATGGCGCGCGGCTTGAGGCAACACATGATCTGCTGGCCCCGATGTCTCTGTCAGATCGCGAGGATCGTGTGCGGGGCAAGGCGTCGAAATTGATCGGCGGAGATGAGGCTGACGCCATCTGGTCCATGCTGCGCACCGGTGGGCGCGCAGCGGATCTGGCCGACAGACTGGACGATTAAACCACGCGCCAGTGCAGTGGAAAGCCCGGATCGAACACGGTCACGGGCCCATCGCCGGTTTCAATCTTGGACGGGTAGGCGACCGGTTCACCCTTGGTCAGAGTGATCGTCTCATCGTTGACGGGCAGGCCATAGAACGCCGGGCCATTCAGGGAAACAAACCCTTCCAGCTTGTCCAGCGCACCCTCGCGCTCGAACATCTCTGCCACCAGCGACATTGTGTTGGTCGCGGTAAAGCACCCCGCACAGCCACAGGCCATTTCCTTGTTGTCATCGGTGTGCGGCGCGCTGTCGGTGCCCAGGAAATACCGCTTGTCGCCCGAGGTGGCCGCAGCCAGAAGCGCCAGGCGATGCTCCTCGCGCTTGGCGACGGGCAGGCAGTAGTAATGCGGTTTGATCCCGCCGACCAGGATGTGGTTGCGGTTGATGATCAGGTGATGCGCCGTAATCGTCGCGCCAAGGTCGGTGTCGTTGGCTTTGACATAATCCACCCCGTTTGCGGTGGTGATATGCTCCATCACCACCCGCAGACCCGGTGTCGCTTTGCGGATCGGGTCCAGCACGCGGTCGATGAAAACGGCCTCGCGGTCGAAGATATCGATCTCTGAATCGGTCACTTCTCCGTGAACACACAGGGGCAGGCCGATCTCGGCCATCCGCTCCAGCACCGGGCGCACCTTGTCGAAATCGCGCACACCCGAGGCGGAGTTTGTAGTCGCCCCCGCCGGATACAGTTTCACCGCCTTGATCAAACCGCTGGCATGGGCGGCGGCAACGTCGTCGGCATCCGTGTCCTCGGTCAGATACAAGGTCATCAGCGGCTCGAACGACATGCCGTCGGGCAGGGCGGCCATGATGCGATCACGATAGGCCGCGGCCTGATCGCCGCGCACAACCGGTGGCATGAGGTTCGGCATGATGATCGCGCGGGCAAAATGACGCGCGGTTTCGGGCAGGACGGCCTGCAACATGGCGCCATCGCGCAGGTGCAGGTGCCAGTCGTCGGGACGGCGGATCGTGAGGGTATCGGTCATGGCCTCCGGCTAGCACAGCCGGTTCAGAGGGAAAAGCCTTGTCAACCAACCAGATCGTCGTAAATCCCGAAAAAGCCCTGGTCTTGACGCGCGCCCGTTGCCATGACCTGTTGGGCGCAGCGATTGAGGGGGTCACATGACGCAACCAAATTCCATCGACGCGGTGCAGGAAACTCTGGGCGCTCAGGGTTATGTCTGTGGGCGCGCTCTGGCGACTGTCGTGTTTCTGTCGCTGAAACTCGGACGCCCCCTGTTTCTGGAAGGCGAGGCCGGCGTCGGCAAGACCGAGATTGCCAAGGCGCTTGCCGCAGGTTTGAACCGCCGCCTGATCCGTTTGCAATGCTATGAGGGCCTCGACGCTTCCTCGGCGGTCTACGAATGGAACTTTCCAGCGCAGATGGTGGCAATCCGTACGGCGGAAGCCTCGGGCGGCGCCGATCGCGCGGCGCTGCAGACCGAACTTTTCTCGGACGATTACCTGATCGAGCGACCCTTGCTGCAGGCGATGCGCCCTGATGAAAATGGCGCTCCTGTCCTGCTAATCGACGAATTGGACCGGACCGATGAGCCGTTCGAGGCCTTCCTGCTCGAAGCGCTCAGTGACTTTCAGGTCACCATCCCGGAACTCGGCACCGTTAAGGCGCCCGAACCACCTATCGTCATCCTGACCTCGAACCGAACGCGCGAGGTGCATGACGCATTGAAACGCCGCTGCCTCTATCACTGGGTCGACTACCCCGATTTCAACCGCGAAATCGAAATTCTCCACGCCCGCGCGCCCGAGGCTGCCGAGACGCTCAGCCGCGAGGTGGTCGCGTTCGTCCAGCGCTTGCGCACCGAAGACCTGTTCAAGAAACCGGGTGTGGCAGAAACCATCGACTGGGCCAAATGCCTGCTGGCGCTGGATGTGATCAACCTCAGCCCCGAAGTGATCGGCGATACGCTGGGCGCGATCCTGAAATATCAGGACGACATCCAGAAACTGCAGGGGTCCGAGGCCAAACGCCTTCTCGACGAAGCCAAGGCAGAATTAGTAAATTCATGAATTTTTTAGGTGATCAAGCTATCTCAAGGGCAACGAGAACCACAGGTCGTGCTTGCTGGTTTTCTTCGGTGTTGCTGTTTGCTTATTCTTCAGATTGGATAGCGGTAACCACCGGGCAAATTGGTCCGTTGATCTTTGTGCCTGAGCGTTTGGGAAGTGCGCTAGTGATCTTTGCTATGTTCTCCTGTGTCGCTCATACGATCCAATGGTATGGTGATATGCAGTCATTCAAAGGGTGGAACATTGCAGGCAGAAAGGTCGTAGGTCTTCAATACATTGCTGATAAAACATCGAAATCGAGGCTTGAGGCCTTTGGTCGGGATCTTGACCGGCTGTACGAATATGATCCCGCCGACCCATCCAATTTGAGTCGTGTTCGTGGAGCTTTTGATAGCTTGGCGGGATACATACCAGACTTTCAGAAGAGTTTGCGCGACTTCGGACGATTTGCTGTGTTCTACTGCTATGTCTGGCACCTAGCACTCCCGGTTACCGCCACCATAATCGCGTCGCTTGTTTTTTGCTGGTATAACAACCAATCCTGACAATGGCCGAACAACTCCCCCTCGACATCCCCGACAACCCCAAGCTTGCGCAGAACATCACCCATTTCGCCCGGGCTCTGCGCAAGGCGGGCCTGCCCATCGGCACGGGCCGCGTGGTGGATGCGATCCGTGCGGTGCAAGCGGCAGGGTTTACCAAGAAACAGGATTTCTACTGGACCCTACACGCCTGTTTCGTGAACCGCCCGGAACACCGTACGGTTTTTGCTCAGGTGTTCCGGCTCTACTGGCGCGACCCGCGCTATATGGAACACATGATGGCCATGATGCTGCCCGCCATTCGCGGCGTGCAGGAGGAACGCAAGGCGGATGCCGGTGAAAAACGCGCCGCCGAAGCGCTGCTTGATGGCGTCGAACGGGATCAGCCCGAATTGCCCGAACAGGAGGGCGAGACCGAGATCGAGATTGATGCCACCCAGACTGCCTCGTCCGAGGAACGTCTGCGCAATCTGGACTTCGAACAGATGAACACAGAAGAAATGGCGCAGGCCAAGCATCTGCTGGCGCGATTGTCCCTGCCGGTCAAACCCATTGCATCGCGCCGCGCGCAGGCCAGCCATTTGGGCCATCGGATCGACCGGGCGCGCACGTTGCGCGCGGCCATGCGTCAGGGCGGAGAACTGCACGAGATCGCCTTACGCAAACCCAAACCGCGCTGGCCGAACCTTGTGGCGCTGTGTGATATTTCGGGATCGATGAGCCAGTACAGCCGTGTGATTCTGCATTTCCTGCACACGGTTTCGAACGCCAAGGGGGCGGGGTGGGCCAAGGTGCACGCTTTTACCTTCGGCACACGCCTTACCAATATCACCCGACATCTGCATCAGCGCGATGTCGATGCAGCGCTGGCTGCCGCCGGGGCTGAGGCGCAGGATTGGGAAGGCGGCACGCGGATCGGAGAGTGTCTGCATCAGTTCAACCGCGACTGGTCTCGCCGGGTGATGGGGCAGGGCGCCGTTGTGCTGCTGATCACCGATGGGTTGGAACGCGGTGAACCTGATCAGCTAGAGAAAGAGGTCGAGCGTCTCCACCTGTCTTCAAAACGTCTGATCTGGCTGAACCCGTTGCTGCGCTGGGACGGGTTCGCCCCCAAGGCGCAGGGGGTCAGGACCATGTTGCCTCATGTCGACAGCTTCCGCGCCGGGCATTCGATCGCCTCGCTGGAAGATCTGGCCAACGTGATCTCTGCGCCCGACGACCAAGGGCAGAAAGCACGGCTGATGGCCGCGCTTTCCGAAGGGTGATTACGAGAGCTGTTCTTTGTTGCATTTACGCGCCATTTCCATGGCTTTGTAGGTGCCGGTCAGATCGACGGTGAAGGCAAACTCTTTTTCGGGGAACACCACCATGACCTTCTTCTTTGCCAGATCATCGGCGAATTGCGGATCATCCGACAGGACGTAACCGCCGGAATAGCCCTTGGTGATATTGCCTTTCATACCCGTGGCCTCGCCAACATAGATGTTGTCACCAATCAGAATGGCGACGCCCTCTTTCTCGCCGCGCTTGATGTTGGTTTCGGCTTTGGTGAAGACGCCAACATAACCCACGCCGCGGTCCTCGGTCAGACCCATCTGCACCACGTTCTCGGCATCATCGACGGTCTCGATCAGGCAGGACTTCTTCTCCTGATCGATAAATACCTTCCAGCCCTCGACTTCTCCGTATTTCAGAAATGTCTCAGCCCAACCGGCGCTGGCTGTGGTCAGGCCAATAATGGCGCCCAGTGTAAGAATGCGTTTCAACTCTCTGTCTCCGCTTTGAAAATGAAGGGGGATGTTCCGGGTTCAGCCCGGGAACGACGTCAGGCTAAAGGGTGATGTGGGGACAATCAACAATTTGTGAATGTGAAAATGAAATCGGCTCTTTAGCGCCGGAAACTCTTGTGTCTGACTGCTTTCCAAAGTCGTAAAGCTAACTATGTTGAAGCCGAGCAACGTCGGAGGTCTCAATGGAACGATTCGACAACAGCCCCGAAACTGCATTGCGGTGGTATCGCGCGGGCAAAAAGGCAGCCCTTGCCACCGTGGTCGAGACCTGGGGCAGTGCGCCGCGTCGTGTCGGTGCGCAATTGGTCATTGCGGGCGATGGTCGGATCGAGGGGTCGGTTTCGGGTGGCTGCGTTGAAGGCGCGGTGATCGTGGAAGCGCTGGAGGCAATCGACGAAGGCGAGGCGCGGCTGCTGGAATTTGGCGTCAGCGACGAAGACGCCTTTGCGGTCGGTCTGGCCTGTGGCGGCACCATTCGAGTTCTGGTTGAACCGGTCGGGCAGGTCCTGCCGGAACCCATGCTCGCCGAACTGGTCGCGGCCCGCGCGCGGCGCGAGCCCTTGGCCTATGAGGTGAATGTTGAAACCGGCCATCGTGCCCTGCGCCGCAATGCCTATGCGGAACGATTGCGGATGGATCGTTCGGGGTTTGAAGAGGACGGGCAAACCTTTGTCGCCGTGCATAACCCGCCGCTGCGGCTGATCGTGGTGGGGGCGGTGCATATCGCGCAGGCATTGGTGCCCATGGCCCGGATCGCGGGCTACGATCCGGCGATCATTGACCCCAGAGATGCCTTTGCGTCGGAGGCCCGGTTCCCAGGCGAGACCATTCTAACGGATTGGCCGGACGAGGCCGTGGCCAAACTGGGTCTGGATTCGCGCACCGCCCTTGTGTTGCTGACCCATGACCCCAAGCTTGACGATCCCGCCTTGCAGGCGGCGCTGGATGCCGGTGTGTTTTATATTGGCGCGCTCGGGTCGACGCGCACGCATGCCAAACGTGTGGAGCGGATGAAGCAGGCCGGATTTTCTGACGCGCAGATCGGGCGGATACACGGTCCGGTCGGGCTCGACATCGGGGCGGCCGGCCCTGCGGAAATCGCGGTTGCCATTCTGGCCCAGATGACCGCCGTTTTGCGGGGCAAGGCGTGAAGTTCGGGCCGGTCCCTCTGTCAGAGGCCAGCGGTGCTATTCTCGCCCATTCGGTCAAAACCGGCGGTCAAAAGCTGCGCAAGGGTATCGCGCTGACCCCCGAGCATATCACGCAGTTGACGCAAGCCGGTCTGGACGAGGTCATCGTTGCCCGGCTTGAGCCCGGCGATTGCCACGAGGATGAGGCGGCAACGATGCTGGCCGAGGCGCTGGCCCCCGATCCTGCGGGTGTCAATCTGCGCGTCACAAAGGCTTTTACCGGCAGGGTGAACCTTTTGGCCGATGGGCCGGGTGTCGTTGAACTGGATGTTGAGGCCGTGCAGCGGTTCAATCAGGTTCACCCCATGATCACCGTGGCAACAGTGCCGCAATATCAGCAGATGGGCGCGGGCGGCATGGTCGCGACCATCAAGGTGATCTCTTACGCCGTGCCGCGATCCGACGTGCAGCGTGCGGCCGATCTGGCCCGGGGGGCCGTGCGGCTGACCCCTCCGAAATTCCGGACGGCGGGTCTGATCGTGACGGATATCGCCGGAGGACCGTCGAACGAAAAAGGGATCGCTGCGATTCGCGGTCGGGTCGAGGCGTTGGGGATGGACCTGATGGATGTTCAGGCCGTCAGGCACAGGATGGATGATCTTTCGCAAGGGCTTGCGTCTCTGCAAGGCGACGTTGTGATGATCCTGACCGGCTCGGCGACATCCGACGAAAACGATGTCGCACCCGCTGCGGTGCGCCTTGCTGGCGGACAGGTGGACAGGTTCGGTATGCCTGTCGATCCCGGCAATCTGCTGTTCCTTGGGGAACTTGGCGCGCGCCCGGTGATCGGATTGCCCGGCTGCGCGCGCTCACCCGCCCTGAACGGGGCCGATTGGGTATTGTCGCGTGTGGCATGTGGGATCGAAACAACCGGATCGGACATCGCCGCGATGGGGGTTGGCGGGTTGTTGAAAGAAATCCCAAGCAGGCCCCAGCCGCGTGCCGCACAAGTGAAATGACGCAACGGCATCTTTGCCCTTCGCGCGGCGTGCATCATGATTATTGGACTATGTGGCGGGCCATTGAAAAATCGAGCAAATATTTTTGTTCTCAAACAAAATTTCCCGTGTTTAACTCGGGCGCAAAGGAATAATCCAAATAGGGAGGATCTCATGACACAGGTCTCAATGACCGTGAACGGGAAAGCCGTTAGCGGTGACGTGGAAGGGCGGACATTGCTGTCCGGCTTTCTGCGGGATCACTTGTCTTTGACCGGAACGCATGTTGGATGTGACACGGCCCAGTGTGGCGCCTGTGTCGTGCATGTGAATGGCGAGGCGGTGAAATCGTGCAACATGCTCGCGCTTGAGGCGGACGGGGCCGATGTCGACACGATCGAAGGGCAGGCGAACGAAGATGGTTCGCTGAACGTGATCCAGCAGGCATTCCAGGATCACCACGGGCTGCAATGCGGCTTCTGCACGCCGGGTATGGTGATGAGCGCGGCGGCGCTGCTGAAAGACAATCCGCGCCCGACCGAGGCCGAGGTTCGCAAGTATCTGGAAGGCAACCTGTGCCGCTGCACCGGCTATCATAATATCGTCAAGGCGATCATGGCCGCTTCGGGTCAGGACGTTTCCAGCATCGCGGCCGAGTAAAACGGCCAACAGGAATTTTCCAGGAAAGTTTTTCCCAGGGAGGAGAACAAGCAATGCCCAAAGACAGTGGCATCGGAGCCAGTTCCAAGCGGCGCGAGGATATGCGCTTTCTGACCGGAGCAGGCAATTATACCGACGACATCAACGTGGCCGGACAGGCCTATGTTTATTTTCTGCGCTCGGACATCGCGCATGGACGGCTGAAGAGTGTTGATACCTCGGCAGCCGAAGGCATGCCGGGTGTGGTCAAGGTTTTCACCGGCAAGGATTTCGAAGGCGTGGGCGGAATGCCCTGCGGCTGGGAGGTGACCGACAAGCACGGCGCGCCCATGCAGGAGCCTCCGCATCCGATTCTGGCGCAGGGCAAGGTCCGTCATGTGGGCGATCCCATCGCCGCCGTTGTGGCAGACAGTCTGGAACAGGCGCGCGACGCGGCTGAGGCTATCGATGTGGATATCGAGGAACTGCCCGTTGTGATCGACATGAAGGCCGCCGCGCAAGAGGGCGCGACGCTGGTCCATGACGATCTGAAGAACAACATTTGCTATGATTGGCAACTGGGCGAGACCGACGATGCCAAGGTCGACGAGGTCTTTGCAGGCGCGGCGCATGTGACCACGCTGGAGCTGGTTAACAACCGTCTGGTCGCCAACCCGATGGAGCCGCGCGTGGCGGTGGGCGAATACAAGCGTGGCACCGATGAGTACACGCTCTACACCACCTCGCAGAACCCGCATGTGATCCGTCTGCTGATGTGCGCCTTCGTTCTGGGCCTGCCCGAGCACAAGGTGCGCGTTGTGGCCCCGGATGTAGGCGGCGGTTTTGGCACCAAGATTTTCCACTATGCGGAAGAGGCGTTCTGTACCTTCGCCGCCAAGGCCTGCAATCGCCCGGTCAAGTGGACGTCCAGCCGGACCGAGGCGTTCATGTCAGACGCCCATGGCCGCGACCATGTCAGCAAGATCGAACTGGCGCTGGATGCGGATAACAACTTCATCGGGCTGCGCACCAACACCTATGCCAATCTGGGGGCGTATCTGTCGACCTTCTCCAGCTCGGTTCCGACCTGGCTTCACGGCACGCTGATGGCGGGCAACTACAAGACGCCGGTCATTCAGGTGAACGTGAAGGCGATGTTCACCAACACGGTGCCGGTGGATGCCTATCGCGGCGCGGGCCGGCCTGAGGCGACGTTCCAACTGGAACGCGTCGTGGACAAGGCAGCGCGCGAGCTGGGAGTCGATCCGATTGCCTTGCGCCGTCAGAACTTTGTCACCCAATTCCCTTATGACACGCCAGTGGCGCTGACCTATGACACCGGGGATTACAACGGGACAATGGACAAGCTTGAATCTGCCGCCGATATCGCGGGCTTTGCCGCGCGGCGTGCGGAAAGCGAGGCAAATGGCAAGCTGCGCGGACTGGGTGTCAACTGCTATATCGAAGCTTGCGGCATCGCGCCTTCGAATATTGTTGGCATGTTGGGGGCCCGTGCGGGTCTCTATGATGCGGCAACCGTGCGGGTGAACGCCACCGGCTCGATCAGTGTCATGGTCGGCGCACACAGCCACGGGCAGGGGCATGAGACCGCCTTCCCGCAGGTTGTGGCCGACATGATCGGCATCGACGAGTCGATGGTCGAGATCGTGCATGGCGACACCTCGAAAATCCCGTTTGGCATGGGGACCTATGGCTCGCGGTCTTTGGCGGTCTGTGGCTCGGCCATGGTCAAGGCGACCGAGAAGGTAATTGACAAGGCCAAGAAGATTGCGGCCCACCTTCTGGAAGCCTCTGAGGCCGATATCGAACTGAAAGACGGTCAGTTCAGCGTTGCAGGCACCGACAAGTCGGTAGCCTGGGGTGATGTCACCCTGACAGCTTATGTGCCGCACAATTTCCCGCTGGAGGTTGAGCCGGGGCTGGAAGAGACCGCGTTTTACGACCCGGCCAACTTTACCTTCCCGGCGGGGGCCTATGCCTGCGAGGTCGAGGTGGACCCCGAAACCGGTCAGGTCACCATCGAAGCCTTCACCGCCGCGGACGACTTTGGCAACATCGTCAATCCGATGATTGTGGATGGTCAGGTTCATGGTGGTATCGGTCAGGGCATCGGTCAGGCGCTGCTGGAGAACTGCGCCTATGACGAGAACGGTCAGTTGCTGAGCGCGTCCTATATGGACTACGCGATGCCGCGCGCCGATGACGTGCCGTTCTATGGCGTCGATCATTCCAGCCAGACGCCCTGCACGCATAACCCGTTGGGTGTGAAGGGCTGTGGTGAGGCTGGTGCGATTGGCTCGCCGCCTGCGGTGGTCAACGCGGTTCTGGATGCGCTGAATTCGGGTGGCAAGGCGGTGGATCACATCGACATGCCGGTAAGCCCGTCGCGCGTCTGGGCGGCGATGAACAGCTGAGAGGTTGGGGTGCGAGGGGCCAGCCCCTCACGCTCCCCGGGATATTTATAGCCAGATGAAGGGCGGATCCGCGCCTTTCGGAAAGGAAATACGAAATGTACAGTTTCGAGTTTGAGAAGCCCTCGACCATCGCCGATGCGGTCTCCGCATTGGGGTCCGAGGATGCACAGGCGCTGGGGGGCGGTCAGACGCTGATTCCGACGCTGAAGCAGCGGTTGGCGGCACCATCCAAGCTGGTGTCGGTGAGCGGGATTGCCGAGATGCAAGGGGTTTGCATCGAAGATGACGGCTCGGTTGCAATCGGCGCAGCGACAACGCATGCGACGGTGGCGCGCGAAGCGGCGGGGGCATACCCCGCGCTGGCGGCGCTTGCCGGGCAGATTGGTGATCCGGCGGTGCGCAACCGAGGGACGCTTGGTGGCTCTGTCGCCAATAACGACCCGGCGGCCTGTTATCCGGCGGGCGTCCTGGGCTCGGGCGCAACGATCGTGACGAACTCCCGGCAGATTGCGGCGGATGACTTCTTTGAGGGCATGTTCGGCACAGCGCTTGAGGAAGGTGAGATCATCACCTCAATCCGGTTCCCGGTGCCGCAGGCGGCGAGCTATCAGAAGTTCCTGCAACCGGCCTCCCGCTTTGCGCTGGTAGGGGTCTATGTGGCGCGCTTTGCCGATGGCGTGCGTGTTGCGGTAACCGGAGCGAGTGAGGATGGAGTGTTCCGCTGGTCCGAGGCCGAGGCGGCGCTGAGCAAGGAGTTCCGGCCGGATGCTCTGATGGGTCTGCACATCAACCCGATGAACATGATCGGCGACCTGCATGGCAGTAAGGAATATCGCGCGCATCTGGTCGGTGTGATGACAAAACGGGCGGTCGAAGCCTGTATCTGAGCCGACCCTGTTTGACCTTGGAAAGCCCCGGTTTGCCCGGGGCTTTTTATTTGGTGCGTATTCTGGGTGGTTTGGCGGGTTGCCAATAGGCACCGGTATCTTCCCGCGCTTTTTGGTAACGCTCTACCCGGTCGCGCGCGGTGCGTCCACCAGCGGCAAAGAGATGACTTAATAGAACTTCCAGAACGGCCATGGCGCCGGTGAAGCTGGAGAGGTGGTGCTGTGTTCGGGCACTGATCGGCAGCATGATATCGGGGGTTACGCCGGGGGCGATGACTTCGCTGTCGGACAGCAGGATGATTCTGGCGCCGCGATCACGGGCAAATCGAATGGATTGGATCGTGTCCGAGGAATAAGGGTGCACCGTCAGGGCGAACAGGCAATCGTTGTGATCTGCATCCAGAAGGTCGTCGATTGCCGTACCCATATGCCGGGGGATCAACTGAAAGCCCGGATGCGCCATCCGTCCGGCATAATGAAAGTAATAAGCCAGCGCATAGCTGGCCCGTGTTGCGGTGATGAAACAGCGATTGGCTGTGAGCATGTGGTCAATCGCACGCTCGACTTGAACCGGGTCCATCAAGCGAAGGGATCGGGACACCACGTTCAGCTCATTTTGCATGTATCTTGCCTGCGCCGCGCTGAAGGTATTTCCGGCCCGCATACGGTCCAGCCAATCTTGCCCCAAGCGGTCTTCGCGATCTGTTACAAGGGTCTGCCGGAAGGGGACTCGGAACGCGTTGTAGCTGTCAAAACCCAATCGCTGCGCCAATCGGACCAGAACGTTGGAACTGACCCCGATTTTTCCTGCAGTGACACGGATCGGGTCCAGACCGAAATCTCCGGGGTGATCGATGATGTATTTCGCGGCAGCCTGCATCTGGGGGGGCAGGGTGTCGATTTCCCGGAGCAGGCGCTTGGTCAGGTGGGCGGGGCTGGTTTGCATTGGGTCAGAAAAACATATGTTCTGAAAAATTGGAATTGAAAACGATCAGGCTGACGATAGGTGGGTTGTGATATTGATGGAATGCTGAAATGAGCGACACAACTTCCTTGTTTAATGCCAGCGACGCCCGGCCGTATGTGCTGGTCGCACCCAACGGAGCGCGGCGCGGGCATGAGGACCATCCGGCGGTGCCGGTCGGGATCGGTGAGATCGTCGAAACGGCGCACGCCTGCCATGTTGCTGGCGCAGATGGTATCCACCTGCATGTTCGAGACGAGGCGGGAAAACACGCGCTGGATGCGGGGCTGTACCGAGAGGCGATTGCGGAATTACGTCAGGCCGTGCCGGGGATGGACGTGCAGATCACCACTGAATCTGCGGGGATATTCGATGTGCAGGCGCAGTATGATTGCCTGCGTTTGGTGCGCCCGGAATGGGCTTCGATCTCCGTGCGCGAGATTGCCCGGTCACCCGATCTGGCCCCCAAGATCTATGCCCTTTGTGCAGAGCACGGGACGCGGGTCCAGCATATCCTATATGATGCGGCGGATGCCGAGCTTTTGACGCGCTGGCAGACAGCCGGTGTCGTGCGCGAAAACCAGGTCGATCGCCTGCTGGTTCTGGGGCGCTATACCACGGATCAGGAATCAACACCCGACCTTCTGGACACCTTCCCCGAAAGCCCGGCCCCCTGGATGGTCTGCGCCTTTGGTGCGCAGGAGCATCTGTGTCTGCAGCGCGCAGCTCGGCGCGGCGGGGATGTTCGGGTGGGGTTTGAAAACAGCCTGACCAGTGCCGAAGGCACCCGTTGGGCGGACAACGCTGCCTCGGTTTCAGCACTGATTGACCTTCTCAAGAGGACTTGAAAATGAGCCATGTTTTTCCGCGCCATACAAAGTCTGCGCTGCCGGTCGCAGCGGGTGGTGACGGCTGCTACCTGATTGATTCAGAGGGGCGGCGCTTTTTGGATTGTGGCGATGCTGCGGTGTCGTGCCTTGGGCATTCGAATGAAGCTGTGATCAAGGCAGTGCAGGATCAGGTGGGTCAGATTGCATTTGCCCATACCGGTTTCATGACTTCTGAACCAGCCGAGGCCTTGGCGGATTTGCTGATCAAAAACGCGCCGGGGGATCTGGATCGGGTTTATTTCGTCTCTGGCGGGTCCGAGGCGACCGAGGCTGCCATCAAGCTGGCGCGGCAGTATTTTCTGGAAATCGGACAACCCGAGCGCCGTCACGTGATCGCGCGGCGGCAGAGCTATCATGGCAATACGCTGGGTGCACTGTCGGCGGGCGGCAATGCGTGGCGGCGGGCGCAATTCGCGCCGATGCTGATCGAGATGACGCATATCGCGCCCTGTTATGAATATGCCGAAAAGCCTGATGGTGAGAGCAGCTTTGAGTATGGCCAGCGCGTTGCCAATGAGTTGGAGGCCGAGATACTGCGCCTTGGGCCCGACACCGTGATGGCCTTTATGGCCGAGCCGGTGGTGGGCGCGACGCTGGGTGCGGTTCCGGCGGTCGAAGGGTATTTCAAACGGATCAGAGAGATCTGCGATCAGTACGGTGTGCTGTTGGTCCTTGATGAAGTGATGTGCGGAATGGGTCGTACCGGCCATCTGTTTGCTTGCGATCACGATGGCGTGGCACCGGATATTCTGTGTATCGCCAAGGGGTTGGGGGCCGGATATCAACCCATCGGGGCGATGATGTGTACCGGGAAGATCTATGATGCTATCCGCGATGGCTCGGGTTTCTTCCAGCACGGGCATACCTATATCGGCCACCCGGTTGCGACGGCTGCTGCTTTGGCTGTGGTGCGCGAACTGACCGGACGTGAACTGCCTGCGCGCGCGGGGTTTATGGGTGACAAGGTGCAATCGGCACTGGTGGCTGCCTTTGGTCAACATCCGCATGTGGGCGACATCCGGGGCCGGGGACTGTTCCGGGGGATCGAGCTTGTGGCTGACCGTGAAACCAAAACGCCATTTAAGCCTGGGTTGGGTATCGCCGCAAAGATCAAGAAAGCTGCCGTCGCCGAAGGATTGATCTGTTACCCGATGTCCGGCACCCGCGATGGCCGGAACGGCGACCACGTCCTGCTGGCCCCGCCATTTATCATCGAAGATGCGCAGATTGACGAGATGGTGACCAAACTGTCCCTCGCCATCACGGCGGCTATTCCGTAGCGGTCATCGCTCTGTGATACAGGGCGTTGAACGCCATGATCGGATGCTCGGATTGAGATGAGCAAATTTCGTCAACCACAAGGGCGCCGTGTGAAATGGCGCCGCTTTGCAACCCGCGTTGAACCGAATCCACGATGGGCGCGTCCTCGGCGAAGGTTGTGGTGCGGTGTTGCAGGATGATTTCGCGCTCGACAGCGTTGGGGGTCGGATGGGGCAGCCACCAGTCAACCTCGATCTTGGTGGTGCCGACCGATAGCGGCTTCCACCGATAGGTGTTCACGATCCCGCTGGGGTAGACCTGAAGCGCAAACAGGGGGAAGAACCACCAGGTCAGGAAGCGATCAGTCCGGGCATGGGGGTCGGCCACATAGCCATAGGATTTCTGTCCGTCGGGACGTGCCGGGCTGCAGTGACGGATGCCATAATCGAAGCCTTGAGTGCGGTATTGATCCGGGTCGACAACGCCGGTGGTCAGTGTTTTGTGGACCACCGCGCAGTGGTAGCACTCGTTAAAATTCTCGGCGACCACCTTCCAGTTGGCATGTGCCAGCCGTTCAGTGCGGTCGGCGCGGTGATAGCGGGCCAGATTGGGCGCATAGTCCGCAATTTCAGGCAGGGCCAGATGCGCAAGCTCGGCCAGCGGCGGCGCGTCCTGATCCAGATTGATCAGGATCAGCCCGAAGAACAGTTCGATCCGAATGGCGCGCAGTTTGTAGTGGGATGTGTCAAACCCCGGGAAGGCACGGGCGTTGGGGGCTGCGCGCAACTGGCCCTGAGTGTCATAGGTCCAGGCATGATAAGGGCAGGTCATTTTCTTCGTGCAACCCTTACCCCGCAGCAGTTCGTGCCCCCGGTGGACGCAGACATTGTAAAAGGCCCGAATGCCGCCGTCCTGACCCCGGATGACGATGACAGAGACGCCGTTGACGTCCTCGACCACATAATCCCCGAAATTGGGAATATCCGTTGCGTGACCTATCAGATGCCAGGACCGCTGAAAGATGCGGCTTTGCTCCTGGGCGAACACGGTTTCATCGCAATATGCCGAGGCCGGAAGCGAGTGGTACACCCCTCCTGCAAATGCCATCTCACCCATGTCCACCTCGTGGTTTTCTTCTTTCAGGCTCGGGGTTCACGAGGGTTGAGTCTTGCCTTTTCGCGGCAAGCCCCAGTCGAAACCAGAGCGCCCGAAATCGACAGGGCGTCGCTTTCAGACGCCTTTCAGATAGGAAATGGCTGGGGTCGAGGCCAATCGCATCGGTTGACGTTCCGGTGAACGAAAAAGCCCTGCCAGAGCGTCTCTGACAGGGCTGTGATCTCTCGATGAGCAGAGGCCTATTTCTGCGGTAGCGGGCCGATCATCATGATCATCTGACGGCCTTCCATCTTCGGCATGTTTTCGACCTTGCCGATATCCTTGATGTCTTCGGCCACGCGTTCCAGCAGCTCACGCCCCAGATTCTGGTGTGCCATCTCGCGGCCGCGGAAGCGCAGAGTGACTTTGACCTTGTCGCCTTTTTCCAGAAACTTGAAGACGTTCTTCATCTTGACGTCATAGTCATGGGTGTCGGTGTTGGGTCGGAATTTGACCTCTTTCACCTCGATGACTTTTTGCTTCTTGCGGGCTTCGCTTTCGCGTTTCTGCTGTTCGTACTTGAACTTGCCAAAATCCATGATCTTGCAGACCGGCGGGTTCGCGTTGGGCGAAATCTCAACCAGATCGAGGCCAGCTTCGGCGGCAAGTTGCATGGCTTTGGCGGGATGAACCACCCCGACATTGTCTCCATCAGCGCCAATCAGGCGGATTTCGGGGGCACGGATTCTGTCATTGACGCGCGGGCCGGTATCTCTCTGCGGTGGCGCGTTGTGAGGTCTGCGGGCTATGGGTTCATTCCTTTGATGATTGCAGAATTTCGAGCCCGGAATTTAGACCGGGCTGAGAAGCGTTTCAAGCGGCATAAATCGCAGGCCGCATGAATTTTCCATGAATTCCGGGTGTTTTTGCCGGTCAGGAGGCGTTGTGACCCGACCGGCAAAGCCGTTTAGCCCACAAAGGCCTTTTCGATCACGAACTCTTTGGGTTCGGAATTTGCACCTTCGCGCAGGCCGAACTCTTCCAGAATGGCCTTGATGTCGTGGTTGAAGGCCAGGCTGCCGCAGACCATGGCGCGGTCAGTGTCGGCTTTGATGCCGCCTTCGATGCCCAGATCGGCAAAGACGGTACCGTCTTTCAGCAGCTCGGTGATGCGACCCATTTTGGGGCTCTGTTCCCGGGTGGTGGTCGGGTAATAGCGGATCTTGTCGCCAAAGCCTTCGCCGATCAGTTCGGCCAGCAACTCGTCCTGCTTGATACTGTCGATCAGCTCGCGGCCATAATCCAGCTCGGCCACGTCGCGGCAGGTATGCGTGATGATGACCTCGTCGTAATCCTCATAGGTCTGCGGTTCGCGCAGCAGCGAGGCGAAGGGGGCAAAGCCGGTGCCGGTGGCGAAGAACCAGATACGTTTACCGGGCAGCAGCGCGTCATGCACCAGCGTGCCAACCGGCTTGGGACGCAGGATGATCTGATCGCCCGGTTTGATGTGCTGCAGCTTAGAGGTCAGCGGACCGTCCTGCACCTTGATCGAGTAGAATTCCAGCTCTTCGTCCCAGGACGGCGAGGCAATGGAATATGCGCGCAGCAGCGGCTTGCCGTTGTCGCCCAGCAGGCCGATCATAACAAACTCGCCCGAACGAAAGCGCAGCGAGGCGGGGCGCGACACCTTGAACGAGAACAGGCGATCGGTCCAGTGCTTCACCTCGGTGACGGTCTGGGCGTCGGGCAGAACGGGGGCCTTGACGGCGGTTGCTTCACTCACGGATTTCATCTCTGTCATCGTTTCACTGCCGGTCTGCTAAACCGACATCTCCGTTTAATCTTTGATCCAAGTCAGGAAAAGGGGCAGATTGCCCCTTTCATGTCACAAGCTGGCGATTTGCGGGCTCAGCCGCGCAGGCGTGCCTGATAGTTGTTGTCTTGCCAGTTGGCGCGGGCCAGCCATTGATCCTCGGGCTGACGGTTGGCCAGCGTATGATCAATCTCGACCTCGTCAAAGCCGCTGCGCCTGGCCATGGCGTATTGATCGGCCAGCACATGCCCCTTGGCGCGCAAACGTCCGGTATAGCCCTTCAGGCGCAGAACCCGCGCGATGGTAAAGCCACGTCCGTCCGCCGAGGACGGAAAGTCCACACGCACCATCCGGGCGCTGCCCAGCCGTTCGACCAGTTCATCCGGGTCGGTGTCGGATGCGACATCCAGCGCGACCACATCATTTGCGGCATCGTCCAGCGTGACATAGCCGTCAGTCCAATCATCGGGGGCGAACCCCTCGTCGGTTACGATTACGTTCATGTATTTTCTCCAACGCGGACCATCTTGCCATCGACGAAATGGATGCCGCATTCTTCTTTGTTCTGGTCGCGCCAGCGTCCGGCGCGGGGGTCTTCGCCCTCTTTGACCGGCGAGGTGCAGGGCGCACAGCCGATCGAAGGGTATCCTTTGGCCACCAGCGGGTGCCGTGGCAGGTTGTTCTCGTCCATATAGGTGCGCACATCCTCGGGCGCCCAATGGGCCAGCGGGTTGACCTTGATCCGGCCCGTACCATCCTCGACCTCAAAAAAGTCGAGTGCGGCGCGGGTTCCGGATTGAAACCGTTTGCGCCCGGTAATCCAACCGCAATACCTGGTCAATGCCTGTTGCAGCGGGAAGGTCTTGCGCAGGTTACAGCACGCATCTGTGTCGCGCAGACGCAGCGCACCATAGGGATCGTCGCGCTGAATATCCTCATCGTCCGCCCGGATGATATGTACGTTCTTCAGCCCCAGACGCTCGCTCACCTCGTGCTGGTATTCCAGCGTTTCGGCAAACAGCAACTGCGTATCGACGAACAGCACCGGGGTCATCTTGTCAACCACAGCCGCCATGTGCAGCAGCACCACTGACTCCGCACCAAAGCTGGAGACGAGGGCAAGGTCCTCGATCTCCTCAAGCGCGCCATGCATGACATCATGGGCGCTGTGGTGGCGGAAGCGGGCGTTCAGCGCCTCGACCTTTTTGGTCAGTTCGGCGCGGTCAACCCCCAGTTCCGTCTGGATCAGGTCAAGCGGCATTCGCCCGTGCCTCGGGGTAGAGGGCGGTTTTGAACGGTGCCATGCCGACGCGGCGGTAGGTCTCCAGGAAAGTCTCCTCGGCGCTGTCGCGCTGTTCCAGATAGGTGTCGACGATGCGCTCAACGGCGGGCACGATTTCGTCATAGGCAAAGCCCGGACCTGTGCGGTCGCCGATGGCTGCGGTCTCGGTGCCGTCGCCGCCCAGAGTGATCTGGTAGTTCTCGACGCCCGCACGATCCAGACCCAGAATGCCGATGTGACCAACGTGGTGGTGACCACAGGCGTTGATGCAGCCCGAGATTTTGATCTTCAGGTGGCCGATATCATGCTCCAGCTTCAGGTCTTCAAACCGGGTCGCGATTTCCTGCGCAACCGGGATCGAGCGAGCCGTCGCCAGCGCGCAGTAATCCATGCCGGGGCAGGCGATGATATCGCTGATCAGGCCGATATTGGCGGTGGCCAGCTCGTATTCCTTCAGCTTCGCATGGATCGCGGGCAGGTCCGATTTGTGGACATGCGGCAGGATCACGTTCTGTTCATGGCTGATGCGCAGTTCGTCATAGGCGAACTGTTCGGCCAGATCGGCCATCACGCGCATCTGCTCGGCAGTCGCATCGCCCGGTGTCTGGCCGTGCTTTTTGATCGAGATCGTCACGATCGCGTGGTCTGCGTTCTTGTGCGGTGCGATGTTGGTGTCGACCCACGACCGGAACACCGGATCGTTGGTATAGGCGCTCTCGAACGACGCAACCGAGCCTTCGCGAAAATCAGGAGCGGCAAAGTGGCCTTTGATTTCTTCCAGCAGGTTCATATCCGCGCCTTTGAACTGCGGGCGAACCTGCAGGAAGCGTTCATTGACCTTGGCGCGGATGGTGTCGATGCCATTCTCGTGCACGGTGATTTTGATGCGCGCCTTGTACTTATTGTCGCGGCGGCCAATCTGGTTCCACACCGAAACGGTGGCTTCGAGGTAAGCCAGCAGGTCGTCAAAGGCGACGAATTCGGACAGCTCTTTGCCGATCATCGGGGTCCGGCCCAGACCGCCGCCGACGATCACGCGGGCACCCAGAACGCCGTCACGCTCGACCAGTTGCAGGCCGATGTCATGCGCCTTGATCACGGCGCGGTCGTTTTCCGAGCCGGTGATGGCGATCTTGAACTTGCGCGGCATGAACTGGAATTCCGGGTGGTCGGTGGACCACTGGCGCAGCAACTCGGCATAGGGACGCGGATCGGCGACCTCATCCGCGGCGGCACCGGCGAAATGGTCCGCGGTCACGTTACGGATGGTGTTGCCCGATGTCTGAATGGCATGCATGCCAACCTCGGCCAGCGCGTCCAGCATATCCGGCACGTCGTTCAGTTTCGGCCAGTTATATTGGATGTTCTGACGGGTGGTGAAATGGCCATAGCCCTTGTCCCATTTCTCGGCCAGCAGGGCCAGCTGGCGCATCTGCGCGCTGGACAGCGTGCCATAGGGAATGGCAACTCGCAGCATATAGGCGTGCAGCTGCAGGTACAGGCCATTCATCAGGCGCAGGGGCTTGAACTCGTCCTCAGTCAGCGAGCCGTCAATGCGGCGCTCGACCTGGGCGCGGAATTGTTTGTTACGCTCTTCCAAAAAGGCTGTGTCGAACTCGGAGTAGCGGTACATGTCTAGCTGTCCTTCATTGCAGCCCCGAAACCGGGGCCTTTAAGGGGAGAAGAGGGCCGTTGATCAGACCCGGGGCTGCGTTGCTGTTTCCTGCTTGCCATGGGCATAGTTGGACGGGCCGGTGCGGCGGAAGTCCTCGCGGAAATGAGTGGGTTCAGGGCCGTTTTCGCCAGCGATGGCATCGGCCAGATAGGCGCCGACGATCTTATCGGCCTGACGCGAGGCATCCAACAGGCGAACCTGCGCGTGCGCTTCGTCGGTGATCAGCTCGGCCTCGGACAGTTCGCGCGACCAGCGATCATCTTCGGTCAGGTAGATCACATCGCCTTCCAGCAGGTCGTTGGCCGTAACCACTTTGGGTGTAAAAGCACGGGGCATCAGGCAAGTTCCTTGTTAATGACAAGCGTTGGCTCAAAGCCGTCTGGGTTGTTTGACTTGACCTGCAATATAGGAAATATTCCCACCCTAGCGCCATATCTCGCGACAAATAAGGACGTTTGTTTTGGGTGGCGGCGTAATTGGAACCCCTGTTCTGAATAGAGGGAAATAGTGGAATGTCGGTGCGCATAGATGACACGGATAGGAAAATTCTGGCTGAGCTGCAGCGGGACGCCAGCCAATCACTCGACGAAATCGCGGCCCGTGTCGGCAGTTCGAAGACCCCGGTCTGGAATCGCATTCGCAAATTGAAAGGAGCCGGAGTTATCGGCCAGCAGACCGTTCTGTTGGATGCCGAAGCCCTTGGTTTTGAGGCAACTTTCTTTGTGCTGATAAGGACCTCTGAGCATGAGGCCGAGTGGCAAAAACTGTTTCTAAAGGCGCTGCGCGATCGCCCCGAAGTGCAAGAGGCGCATCGGCTGGCAGGCGACATCGATTATATCCTGAAGGTTCGCGTCAAAAACGCCCGCGCTTATGACGCGTTTTATCAGGCGCTGATTTCAGAGGTACGTGTTCACAATGTCACTGCGCTGCTTTCGATGGAAGAGCTCAAGTCGACCACAATGTTGCCATTGAATTCGGCAGGCACCGCTTGATTGGCAACGGCGAGGGGCTCTGCCCCCGCCGCGGCAAGCCGCGACGCCCCCGAGATATTTTTAGCCAGATGAAGCAGGGGATCCGTTCTTCATCTGGCCCTTACTACCTCTGTCGGAGACATCGCGCGGCAGGCGCGATGCGAGCTTCTTAAAGACGTACGGTCAGGTCGGTCAGCCCATGAAAATGATAGCTGTCGGAATAGCTTGGCTTGTCCGCAAGGGTAAGATTCGGGCAGCGGTTGAACAGGATTGGCAGCGCAATCTTCATTTCCAAGCGCGCCAGTGGTGCGCCGACGCAGAAATGCAGGCCACCGCCGAAGCTGGTATTGGCGGAGAACGGACGGGCCGGGTCAAAGGTGTTTGGGCTGCGCCAAACCGCCGGGTCCCGATTGGCGGCACCTAGCAGCAGGGCGACTTGGTCTCCACGGGTGAATCGGTGACCGAAGACCTCGACATCTTCATATGCATAGCGTGTGAACATATGCAGTGGCGGGTCGAAGCGCAAGATTTCTTCGACCGCTGTGTCGATGGTTTTAGGGGATTTTACCTGTTCCTGTGTGTCGGTTTCCAGGATCGTTTTCACGCCGTTGCCGATGGCATGGACGGTCGCCTCATGACCGGCATTGAGCAGCAGGATACAGGTGGTGATCAGTTCCTCGTGAGAGAGTTTTTCGCCATCTTCCTCTGCGGCGATCAGGCGGGTGATCAGATCGTCGCGCGGGTCTTTGCGGCGTATCTCGATATAGCTTTCCAGAAAGCGCGTAAACTCTGTTGACGCATTGGCGGCGTCGTCTTCGGTCTGACGTGTGCGGTTGGCTTGATACATAGCCACCATTGCGTGAGACCACTTCAGTAGCCGCGGCGCCATTTCCGACGGCACCCCCAGCAGGCGGCAGATGGTGATTACGGGGACTTGCGTGCAATAGGCTTGCAGAAGGTCGAAAGGTGCGTTCGGAAACCGGTCGATCAGGTCATGGCACAATGTTTCGATCGCAGGTGCAAGCGCCGCGATTGCGCGTGAGGTAAAGGCGCGAAGCACCAGCGCGCGCAGCCGTGTGTGGCGGGGAGGTTCGAGCTCGAGCATCGAATGCGCCTCGACTGCGAGCCACGGGGCGAGGTGATCCGGGCCGGGCTGCGCAAGCTCGGGCGGGATTTCGCGCCCAAAGCGGCGATCTTTCAACAACGCCTGTACCGCGCGGTGGGAGACAGCAGCAACCATGCCGTAGTCCTCCCAGAAGATCAGATCACCGAACGCGCGGGCGGTGTCGTAGAACGGGTAGGGGTTTTGTACAAAACCGGGCTGCGTCGGGGATTGGGACAGTGTCTTCATGCGCTGCACACTTGCCATGGGTCGCTGCGAATGCAAGACCCTAAGACATGCAACGGGTTTGGATCATTGCTGGATTTCTGTGTGCGGTTGCCCTGTTGTCGGCGGCAGTCTGGACCTACGGCTATCGCCAGGCGTTGACCCAATTGAGCCAGCAGGCTGAGGCTGACCTTGAGCTGGCGGCCGACCGATTGAGCACTCAGATGCAGGTGTATCAAGAGGTTGCGGCGTTGATGGCGGATCATCCGGCCTTGCGGGAGCTTGAGACCTCGACACAGATACAAACCGCGCAATCGGTTCTGTTGGATGTGGCGGACAAGACCGCGGCAGTCAACGTGATCTATCTGGCCCCGGATGGCCGGGTTCTGGCCTCGGCGCAGCCTGTCGCGCAACCGAATATGGCCGGTCATCCCGCCTTCGAGCGCGCCATGCAGGGGGCGTTGGGCAGTGCGCATGGGGTCATGCCTGACAGCGGCGATCGCATCTATTCCTACGTCGCTCCGGCCTTCGGGTCCGCGGGCCAGGTAGAGGGCGGGCTGATGGTGGTGGCCGATGTTCAGGATGTCGAGCAGACCTGGCGCGGCAGTACCGAAGCCGTGTTTTTCATCGATGGCAACGGGGTCGTCTTTATTTCGAACCGCTCGGATCTGCTGTTTTGGCAGCGCATCGACGGGCAGCCGGGGCTGATACCTCCGGACGGACAAACCGTCGATTTTGCCTCATCACGGGTCGGCGGGCATGAAGTGTGGCGGCTGGGATGGGGGCGCTATTTCCCGCGTCGGGCGTTGCATCTAACGCTTGCGCTGCCGGTGATCGATATGAGCGCCGAGGTTCTGGTCGATGTCGCTCCGGCACGGCGTCTGGCAGGCTTGCAGGCGGCGGCAGTGGCTGCGATCTGCTTTGCTTTCGGAGCGCTGTTGTTCCTTGCCTCGGAGCGGCGCAGAACATTGGCCGAGGCCAATACAGTGCTGGAAAGCCGCGTGGCGCAACGTACGCGTGCGTTGACGGCGGCGAACACGGCGTTGAAACGGGAAGTGATCGAACGGCAAGAGGCCGAAGCGGCCCTGAAGCAGGCGCAGGCGGATCTGGTGCAGGCGGGAAAGTTGAGCGCGCTTGGAAAGATGTCCGCCGGGATCAGTCATGAACTGAATCAGCCTTTGATGGCGATCCGTCAGTTTGCCGATAATGGCTCAGCCTTTCTGGAGCGGGGGAAGGGAGAGAGGGCGGGTGAGAACCTGGGCCGTATCTCGGACATGGCGGCGCGTATGGCGCGGATCATCAAGAACCTGCGCGCGTTCGCCCGGAACGAAAGCGAGCCGATGGGCAAGGTCGATCTGGTTCAGGTGTTGAACACCGCCGTGGAACTGACCGAAACGCGGTTGCGCGCCGAGGATGTGGCCCTGGACTGGTCGCCGCCGGATGCGGCGGTTTACGCGTGGGGCGGCGAGGTGCGCCTTGGTCAGGTTTTTGTCAACCTGATCAACAACGCGGCGGATGCGATGATGGATCAGCCGAACCGCCGGATATCGATCCGTCTGATCGAAGGCGAACGAATTCGCGTATCGGTGCGCGATACCGGGCCGGGCATCGAAGATCCGGATCGTGTATTCGAGCCGTTTTATACTACCAAGATGGTTGGAAGCTCGGAAGGTATGGGGCTGGGCCTGTCTATCTCTTATGGCTTGGTGCAAAGTTTCGGAGGCGACATCCGGGGCGCGAACACCGAAGATGGCGCCGAGTTCACGGTCGAACTGGAACCCTATGACGAGGACAAGGCGACATGATCCGTAAGGTTCTTTTGGTGGATGATGATTCTGCTGTGCGCGAAGCTTTGGCCCAAACGCTGGAACTGGCCGAGTATGACCCCATGACCGCAGGGTCTTTTGTGGCGGCCAAGGATCATATTCGGCGTGATTTTGACGGCGTGATCGTCTCGGATATCCGAATGCCGGGGCGTGACGGGTTTCATCTGCTCAACTATGCGCGCGAGGTTGATCCTGAATTGCCGGTGGTTTTGCTGACCGGCGAAGGGGATATTCCCATGGCCGTTCAGGCAATGGGGCTGGGTGCCTTTGATTTTCTGGAAAAACCCTGTGCCGCTGCTGATCTGTTGGCGGTTCTCGAGCGGGCAATGGCGACACGCGCCGAAATCCTGTTGTTGCGCCAACAGAAAAGCGAGCTTGAGCGCGGTGATCCTGCTGCGCGGATGTTGTTCGGGCTGTCGGATCAGGCCGAGGCGTTGCGTGAACGGGTGCGCGCCGTAGCCCCAACCCGGGCCGAGGTACTGGTTAACGGGCCAGCGGGCAGTGGTATTTCGAAGGTGGCGGAGGTCGTACATCTGATGTCGCCGGTCGGGCAGGGACCGTTTGTCAAACGGCCGGCTTCGGGATTGTCGGCGGACGAGCTGCGGCAAAGCTGTGAAGACGCGTCGGGCGGGTCGTTGTTTCTGGATGAGGTCTCGGCCATGTCTGACGCCACGCAATATGCGGCGCTGGAACTGATCGAGCAGGGCGCGGACGCACGGATCATTGCAGGAACGACGGCAGACCTGTCCCAACTATCGGCGCAGGGACGGTTCAATGCGGATTTGTTCTATCGTCTGGATGTAATGCGCGTGCGCATTCCGTCCTTGTCGGAACGGCCCGAGGATATTCCGGTCATCTTCCGGCACTATGTTGCGCAGGCGGCGGAACAGGCCGGGCTCGCGGTTCCTGAGGTGACGCCCGAGCATCTTGCCTCGTTGATGGCGCAGGAATGGCCGGGAAACGCCCGATCGTTGATGTCGGCCGCCATGCGATTTGTTCTCGGGATGCCGGATGAGGTGATCGAGGCAGCCGATCTGGGATTGAACGAGCAGCTTGCGCGGGTCGAGCGTTCACTGTTGATTGCGGCGCTCGGGCGTCACAATGGCAAAGCCGCGGAGGCAGCGAAGGCGCTGAAACTGCCACGCAAGACATTCTATGACAAACTTGCACGCTATCAGATTCGCCCCGAGGATTATCGCCGATAACAAGCGCTCCCGCCTGTTTTGCCAGCATTATCATGCAGTCAAAACAGTTGGGCCGGGCAGCCCGCCTTAGGCGGGCTGCGGTCGCGTGTCAGGTCAGGTCGTACGATTCGGTCAGGATGATTCGTGAGTGTGCGGAAATCCGCACAGGATCGATCCGCGATGTGCGGGAATTCGCACAGAGTTGGAGTGGTGCAGGAATGCTGCCTGTGAAGATGTCGATTAAGTGTCAGTAATATATAGATAATTAGAGATATCATAACCACAGAAACAAAACGTTGAGCGAGTGGCGGCGATTCGCTTCACTGCGGTGCAGATGGCGCTTAATGGGCGCCTGATGGAAGTCTCAAGGAAGTCTGGGAGGACGAAACCGATGAAATTCCTGGCAACAGCCGCAACCGCGCTTGCGCTTACTGTGACCGCCACTGCAGGCATGGCCGCCTGTGACGATGGCGAGATCGTGGTCAAGTTCGCGCATGTGACCAATTCCGACAAACACCCCAAGGGCATCGCCGCCTCGCTGCTGGAGCAGCGCGTCAATGACGAGATGAACGGCGTGATGTGCGTGGAAGTCTATCCGAACTCGACCCTTTACAACGACGACAAGGTGCTAGAGGCGATGTTGCAGGGCGACGTGCAACTGGCCGCGCCGTCGCTGTCGAAATTCGAAAAGTTCACCAAGCAGTTCCGCCTGTTCGACTTGCCGTTCATGTTCAAGAACATTGACGCAGTGGACGCGTTCCAGGCTTCGGCCGAAGGTCAGGCGATGAAGGACAGCATGCAGCGACGTGGCCTGCAGGGTCTGGCCTTTTGGCATAATGGCATGAAGCAGATGTCGGCGAACAAGCCTCTGGTCGATCCGGCGGATGCCGAGGGTCTGAAGTTCCGCGTGCAATCCAGCGACGTGCTGGTGGCGCAGATGGAAGCCATCGGTGGCAGCCCGCAGAAAATGGCCTTCTCGGAAGTTTATGGCGCGCTGCAGCAGGGCGTCGTGGACGGGCAGGAAAACACCTGGTCGAACATTTACGGCAAGAAGTTCTTCGAGGTGCAGGACGGCATCACCGAGACCAATCACGGCATCATCGACTATCTGGTCGTGACATCGGTCGACTGGCTGGACAGCCTGGACCCGGAAGTGCGCGATCAGTTCCTGACCATTCTGGCCGAAGTGACCGAGACCCGGAACAAGGAAGCCTTTGCTGTGAACGAAGCGGCCAAAGCCTCGATCACCGATGCGGGCGGTATCATCCGTGACCTGAATCCGGAACAGCGTCAGGCCTGGGTCGATGCGATGAAGCCTGTTTGGGACAAGTTCGCCGACGACGTCGGGCAGGACAAGATTGACGCCGCTCAGGCGATCAACGCCGGGTTCTGATCCCGGACATCAGGCTGCGCGTCTGGGGACTGGGGAGTTATCGACGCGCGTGCCGGGCGGGCCGTTCAAAGGCCCGCCAACCTAATACTCTCATCAAGATACTCTCATCAAGAAAATGCGGGGACAGAGAAATGTCTGGTGCGAAACCCGGCCCAAGCGGGCTGGCCGACCAAATCGAAGAGACATTGATTGCGCTACTGTTGGGGCTGATGACGATCATCACCTTTGCCAACGTGATCGCGCGATTTGTGTTCAATTCCAATATTTTGTGGGCGTTGGAGCTGACGGTCTTCACCTTCGGTTGGCTGGTGCTTCTGGGGGCCTCTTATGCGGTGAAGAAACACGCGCATCTGGGGGTAGATGCGATCCTGAACATGCTGGCCCCAGCGCCGCGCCGGATACTGGCGCTGATCGCGGTTGGATGCTGTCTGGTGTTTTCGCTGCTGCTGCTGAAGGGCTCGTATGACTATTGGGCCGTGTTTGCCGACCTGCCGCCCACCTCGGGCCGCTGGTTTCCGACCGGATTCGATATGAGCGCACGCAGCCAGAGCTTTTATGAAGTCGATGACATTCCCATGGTCGCGCCGCTGCGTTTTCTGGAAGACCTGATCAACTATGGCGAAGGGTACGAGAAACTGCCCAAGGTGATACCCTATCTGGTGCTGCCCGTTTCCATGCTGCTGCTTGTGATCCGCTTTACGCAGGTCGGAGTGCAGATCTGGCGCGGTGAGGCGGATCGTCTTGTCGCCAGTCACGAGGTCGAGGACGAGATCGAAGAGGTCCGCGCCCAACAGGGGGAGCATGACTGATGGACGTCGTACTTCTGTTTTCGATGGTTGTTGGCCTGCTGCTGATCGGTGTTCCGATTGCGGTTTCCCTTGGCCTCAGTTCAACCCTGTTCCTGCTGATTTATTCCGACAGCTCTCTGGCCTCGGTCGCGGGTACGCTTTTCGAAGCGTTCGAGGGTCACTTTACCCTGCTGGCCATTCCGTTCTTCATTCTGGCCTCGTCCTTCATGACGACCGGCGGGGTGGCGCGGCGGATCATCCGGTTCTCGATTGCCTGCGTGGGGCATCTGCCCGGCGGTCTGGCGATTGCGGGCGTGTTCGCCTGTATGCTGTTTGCAGCACTGTCGGGCTCTTCTCCGGCAACCGTGGTGGCCATCGGGTCCATCGTCATCGCCGGGATGCGGCAGGTGGGCTATTCCAAGGAATTCGCCGCCGGTGTGATCTGTAACGCCGGTACGCTGGGCATCCTGATCCCGCCCTCTATCGTGATGGTGGTTTATGCCGCCGCGGTCGAGGTCTCGGTCGGGCGGATGTTCCTGGCGGGTGTGATTCCGGGTCTGATGGCTGGTCTGATGCTGATGATCACCATCTACGTCATGGCCAAGGTCAAGAACCTGCCTAAGGGTGACTGGAAGGGTTGGGGCGAGGTCTTCACCTCGGCGCGCGAAGCCGGTTGGGGCCTGTTCCTGATCGTGATCATTTTGGGTGGCATCTACGGGGGTATCTTCACCCCGACCGAGGCCGCCGCGGTGGCCGCCGTCTATGCCTTTCTGATTGCCAGCTTTGTCTACAAGGATATGGGGCCGCTTAGCACCGAAGGCGATGCGCAGAATATCTCGCTGCTCAAGAAGCCCTATGCGCTGGTCACGGCCTTTTTCCACCCGGACACCAAGCACACGCTGTTTGAGGCCGGGAAACTGACCGTCACGCTGTTGTTCGTCATCGCCAACGCGCTGATCCTGAAGCACGTACTGACCGATGAACAGGTTCCCCAGCATATCGCGAGCGCCATGCTGTCGGCGGGTCTGGGGCCGGTCACCTTCCTGATCGTGGTGAACGTGATCCTGCTGATCGGCGGCCAGTTCATGGAGCCTTCGGGCCTGCTGGTCATCGTAGCACCTCTGGTTTTCCCGATTGCCATCGAGCTGGGCATCGACCCGATCCATCTGGGCATCATCATGGTGGTGAACATGGAGATCGGGATGATTACGCCCCCGGTCGGGTTGAACCTGTTCGTGACCTCGGGCGTGGCGGGGATGCCGATGATGAGCGTGGTAAAGGCGGCGCTGCCGTTCCTGGCCGTGCTGTTCGTCTTCCTGATTATGGTGACATATATCCCGTGGATATCGACTTTCCTGCCCAACACCTTCATGGGGCCGGAAATCATAACCAACTAGCGGGCTTGACCCGTATCGCCGGGCGGTTGCGACTGCCCGGCATTTTCATGCCTTGAAACGCTCGCGCGGATGCTTATCTGAATGGCAGAGGACGACCTCCCCAACTCGGGTAGATCATGCGGGACGACCCGCTTTGACAAGGGGTCATCTCATGGCATGGATCATGCTGCTTATTGCCGGAATTCTTGAAGTTGTCTGGGCGGGTGCGATGAAGCAATCCGCTGGATTCACGCGGCTTTTGCCCACTGCGATCATGGGTGTGTCCATGATCGGGTCATTCGGGTTGCTGGCTCTGGCGATGCGGGACCTGCCGCTCAGCACTGCCTACACCATCTGGGTGGGCATCGGTGCTGTGGGGGCTTTCGTGGTGGGGGTTACGCTGTTGGGCGAAGCGTTGACGCCGATGCGTATTCTGGCGGCTCTGCTGATCATTGCAGGGATCGTGACCATGAAGCTGGCCTGATCCGTTGACGGTATGGGCGACATTGGGCAGGCTTTCGGTGGGCGCCCGAACCAAGGATCATCCCTGATGCTGACTGAAACCGACAGCCGCTTACTGCGTATCGCTTATGATGAAGCAAAAGCCGGGTTTGATGAGGGTGGCTGCCCCATTGGCTCGGTTCTCGCCCGTGGCGGCGAGGTGGTGGCGCGCGGACGAAACCAAAGGGTTCAGGGCGGCGACCCGATTGCGCATGGCGAGATGGATGCTTTGCGCAAAGCCGGGCGGCAGAAAACCTACCGGGATACGGTGCTCTATACGTCTTTGTCGCCCTGCATGATGTGCGCGGGCACCATCGTTCAGTTCGGTATCCCGCGCGTTGTGGTCGGCGAGAACCGGAACTTCGGTGGCAACGAAGACTTCCTGCGTAGTCGCGGGGTCGAGGTCATTGTCGCGAACGACCCCGACTGTATCGCGTTGATGAAGCGCTTTATCGAAGATAAGCCTGAGCTTTGGGCCGAGGATATCGCCGAGTAGCGCCGGTTATCAGGCGCCCTCGAGCGCCTGAATAATACCCGAGAAATCGGCGGCCTTCAGGCTTGCGCCGCCCACCAGGGCTCCGTCCACATTTGAAACAGCAAAAATCTCGGCGGCATTGCCGGGTTTCACTGATCCGCCGTACAGCAGACGCACCGAGCGACCGACGCCTTCGCCAAAACGGCGTTCCAGACGGGCGCGGATGAAATCATGGACCTCGCCGATCTCTTCCAGCGTCGGAACCTTGCCGGTGCCGATGGCCCAGATCGGCTCATACGCCACGATCAGGTTCTCACCGGTCGACTGATCCGGGATCGAGCCCGACATCTGGCCGCCGATGATATCCAGCGTGTTGGCGGCCTCGCGCTGCTCAAGGCTTTCGCCGACACAGATGATCGCCTTCAGACCGGCATCCATCGCAGCGCGGGCTTTGGCGCGGACATCTTCGTTCTGCTCATCGTGATCCTCGCGGCGCTCGGAATGGCCCAGAATGACCGCGCTTGCCCCGGCATCCACCAGCATACCGGCACTGATATCACCGGTATGCGCGCCCGAGTCCGCCGCGTGACAATCCTGACCACCCACGGTGATCCCGCTGCCATCGGTCAGGGCCGTAGCACGGCTCAGCAATGTGGCAGGGGGGCAGATCAGAATATCGACCGACGGGGCAGGGTGATTTGCCGTCAACGCCTCAAGCTCGCTCAGCGCAGGGCCGGTTCCGTTCATTTTCCAGTTTCCAGCCGCCAGCTTCCGCCGCATGTCCAAATCTCCCAACGTGTTCGGTATGTTGGTGATCGGATATCATTGTCGGCAAAGGCTGACAATTCGGTTGCGCAGCAGAATCGCCTGTTTCAACCGGGCAGGGCCTCAGGACCGCGTCGGCAGGCTTTCGTCAAACTTGATCGATTCGCCGCAGCCGCAGGCATCGACCACATTCGGGTTACGGAACTTGAACCCGGATTCAAGCAGCGAGACCTCATAATCGATCTCGGTTCCGAACAGGAACATCTGCGCCATGGGTGCGATCATCACGCGTGCACCATCCTGTTCGACCACCTCGTCATTCGGATCGGCCTGATCGACATAGTCCATGGTGTATTCCATGCCGGCACAGCCGCCTTTTTTCACACCGATGCGCAGACCGGCATGGCCGCCGGACTGCATCAGCCGAACAATCTGTTCAGCGGCTTTTTCTGTCATGGTCACGGCCTGTTTGCCGGGAATGCCAAACATCGTGGGCTCCGTTTTCGCGCGTTGCCCTTAATCTAAGTCCGACAGTCGCCGGGCTCAAGGCATTGCGTGTGCAAATACACTCTCTGATCCGGGTTGTATCCGGGGGTCGCATGCCTTTAGCGTGGCGAGGCGGGCATATCACAGTGAGAGGTCAGAACAGATGGCAGAACGGTGCGGGATCATCAAACCCATAGTGGCAGCCATGATTTGTTGCGGCTTGGCTTACCCGGCGATGGCTGCGGATGATACAAAACGTCATCCGGTCAATTGCGCCACGGCACCCGGAGATCTGCGCGCGATTGCGGCCGAGAAAAAACATGCCGAGGACCAACAGGTCGAAAGCGTGGTCTCGATTCTGCCTGCAGGTGCCTTGCTGGGCTTGGTTACCGGGACCGAGAACAAGCATCTCAAGATGCTATCGGGCGACTACATCAAGGAACTGGACGCACGCGCCGCCGAGATCAAATCGACCTGCGGCGTCGAATAGGACGCAAAAAAGACCGCCCTCGGGCAAGGGCGGTCTGAAATCCGGGTCAGATCATTGGGGGACGGTCATCAGTCATTGCCCGGAGCGCAGGCACAGCGGGGACGGCATATGCGTGCGCCGCAAAACTGCCGGTCATTTGTGTCGAAGAACAAACGAAACGATGACAGATACTTAATCGTTTTGTGACAAACCGATGAATATTATGGTCAGAGCAGAGGCTTACATAAAGCCAAGCTCTAGCCGGGCCTCGTCTGACATCATTTCCATGCCCCAGGGTGGTTCCCATGTCAGTTCGACGTCGACTTCCTTGACACCTGCCACCGGCTCGATGGCTTCAACGATCCAGCCGGGCATTTCACCAGCGACCGGGCAGCCGGGTGCGGTCAGGGTCATGATGACTTTAACGGCGTTCTCGCCGGTGATGTCGATCGTGTAGATCAGGCCAAGGTCGTAGATATTGACCGGAATCTCGGGGTCAAATACCGTCCGGCAGGCTTCGACCACCGTTTCGTACAGCGGATGGTCGATGGTCGAGGGCGCGATCAGCGGGCTGCCTTCGAACTGTTCACTGGGATAGGTCATCTAAGCCTCGGGTCTGTTACCTGAGAAATTATATAGGGAAAGTGCCGGGCAGCGTCCAGAGGGGCCGTGGCGCCAGTTTCGGACGCCACGACCGGTCAATCATTGATATCGTGATTGAACGTTTTGACCTGCCCGTGAGGCAGCGCAAACATGCGGCGCAGCACCAGCCAGGAGGCCAGTGAAAGAACCGCAAAGATCAGCAACAGGACAGGCAGGGATGGCGCAAGGCCGGGGATCAGCAATACCACTCCGGTAATGGCCGCGCCGATGGCGAAGCCAAGGAAGATGAAGCCGGGCAACGCAACTTCGAGGATGGCCAGCGCAAGCGCCCCGGCCAGCCAGATCCACCATGTCAGCCAGAAGGGATCGGCCATCATTTGCCTCCTTTCAGCATGTTAAAGGCATTGCCGAACGCTTCAAGCGCATTTGCGGGCACAACGATGGTCTGCGAGCCGGTGCCATTGCCCAGCGCGTTCAGCGCTTCGACCTGTTTCAGAGCGACCTGATACTGTGCGGCTTCCAAGCCGTTGTCCTGAATGGCCTTGGCCACGACCTGAGTCGCATAAGCTTCGGCCTCGGCCGAGATTCGGCGGGCTTTGGCAGTCTGTTCCGCGGCATAGAGCTCGGCATCCGCGTGCAGCTCGACCGCGCGTTTCTGGCCTTCGGCTTCAGTCACCTGCGCGCGGCGCGCGCGTTCGGCGTTCAGCTGCTGCAGCATAGCATCACGGGTTGCCTGATCCAGATTTACGTCCAGAATCTCGGCACGGGTCACTTCGATACCCCAGTCATCGACGGCGGTCTCGACGCTTTCCTGAATGCGTTCAATCAGTTGCGCGCGGTTCGACTGCACTTCGTCCAGGTCCATCTTGCCGATCTCGGCGCGGACAATACCGGCCACGGTTGTGGCAATCGCTCCGTCCACGTCGCGGATGCGGTAGACCGTCTTTTCAGGCTCAAGAATACGATAGAAAACCGATGTGTCGATCTGCACCAGCACGTTGTCCTTGGTGATCGCATCCTGCGTTGCATTCGGCAACTGACGTTCAAGGATGGATATCTTGTGGCGCGCAACATCCAGAAAGGGAACGATAAAGTTGATCCCGGGGCCAAGCACCGAATGCAGGCGGCCGAACCGTTCGACCACGTATTTCTCGGATTGGGGTACGATCTTGATGCCCTTGAAGATGACAATCGCAACAAGAGCCGCCGCCAGCAGGTAGATGATGTTTGATGTAAGCAGTCCGATAATCTGGTCTTCTGTCATACTGTCCTCATTATTTGTGTACATTGGTATACATTTGGGGATTGAGTCGCCCGATTTCAACTCTGGTATGGATTGTGCGGGGACGAATGCAAGTATTTGAACGCGTACACGTCGGACAGAAATTCCGTGTTGTGTCCGCTTTGCATCCCGCTGGTGTTTGCGGTATCGGAAGGGATGAAACTGATTATCGATACAGACCCCGGCATCGACGATGCAATGGCCATCGCCTATGCCGCCGCCGCCGATGACATTGACCTGATCGGCCTGACCACCGTGTTCGGCAACACCCATGTGCATCAATCCAGCCGCAACGCGCGCTTTCTGGTGGATAAGCTGGGTTTGGGCATTCCCGTGGCTGAAGGTGCGCCATTTGCGCTTGGAGAGGCCGCTCATTCCCCCTCAGAGCATGTGCATGGTCCTGAAGGTTTTGGCGATCTGACTGATATTGAAGAGATCGGAGAAAACCACGCTCTGCCCGCCGCAGAGTTTCTGGTCGAAATGGCCCGCGCACATCGCGGAGAGCTGGTGGTCTGTGCAGTCGGCCCACTGACAAATATCGCAAACGCGATCCGGTTGGACCCCGAGTTTTCGCGCAATCTTGGCAAACTGGTCATCATGGGCGGGGCTGTGTTCTGTCCGGGCAATATCACCGAGCACGCCGAAGCGAACATTTATCACGATGCCAAAGCGGCGGATGAGGTTTTTGCCGCGCCGCCGCCCACCGTGCTGGTTGGTTTGGATGTCACGCTGAAGACCCTCTATGAGACCGCAGATTTTGAGGCTTTGGCCCAACGCTCGCCGAATATGGGGGGCTTCTTGCGGGACATCTCACGCTTCTATCTGAAGTTCTACAAAGAGGTTGGCGGGCTTGAGGGCTGCGGCCTGCACGACTCGACCGCAGTGATCGCCTGCACCCATGAGCCGATGTTCGAAACTGTCGAAACCGGCCTGAGCGTGGCGCTTGACGACCCCGAGATCGGCGCGACGCGACCGGACACTGCGCGCCCTCCGGTTCGGGTGTGTCGCGATGTGGATGGGGCAGGGGTTGTGCGCTTGTTTACCGAGCGCGTCGCCTCGCTGCCCTGACGGGTTGCATTGCATCTGCGGATCGGGCAAAGCCTGCCCGGTTCAGCGACCCAAGGCGAAATCATGACTCAGCGATTTTCTTTCGACCTGAAAGCCACCGACCGCAAGGCCCGTACCGGCGTGATCAGCACGCCGCGCGGAGACGTGCGGACACCTGCATTCATGCCCGTGGGGACGGCGGCAACGGTCAAGGCGATGATGCCGGAAAGCGTGCGCGCCACTGGGGCGGATATTCTGCTGGGCAATACTTATCACCTGATGCTGCGCCCCACGGCCGAACGGATCGACCGGTTGGGAGGGCTGCACAAGTTCATGAACTGGGAACGCCCCATCCTGACGGATTCCGGCGGGTTTCAGGTGATGTCGCTGGCCGGCCTGCGAAAACTGACCGAGAAGGGTGTGACCTTCAAATCACATGTGGATGGGTCGAAACATGAACTGACGCCGGAACGGTCGATGGAAATCCAGCGGCTGCTGGGCTCGGACATCGTGATGTGTTTCGATGAATGCCCGGCGCTGCCTGCGGATCGGGATCGAATCGCGGAATCCATGCGTTTGTCGATGCGGTGGGCCGAGCGATCGCGTGAAGCGTTCGGCGACCGTCCGGGACACGCGCTGTTCGGCATCATGCAGGGCGGGTTGGAACGGGACCTGCGCGAAGAAAGCGCCGAGGCGCTGAAGCAGATCGGGTTCGAAGGCTATGCCATTGGCGGCCTTGCCGTGGGCGAGGGGCAGGAGGCGATGTTTGATTGCCTCGACTACGCACCCGAATTCCTGCCGCAAGACAGGCCGCGCTATCTGATGGGGGTCGGCAAGCCTGACGATATCGTCGGCGCCGTCGCGCGTGGCGTGGATATGATGGATTGCGTTTTGCCGTCGCGCTCGGGCCGCACGGGGCAGGTGTTCACGCGCTACGGTGTGGTCAATATCAAGAACGCCCGCCACGCCGACGATCCGCGCCCGCTGGATGAGCAATGCAGTTGTCCGGCTTGTTCGAACTATTCCCGCGCTTACCTGCATCATGTGTTCCGCTCGAACGAGATGATCTCGGGCATGTTGCTGACCTGGCACAACCTGCACTATTTCCAGGAAATCATGCAGGGTATGCGCGGCGCGATCGCGTCCGGTACGTTCGATGATTGGCAGGCACAGTTCCACGCGCAGCGCGCGCAGGGCGATATCGACCCGCTCTGAGAGCGGTGACAAACAACGCGTTTTCTGCTATCCTGACGACAGTTTATTTCAATAATTTTCTTGTTTTGTTCAGGAGGGCTTAATGCCTCGTTTCATAGCTATTTTCTTAACATTGTTTCTGGCGTCCATCGTACAAGCGGATGTTTGGACGTTCGAGACACCATCGGAAAACATTCAGTGCGTTGTGGGAGAGGAACCCGGCACCTCGGACCTGACCTGCACAATTATCGAACGCTCGGGCGCGCCTGCGTTGCCTAAACCGGCGAACTGCAATTCGGATTGGGGGCACGATTTCTTCATGACCAATCAAGGTGCGGTTCGCATGCTGTGCCAACCTTTAGTCCGCACCCGTGACGGATTTGACCGCGCGGATTATGGGGTCACCGGACAGTTCGGAGGGTTTGTCTGCCACTCGTCCAAAAAGGGGTTGGAGTGCAAAAACGAGGTCGGGCACGGTTTCTTTTTGTCACGCGCCGTCCAAAAGGTGTTTTAGCGCGAGATTGTATCTCAGGACCCGTCCGTGAGGCGTACAAACTGCAAAAACGGTGGATATGTTGGCGCGATGCCTTGCAGTCCCTAAATCATCGCGTCATGCTGCCTCACGACAGATGGCGGTAAGGTTGAAATAGGGGAACAGGTGCCCCACCTTTATCGTCCAAGACAGGAGATGGCCGAAGGTTGCCTTGAAAAGGGACCGGTGCCGTCTTGCCAATGATAAGGATAGAGCATGCAAGAGCCTCTGAATTCCTCATACCCCGTCCTGCCGCTGCGCGATATCGTGGTGTTTCCACACATGATCGTGCCGCTGTTCGTAGGCCGTGACAAATCGGTCCGCGCTCTGGAAGAGGTGATGCAGGATGACAAGCAAATTCTGTTGTCCAGCCAGATTGATCCCGGTGAGGATGATCCCGAAATCGACGGTATCTACCGCTCGGGCGTTCTGGCCAACGTGCTGCAACTGCTGAAACTGCCCGATGGCACCGTGAAGGTGCTTGTCGAGGGGCAGGCGCGTGTGCAGATCACGGAATTTCTTGAAAACGATCAGTTTTTTGAAGCCCGCGCCGAATATCTGACCGAAATTCCCGGCGACGTCACCACCACCGAAGCGCTGCTGCGCACGGTTGCGGATGAGTTCGAGCGCTATGCCAAAGTGCGCAAGAACATCCCCGAAGAAGCGCTGGCCGCCGTGGGCGAGACAACCGAGCCCGCGAAACTGGCGGATCTTGTGTCAGGTCATCTGGGCATCGAGGTTGAACAGAAGCAGGAATTGCTTGAGACGCTCTCGGTCAGCGAGCGGCTTGAAAAGGTCTATGGCCTGATGCAGGGCGAAATGTCAGTTCTGCAGGTCGAGAAAAAGATCAAGACCCGCGTCAAATCTCAGATGGAGAAGACGCAGCGCGAATACTATCTGAATGAGCAGATGAAAGCCATTCAGAAGGAGCTTGGTGATGGCGAGGACGGCAGCAACGAGGTTGCCGAACTGGAAGCCAAGATCACTGAGACCAAGCTGTCGAAGGAAGCGCGCGAGAAGGCCGAGGGCGAGCTGAAAAAGCTCAAGAACATGTCGCCCATGTCGGCCGAAGCGACCGTTGTGCGCAACTATCTGGACTGGATCCTGTCGCTACCATGGGGCACCAAATCCCGCGTCAAAAAGGATCTGGGCCGCGCGCAGGATATTCTGGACGCCGATCACTATGGGCTTGAGAAGGTCAAGGAACGGATCGTTGAATATCTGGCGGTTCAGCAGCGTTCGAAAAAGCTGAAAGGCCCGATCTTGTGTCTGGTTGGCCCTCCGGGTGTGGGTAAGACCTCGCTGGGTAAGTCCGTTGCGAAAGCGACGGGGCGTGAGTTCATTCGTATTTCGCTGGGTGGCGTGCGCGACGAATCCGAAATTCGTGGACACCGTCGGACTTATATCGGCTCGATGCCCGGCAAAATCATCCAGGCGCTGAAAAAGGCGAAAACCACGAACCCGCTGATCTTGTTGGATGAAATCGACAAGATGGGGCAGGATTTCCGTGGCGATCCGGCCTCGGCAATGCTGGAGGTTCTGGATCCGGAACAGAACAGCACGTTCATGGACCACTATTTGGAGGTCGAATATGACCTGTCCAACGTGATGTTCCTGACCACCTCGAACAGCTACAACATGCCCGGGCCTCTGCTGGACCGGATGGAGATCATCCCGCTGGCTGGTTACACCGAAGAGGAAAAGAGCGAGATCGCTAAGCAGCACCTGATCGACAAACAGGTCAAGAACCATGGTCTGAAAGCCAAGGAGTTTGAGCTGACCGATGAGGCGCTGCAAAAGATCATCCGTACCTATACCCGCGAAGCGGGCGTGCGAAACCTTGAACGCGAAATCGCCAAAGTGGCGCGGAAATCGCTGACCAAGATCATCAAGAAAGAGGCGGAAGAGGTCACTGTGACGCCGGACAATCTGGATGAGTTCCTGGGTGTGCCCAAGTTCCGTTATGGTCTGGCTGAACAGGACGATCAGGTCGGTGTTGTCACCGGTTTGGCCTGGACCTCGGTCGGGGGTGACTTGTTGCATATCGAAGCTCTGAAACTGCCCGGCAAAGGGCGGATGAAGACCACCGGTAAGCTGGGCGATGTGATGAAGGAATCCATCGACGCGGCCTCGTCTTATGTACGGTCGATCTCGCCCCAGATCGGGGTGAAACCGCCGCAGTTCGACAAGATCGATATCCACGTGCACGTGCCCGATGGGGCAACGCCCAAGGATGGCCCCAGCGCCGGTCTGGCGATGGTGACGTCGATTGTCTCGGTCCTGACGGGCATTCCGGTACGCAAGGACATCGCCATGACGGGTGAGGTCTCGTTGCGCGGCAACGCGATGCCAATCGGCGGATTAAAGGAAAAACTGCTGGCCGCGTTGCGCGGTGGGATCAAGACCGTTCTCATTCCTGAAGAGAACGAGAAGGATCTGGCGGACATCCCCGATAACGTGAAGGAAGGGCTGGAAATCATTGTTGTAAAACATGTTTCCGAAGTTCTGGAGCACGCCCTGATCCGCGAGCCAGAGCCGGTGGAATGGGACGAAGCCGCCGAGGAAGCGGCTGCCGCAGCAGCGAAAGCGGCGGAAGGCACAGGGCCATCAGCGACAGCACATTGAGAAGATGAAAAGGCGGGGCACTGACCCCGCCTTTTTCTTTGTGCGTCAATTCATTTCCTCGTCTTTGCTAAAAAAGATGGAAAACGAATGCTGCTCGTAGCACCCTGAATATTCATCAATGTCAGGAGAACGCGAGATGCCCCAGTATAACGACCTGTTTGAGCTGTCGGTTGATGATATGGATCTGATTGAAGAGGCCTTGCGACAGACGATTGCCTCGAAATCCCTGGAACATCCCGATGAAACTGGCGACGACCGGATGACACGTGAAGATTTCGTCCGCAGAATGCACGAGCTTTTGGGCAGGCTTCATGATCAGAAGATATTCTACCGGCCCAGAACGGGGGTCTATATCGGTGGCTAGAGGCCGGCGACGATGACCGGTGTCGCTTGATTCAAAAGAAAGAATGGTGGGTGATAAGAGATTTGAACTCCTGACATCTTCGATGTGAACGAAGCGCTCTACCACTGAGCTAATCACCCATGAGGCCGTCTAGTACAGAGACTTTGGGTCGCCCGCAAGGGGGTCGAAATCAAATTAGCACACCGTGGCTGGCCATCCGGTGTTCCGAGCCGACAGAACGAGGGCGCGTGTTCGAACATGCGCCCCAAAAGCACTGAAATCTTTGGCAGCTACAGAATGAAATCGTCTGCAGTTAGATTATGCAGACCACTCAACTGGATCATCATCTCGGCAGAGCTGTCCGAATCTGTGTCGATGATAACCAGAGTATAGTCATTGTCCTGACCAGGATTATTCACCCGTTTAAAGTAGATCTCGCCTTCTTCGGACGTACTGGTGCGGGTCTGGCCATTGAAAACAAACGCATCATCGTCTTCCGTTGCACTGTTTGCGTCGATCGCACTAAGGTCAATTTTGTCGACGCCAACTTCGAAATCCCTGATAACATCGGTATTCTTCGTTTTCAGAAGCGCGCTGTCTTTTGTAGATCTGAAAACAAAGTGATCTGTATCGTCTCCGCCAAACAACTGGTCTTTCCCGTACCCACCGATCAGAGTGTCCTCGCCATTGCCGCCATACAGGCGATCTTTTCCGCGGCCACCATGCAGCGCATCATCTCCACTGCCGCCATAAAGCTTGTCGCTTCCACTCTTGCCGCTTAGCGTATCGCCGCCTTGGATACCTCTCAGAATATTGGCTCCGCCGGTACCGCTAAGGTGGTCAGATCCCTCACCGCCCTCGACGTTTTCGATGTTTAGGATTCTGTCGTTGCCAGAGGCGCCAGTATCCTGCCTGTCCGTTCGCGAGAGATCGACCGTTATCGACGAATTTCCAGAGAAGATAAGCCAGTCAGTGTGATCACCACCATTTATGTGGTCGTTGCCATCGCCTTCTGTCGCCAGAATGGTATCTCTGCCATTTCCACCGTAAATTCTGTCGGACCCATTCTCTCCGGACAAAGTATCGTCCTTGTCGTGTCCTTTGATAAGATCGTCGCCATCGCGGCCATATATCTTGTCTTCGCCGTTCCTCCCGAACAGTTCGTTGTCGGCGCTGTTTCCTTTGATCCGGTCATTGCCTGACCCACCGATGGCATTCTCGATTACAACACCATTTGCGATCGTAAACCCGCCCTGAATGCCCTTGGCGTAAGAAGGTGAGCCACCCGCGTCGCTTCCACCCAGGTCGGCTGCTTTCAGGTTGATAACAACATTGCGGCTGACATCCTTGGCTGAAATCGTGTCTTCACCGTTGGTGTCCCAGATCGCTCGCCAGCCGACACCTTTTTGGTTTTGGCCTTTGATATTATAAACGTTGTCACCCGTGTTAAACTGTTTGGAGCCATAAATGGCCTGCAATGCAGCGATGTCCAAGGCCATCGGAGTCGCGGAACTGCCGATGTCGTAGTACATCGGTTCGATCTCAGTGGGATAGCCGCTGTTATAGGACATGATCGTGAACACGCCCTGATTCTGCCCATCTGTTCCGTAGTCGCCGGTGCTGCTGGTAACACCCGGAAAGATTGAAGAAGAACCGCCGTTATCATGTGGATGCGCAAGTCCGAGACCATGCAGGATTTCGTGCATGATCACCTCAAAGCCCAGTCCGCCTTTTTGCAGCCCCTCTTCGGAAAAGTATATGCTGTCGCCGGCAAATGCCCCGATCAGGGCACCCAACCCAAAACTGTCTTCGAAAAATGGCTCGTCTCCGGGTACCTGATGATATCCCAAACCACCCAAAGCGTCTTCTGTTTCCAGTACATAAGTCAGGTTGGATTGCCTGGGTTGGCCATTGCTTCGCAGGAACCCGACTTCCTGAAACGTCACCGGGATGTAATTGTCAATAACTTCAAATGCCTTACGTACCGCTTCTTTCATATAACCAGCGAACTTGCGGTTACCCAGCGTTCCATTATCGAACGAGTATGTAATGACACCTTCCGGGCCGCCCTGGTTCGTATCTACATTCCAAGATGTTCCCCAGATCAGGCTATCAACATAAACGTCTCCGGTCGGGTCTTCACCCGGGTAATTCACTGTAACTACTGCCATTTTACTTCCGCACTGTCACTTTTTCTCAGATCATCTCAACGCGCGTGCCGAAGCATGTCGTGCCGGACGATTTCGTTGGATTTCTTGAGGCAAATTTGGGTCTTCATCCTAAATAAGGATCCTATGGCCGATTCTCAGATTCAATCTTGACCCTCGGAATTGTAAACAGATTCAGCAATGGGTTGCGGCCTGTTTCTCAATGAGAATTGGGGCCGCACTAAGGCAAATAGTGTCGAATTCAACGTTATGTTGTCTTGTTGAAAAGGCTTGAGCATACACTATGCATAAACCTCAAATAATCTGACTTACTTCGGGCCGTATGAAGTGAATCACAGCATAGTATGGCAACGAACCGCAGCAGGGTAGTTTCAGGGAAAAAACTGCAGTCGATCCAGCAATTTTGAGGATGCAGATAAAAAACTTCAAAACGCCGCTTGACGCTGCCCGAGCGTGGCCATAATACACCCCAACGTTCAGCAACGAACGTGCAGCGGGCGGTTGTAGCTCAGTTGGTTAGAGTACCGGCCTGTCACGCCGGGGGTCGCGGGTTCGAGCCCCGTCAACCGCGCCATCGCTGCAGTCCTTGGTCCAGGATAAAGGCCACGAAAATAGATGCGCGGTTGTAGCTCAGTTGGTTAGAGTACCGGCCTGTCACGCCGGGGGTCGCGGGTTCGAGCCCCGTCAACCGCGCCATTTTCCCCTACAAATTCGAAAATCTGCGCTGACAAGTCGGCAATGTCATGTTGTATTGCCTTCAAAACGACCGAGGGCTGCAGTGACAAGTTTAAACCGGGTGATCATGGCGCGGCGCAGCCGTCAGTGGATTCGCGAGTTGAATCCGTCAAAGCTGGACGCGGTCGAAATTTCTGGTTCGTGGGGCAATCAGTTCGGCTTTCGCAGCTATGAGCAGGCCTGGCGCAATGATCATGACATCTGCACCGGCCCGCTGCTTGATGAGCGGGGGCAGGTGAGGACGTTCGACCTTGTTCTCGCTAATCAGGTCTGGGAGCATCTGGACCGACCATTCGAGGCGACGCTAAACGTGCAAGAGATGCTGCGCCCCGGCGGCTATTTCTGGCTGGCCGTGCCGTTTTTCGTCCCGTTCCATGCGGCCCCTTATGATTGTTCGCGCTGGTCCGAGCGCGGTTTGCGCAATCTGCTGATCGAATGCGGGTTCGATCCCGCTGAAATCCGGGCCGAGCAATGGGGCAACCGGCAGGCAGCGCTGCGAAACCTCGAACCGGACTGGCCTCCGGTCTATGATCCCCAGACGGATGATCTGGAAAATGATCCTGCCTTTCCGATTTGCGCGTGGGCGATCGCGCGCAAATCTGAAGGTTAGCGAGGGATTGACCGAAAATCCGCTTGTTCACACTTTGTTCTAAATTTATGGTTGGAGACTCACCGTCGCTCGCCTATTTCTGAGAGGCGTTGGTTGTTGGGGGCCGAAATGGCTGAGCTGAAGAATATCGAGGTGCGCGGCGCGCGCGAGCATAACCTCAAAAGCATCGATGTGGATATTCCGCGCGATCAGCTGGTGGTGATCACCGGCCTGTCGGGCTCGGGCAAGTCATCGCTGGCGTTTGACACCATCTATGCCGAAGGGCAGCGCCGTTATGTCGAAAGTCTGTCGGCCTATGCCCGGCAGTTTCTGGACATGATGGAAAAGCCCGATGTGGATCACATCAGCGGCCTGTCCCCGGCGATTTCAATCGAACAGAAGACTACCTCGAAGAACCCGCGTTCGACCGTGGGCACCGTCACCGAGATCTATGACTATCTGCGTCTGCTGTTCGCGCGCGCCGGAACGCCTTACAGCCCGGCCACCGGCCAGCCCATTGAAGCGCAGCAGGTGCAGGACATGGTCGACCGTATTATGACGATGGAGGAGGGCACACGCGGTTATCTGCTGGCCCCCATCGTGCGTGATCGCAAGGGTGAATATCGGAAAGAGTTCCTGGAGCTGCGTAAGCAGGGGTTCCAGCGCGTCAAGGTGGATGGTGAGTTCTATGAGCTTGATACGCCGCCCACGCTGGACAAGAAGTTCCGCCACGATATCGATGTGGTGGTCGACCGTCTGGTGGTGCGCGAAGGCATGGAAACCCGGCTGGCCGACAGCCTGCGCACCGCGCTGGATCTGGCCGATGGTATCGCCATTCTGGAAACCGCGCTAAAGGAAGGCGACCCTGAGCGGATCACATTCAGCGAGAATTTTGCCTGTCCGGTCAGTGGCTTCACCATCCCCGAGATCGAACCGCGACTGTTTTCGTTCAACGCGCCCTTCGGAGCTTGCCCGGATTGTGACGGACTGGGGGTCGAGCTGTTCTTTGACGAACGGCTGGTGGTGCCAGATCAGACCCTGAAACTCTATGACGGGGCGCTGGCGCCGTGGCGCAAAGGGAAATCGCCGTATTTCCTGCAGACCATCGAAGCCATCGCCCGGCACTACGAGTTCGACAAGAACACGCCGTGGAAGGACCTGCCCAAGAAGGTGCAGCAGGTGTTCCTGCGCGGTTCCGGCGATGAGGAAATCCAGTTCCGCTATGACGAAGGCGGGCGGGTCTATCAGGTCACCCGCAGCTTCGAAGGCGTCATTCCAAACATGGAGCGCCGTTATCGCGAGACCGACAGCGCCTGGATTCGTGAAGAGTTCGAACGCTATCAGAACAATCGCCCCTGCGGCACCTGCGAGGGTTATCGCCTGCGCGCCGAAGCCCTGGCCGTCAAGATTGCGGGTCTGCATGTGGGGCAGGTGGTGCAGATGTCGATCCGCGAGGCGCTGGCCTGGGTCGAGGACGCGCCGAACCATCTGAGCGTACAGAAGAATGAAATCGCACGGGCCATTCTGAAAGAGATTCGCGAACGCCTCGGGTTCCTGAATAACGTGGGTCTGGAATACCTTACGCTGTCCCGTTCAAGTGGTACCCTGTCAGGTGGCGAGAGCCAGCGTATCCGTCTGGCCAGCCAGATCGGCTCGGGCCTGACCGGGGTGCTGTACGTGCTGGACGAGCCGTCCATCGGTCTGCATCAGCGCGACAATGACCGTTTGTTGGGCACGCTGAAAAACCTGCGTGATCAGGGCAATACGGTGATTGTGGTTGAGCATGACGAAGAAGCCATCCGCGAAGCGGATTACGTCTTTGATATTGGTCCCGGTGCAGGTGTGCATGGCGGGCAGGTGGTCAGCCATGGCACGCCCGAGCATATCGCCGGCGATGCGGCCTCGATAACCGGCCAATACCTGTCGGGCACACGCGAGATCGCTGTCCCTGCCGAGCGCCGCAAGGGCAAGAAGCAGAAGGTTACGGTGGTCAAGGCAACCGGCAACAACCTGAAAAACGTGACGGCTGAATTCCCGCTGGGCAAGTTTGTCTGCGTGACCGGCGTTTCCGGGGGCGGCAAGTCGACCCTGACGATCGAGACGCTGTTTAAAACCGCCTCGATGCGCCTGAACGGGGCGCGACAGACACCAGCGCCCTGCGAGACGATCAAGGGGCTGGAGCATCTGGACAAGGTGATTGACATCGATCAGCGGCCCATCGGACGAACTCCGCGTTCGAATCCAGCGACTTACACCGGGGCCTTCACTCCGATTCGGGACTGGTTTGCCGGGCTGCCGGAGGCCAAGGCGCGGGGGTACAAACCCGGTCGGTTCAGCTTCAACGTCAAGGGCGGCCGGTGCGAGGCCTGTCAGGGCGACGGTGTCATCAAGATCGAGATGCACTTCCTGCCCGACGTCTATGTCACCTGCGAAACCTGTAAAGGCGCGCGCTACAATCGCGAGACGCTTGAGATCAAGTTCAAGGGCAAGTCCATCGCGGATGTGCTTGATATGACTGTGGAAGACGCGCAGGAGTTCTTTAAGGCCGTGCCGTCGATCCGGGACAAGATGGACGCTTTGGCGCGGGTTGGACTGGGGTATATCAAGGTCGGTCAGCAGGCGACGACTCTGTCAGGCGGCGAAGCGCAGCGGGTGAAACTGTCGAAGGAGCTCAGTAAGCGGTCGACCGGGCGCACATTGTATATCCTTGATGAACCGACCACGGGGCTGCATTTCGAAGATGTGCGCAAGCTGTTGGAAGTGCTGCATGAACTGGTCGATCAGGGCAATACAGTTGTGGTGATCGAACATAATCTGGATGTGGTGAAAACGGCGGATCATATTATCGATATCGGCCCTGAGGGCGGTGACGGGGGCGGTGAAATCGTCGCCGTCGGAACGCCCGAGGATGTGGTCGCAGTCGAACGCAGCCACACCGGGCGTTACCTCAAGCCGATGCTGAATGCCGAGCGAGTGGCCGCAGAATAGCGGCCTTAATACAGGATATCGGCAACAGCGCCGATAAGGTTCAGCACTTTGTGAGTTTCGGGATCGATTTTATATACATAGTCGCCTGCGCGCACATAATTGCCACCGCGCCGCAGCCCATAGCGATATGGATCATCGATCCAAATGTAGTCATCTAGCCGGTCGCCCGTCCGATAAAGCTTTTTGGCCTGGCCGGGTGGCACACACGGGACTGCCTTTTTGGCCAGACCCGGAGGGCAATGTACGGCATTGCTACGTGCCACGCCAGATTTCGGCGCGACCCGTTCGACCTGAAAATTAGATTTGTTTTTGCCTTTACCTTTTCCATTGCCGTTCCCGGCCAATGCAACAGCGGGGCTCAATGTGAGCAAAGCAATCATGGAAATGTTGATCAGAGATTTCATAAAGGCGCGCTCCGGCATGTATGAGTTGTCGCGGGTCGACAATACCCAATCACCTAAGGGCGCGCCTCTGGATTTTCCAGAGCTGTGCGGTTTTCCGCCGCAACGAGTTCTAGGAACGGGTGCGCTTCTCAAATCGCGGTAGCATTGCGCTGAAATCCTGGCCCAGCCCGTTTTCTTTCTCGACAAACTGTTCGTAAAGCGCGGTTGCCACCTGACCCATCGGGGTATCCGCATCGGCACTGTCTGCCGCCTGTTGGCTGAGGCGCAGATCCTTGAGCATCAGTTCGGCTGCGAATCCGGGTTGATAGCCGTTGTCTGCCGGGCTTGTTGGGCCGACACCCGGGGCAGGGCAATAGGCGTTCATCGTCCAGCTATAGCCCGACGACGTGCTGACCACGTCAAACATCTTTTGCCGATCCAGGCCGAGCTTGTCCGCCAGCGCAAAGGCCTCGCAGGTGGCAATCATGGTGACGCCGAGGATCATGTTGTTACAGATCTTCGCGGCCTGACCTGCACCGGCTTCTCCGCAATGCACGGCCTTCTGGCCCATTATGTCAAAGAGGGGGGCGGCCTTGGCGAAGGCGTCGTCCGAGCCTCCGGCCATGAAGGTCAGAGTACCGGCAGCCGCGCCGCCAATACCGCCCGACACCGGAGCGTCGACGGCCTGAAGGCCTGCGCTCACGGCCTGCTGCGCGACGGCGCGGGCACTGTCGACATCCACGGTTGAGCAATCGATCAGTACCGCGCCCTGTGTCATGGCCGGGATGATCGCGTCCGCCACGGCGCGCAGGATTTGGCCGTTGGGCAGCATGGTGATGACCGCCTCTGCACCCGATGCAGCCTCGGCCCCAGTCGGGGCCATTGCCACGCCGTCGACCGATACGTCTGCCATGTCATGGCCGACCACCTCATGCCCGGCTGCTGCCAGATTGGCGGCCATCGGGGCGCCCATGTTGCCCAGTCCAATGAATGCGATTTTCATCCCTTACTCCTCTGAAAAGCTCAGCGCGTTGGCACCCAGGGGCTGCAGCATCTTTGAGACCGCTACGGCCGGTACGTTCATATCGGCAAATTGCCATTTGGGGTTGCGGTCCTTGTCGATGATCTGGGCACGGATGCCTTCCAGAAAATCACCGTCTTCCATCGCGCGATAGGTAAAGCGGTATTCCATGTCCAACGCCTTGCGCATCGTAAGGTTCGCTCCCCTCAGCCGGTGCAGCATTTCCACGGTGCAGGCCACCGAGAGCGGAGAGTTGCGTTGCAGGCTGATAAGGGTCTGTTCCGAAAACTCTTCGTCAGAACAGCGCAGGGTATTCAGGATATCGCTCAGGCTTTCTCCGTCGAGCAACGTATCAATCTGCGGTTGGAGATCGGCGAGATCTCCTTTGGGCGCGGTTTCAACGTGCTCTTCGACCACCTCTGCGCGGCCTGATGCCTCCAGAAGTTCGATGAGGTACGGCCAGTGGTCTTGTGGAATGAAATGGTCGGCAAAGCCCGCATAGATCGCGTCTGCGGGGCCCATGCGATAGCCGGTTGTTCCGAGGTATTCGCCCAGACGTCCCGGTGCCAGTGCCAGCATCAATGACCCGCCCACATCCGGGACAAGGCCGATCGAGCATTCCGGCATTGCGATCCTCGAGCTTTCGCCAACGATACGATGACTGCCATGGCAGCCTATGCCCACGCCACCGCCCATGGTAAAACCCTGCAGAAAGCTGATCACGGGTTTGGTGTATTCGAAGATCAGCGCATTCAGACGGTATTCATCGCGCCAGAACGTGCGGCCATAATCGTAGTTTCCCTTGGTGCCGGTGGCGTAAAGCTCGGCAATGTCGCCTCCGGCGCAAAAGGCTTTTTCCCCTTCGGCGTCAAAGATAATCAGGTCGACCGCATCATCTTCGCGCCAGTTCCGTAGGGCAGTTTCGATGGCCATGCACATCTCATAGCTCATCGCGTTCAGAGCCTTCGGGCGTGTCAGAGTGATGCGCCCGGCGCGTCCGACTGTGCGGATATCAATGTCAGCCATGAAGTCCTCAGCGGTTGGCAAGCATCTGGCGCGCGACGATGACGCGCATGATCTCGTTCGTGCCTTCAAGTATCTGGTGCACGCGCAAATCACGCACAAGCTTTTCGATGCCATAATCGGCCAGATAGCCGTAACCGCCGTGCAGTTGCAGGCACTGGTCGACCACTTTCGACCCTGTCTCGGTCACGAATTTCTTGGCCATGGCGCAGAACTTGGTGGCGTCAGGTGTGCCCTGATCCAGTTTCCACGCAGCTTGCCGCAGGAAGGTGCGAGCGGCCTGCATCTCGATCTCCATATCCGCAAGGCGGAATTGCAGCGCCTGGAACTGATCGATGGATTGGCCAAAGGCCTTGCGCTCGGACATGTATTGCAGCGTCATGTCCAGCCCGTTCTGCGCGGCCCCCAGCGAACACGAAGCGATGTTCAGCCGCCCGCCATCCAACCCCATCATGGCGTATTTGAACCCGTCGCCTTCCGTGCCAACCAGATTGCCAGCCGGGATTTTGCAGTCGTCAAATTGGACCTGCGCGGTGGGCTGGCTTTTCCACCCCATCTTCTGTTCAAGCGCCCCAAAGCTGAGGCCGGCGGTGCCGTCTTCGACATAGACCGTCGAAATCCCTTTGGGGCCATCTTCGCCTGTGCGAACCATGCAGACATAGGCGTCCGAATAACCCCCGCCCGAGATGAAGGCTTTGGACCCGTTCAGGGTATAGCCCTCATTCGTCCGCTCGGCGCGGGTTTTCAAGGCGGCTGCGTCCGACCCGGAGCCGGGTTCCGTCAGGCAATAGCTCAGCACCGTATCGAGGCTGAGAATACCGGGCATGATGCGGGATTTCAGCTCATCGCTGGCAAAGCTGTCCAGCATCTTTGCGCACATGTTGTGGATCGACAGGAAAGCCGCGACTGAGGGGCAGGCCATCGAAAGCGCCTCGAACACCAAAGTGGCATCTAGGCGGCTCAGCCCCGATCCGCCGCCGTCTTCCGAGACGTATAGCGCGCCGAATCCAAGCTCGCCAATCTTGGGCCAAAGCTCTTTCGGGATGGTGCCGTCAGCTTCCCACTGACGCGCGAAGGGGGCGATATTTTCTTGGCCAAAAGCATAGGCCATGTCGAAGATGGCCGTCTGTTCCTCGGTCAGCGCGAAATCCATGGCTGTGGTCCCTGTACTCTACAGAATTGAACGAGCGTTTTATTCTTCAATCCTTACAGAAATTTTTCAATGGCGGCAAACATTGCGGCCATGTTTGGGGGAATTGAGTGGCTGCGTTATACTGCACGAATTCTACAGATGATTTTTTTTGGAGTATTCCGATGGCGTCACACAAACTGGCCGTGGTGGTGATTCACGGTATGGGTAGCCAACATAAGCCGCAGGGCCAGCCTGCATCCACGACCCCGACCTTCTCGAAAGGGCTGAAGCAGCGCGTCTCGAACCGGGTCGGCGCGGATATGAGCCACGTGATCTGGCACGAGGTGGTCTGGGCCCAGATTCTGCAGGGACGTCAGAAAGCCTATCTAAAAAAGATCAAACGCAGTCTGGGATATGACAAGCTGCGCGAATTTGTGGTGTGCAATCTTTCGGATGCAGCGTCGTACCGCCCGACACCGGATGATGGCGACAAGATTTATGAGGCCATACACGAGAAGATCGAGAATGTGATGGGTGTGGTCAAACATCAGGTCGGACCCGAGGGACCGGTTCTGATCCTTGCGCATTCGCTGGGTGGGCACATCATGTCGAATTACATCTACGACATGCAGCGGCATTTGCGCCCGGGTGGTGGGTCTCCGGTGCATCAGACCGATGTCGAGAATATGAAAACGGTGGCTGGGATCGTGACCTTCGGGTGCAATATTCCCATTTTCCTGTTTGCCTATCCCGAGAGTGACATTTTCCCGATCATGGCGCCCAACAGCAAGCTGCCCGCGGCGCTACAATTCCGGACGTGGTGGTACAACTACTACGACAAACACGATGTTCTGGGCTTTCCGCTGGGCAAGAGCGCGCCGCGTTACAAGCAACTGGCCGACAGTCGGGCGCTAAAGGACAAGCCGATCAATGCGGGTAAGATCTTTACCTCGTGGAATCCGTTTTCGCATGGCGGATATTGGACCGACCGTGACCTCTATGAACCCGTAGCCGAGCGGATCAAGGATATTCTGGCGGTTACCTGAGGCTTACAGGTCCGCGTGGAATTCTTCGATCAGGTGTTTCACCACCGCCTGCCCGGGATCGTCGCCGCGCGCGACGGCTTCGGCATGGGCGCGGCGCTGGCGGGTGGCCGAGGTGCCGCTTTCGGCGATCTGGCGCAGGCGGGCAAGTTCGGTCATGGTGCCCAAGGCTTCGGCATCTTCGGCCAGCATGCCCATCAATTCACCCATCAGTTCGGCCATGGGTTTGATCGACCGGTCGCCGAAATCGATCAGACCCTCGCCCACGCCATAACGTTGCGCGCGCCAGCGGTTTTCGCCGATCAGGAACCTGTCATATTGCCGCCACCGCAAGTTGCGGGCTTTCAGGCGGCACAGCATCCGGGTCAGTGCCTGCACCAGCGCCGCCAGTGACAGAGTGTGCTCCAACCGGGGTTGCACATCCATGATGCGGGTCTCAAGCGTCGGAAAGCGATGCGACGGGCGCAGGTCCCACCAGATCTTCGTTGTATCCTCGATCACGCCCAACTCGACCAGAACGCCCGTTGTACGATCATACTCGCCCCAGCTTCCGAAGATCGGCGGCAAGCCGGTGCGGGGCAGATTGTCAAACACGGTCAGCCGGTAAGAGGACAGACCGGTGTCCTCGCCATTCCAGTAGGGGGACGAGGTCGACAGGGCCAGCAGATGAGGCAGAAAGTAAGACAATTGCGGCATCAAATCGGCGCGCAGCGCCTGGTCCTGTACCCCCACATGCACATGCATCCCGCAGATCAGCATCCGCCGCGCCACGCCACCCAACGCATGCTGTAGCGCATCATAGCGCTCTTTGCGCGTGTGATGCTGATCCTTCCAGTTCGCAAACGGGTGGCAGGAGACGGCAATCGGGGCCAGATTATATTCGGTCGCGCGTTTGGAAACGCAGGACCGCAAACGCTTCAGGTCTTCGCGCGCGGTTTTGACCGTCGCATGCGGGCGGGTTCCGACCTCGATCTGACATTGCAGGAATTCAGGGCTGACCTGACCTTCGAAATCGGCCTGACAGGCCTCCATCAACGCCTCGGGGGCTTCGGCCAATTGCAGGCTGTCGCGGTCGACCAGAAGATACTCCTCTTCGATACCGATCGTGAATTCCTGCTGCATGGCGGCCCTCGCTGGTCAATTCACATCAGTGAATACGGAAATTTCCGTTTTGCCAAGGGTTTGACATGCTGGGTTCTTGCGAACGCCCGGCTGGCGCGGGTAAGGAACAAACAGAACCGAATGTGGAGCCTCGCGTGAAACCAAGGAAATTTCCCCAGATCAACGCCGCCCTTGATGAGTTGGGGGTAAAGCTGATCGACAAGGCAACCGAGAATGACGAACGCGCGCGGCTTGAGGCTTTTGAGCGGGCAGGGGGGCTGACCCGTCCGGCCTATGCGCTCTCACCGGGGATGGCCGGGTTCGACATCTCGCAACTGGTTGCGGAGTACGCGCAGCACAGGGCGGCGCTTGAGGCACTGAAAGACCCCGAACGCAACCAGACCGGTTATCAACTGGGAAATGGCTACTATGACAGCCCGGACGCGGATGCGCTGTATCTGATGATCCGCAGGTTCCAGCCAAAGCGGGTGATCGAAGTGGGCTGCGGCAACTCGACCCGCGTTACGCGGCAGGCCATCATTGATGGCGGGCTGAAGACCGAGATCACCGCGATCGACCCTTATCCCCGCGCCGACATTGCCCATGTCGTGGATCATTTCGAGCAGAAGCGGCTGGAAGACGTAGACCCGTCCCTGTTCGAACAGCTCGAATCCGGGGATGTTCTGTTCATCGATTCCAGCCACGTCGTGCGGATGAGCAACGATGTGGCCCATCTGTTCTGCCGGATCATTCCGACGTTGAAGCCGGGTGTGGTGATCCATGTCCACGATGTTTTTCTGCCCTATGAATACCCCAAGCGGTTCTTTTATGATTGCCCCGGCTGGGGCGAGCAGTACATGCTGCACGTGTTGCTGCAATCTGGTGCATATTCAATGCTTTGGCCGGGGTACTACTTGCAGCAGGACCGCCCGGATGCGGTGGAGGCACTGCCGTTCCTGAAGGATGGCAGGGCGCAGAGCATCTGGGTTCAGCTCAAAGAAAATTGACCTGAATGTGATCCGGGCCGCGCAGTGTCGCGTAACCCTTTCCATAACAAGCTGGAGAGGAGTTAACAGCCATGTTCCGCCGCACATTCATGGGCGCCGCCGCCGCACTTGCACTGGCACTTCCGGTCAAAGCGCAAGCCGCTGACATCGTCGATACGGCCGTTTCTGCCGGATCGTTCAACACTCTGGTCGCCGCGGTGCAGGCCGCGGGTCTGGTCGATACGCTGAAGGGCGATGGCCCGTTCACCGTTTTCGCACCCACGGATGAGGCCTTTGCCGCGCTTCCCGAAGGCACGGTGGAAACGCTGCTGTTGCCTGAGAACAAGGATCAGCTGGTGTCAATTCTGACTTACCACGTGGTTCCAGCAAAGGTCATGTCGGGTGATATCGCTGGCAAACGGGCCAAAGTTCTGACGGTGCAGGGTGACCGCCTGAGTGTCAATGCCAAGAACGGCGTCAAGGTGAATGACGCAAAAGTCGTTCAGGCCGATATCGAAGCCAGCAACGGTGTCATTCATGTTGTTGATGCAGTGATCCTGCCTGAATAAGTCTTCAAGACCCCCGGAAGACAAAGCCCCGGTCCATGTGGCCGGGGCTTCTTGTTGCAAAAGGCAATCTGCTTACAGCAGCCGTACCTGAGTGCCGACCTGCACAAGCGGATACAGCTCTTCCACATGCTGGTTGTAAAGACCGATGCACCCGGATGAACTCTGCCGACCGATTTTCCGAGTGTCATGTGTGCCGTGGACCAGATAGGCGGGCCAGGACAGATACATCGCGCGGGTGCCCAGCGGGTTGCCTGGTTCTCCGCCCTCCATACGGATCGGCAAAGTCGGATCGCGTTCACGCATTGAGGCGGTCGGCGTCCAGCTTGGGTTTTCGCGCTTGCGCACAACCTCGGTATAACCACGCTTGGTCAGTTCTTCGCTCATCGGGACCGAGCTGGGATACAGCTTGTAGGTGCCATCAGCCCCCCAGTAATGCACCGCGCGGCTGGTGATGTCGGCCAACAGGCATCCGACGCCCAGTTCGTCAAAGTGATCCTGCCAGTTCTGTTGTGAGAACGAGGATACATTGCGGCGTACAGGCGCTTGCGTGCTGATCGCCTCTTCATTCTGTGGAAAGGCATCCAGGCTTTGAGCGCGCACCAAAGCGGGTGTCGCAATCACTGATGCAGCCCCCAACAGGGCTGTGCGGCGGGTCATACGGTTTTGGGACAAGGCTGCCTCCGGAAAAATATCAACTGCTCGGTCTTTTGAATTAGCGGTAAAATATTGGTGATTACCTCATTTTTCCAGGGGGGCACCGCTGAATTTCTTGTGAGGTTGGACTTGCGTCAAAACCGGCCTGAAAACTAAAAAACCCGGCCAAATCTGGCCGGGTTTCTGAGAAAGCATCGAAACGATCAATCCATCGCTTTGAAGTTGAACTCGCCACCTTCCTTGATGCCCGAGGGCCAGCGCGCGGTGACGGTTTTGGTGCGGGTATAGAACTTGAAGCTGTCGGGGCCGTGCTGGTTCAGGTCACCGAACATGGATTTCTTCCAGCCACCAAACGTGTGATAAGCCAGCGGTACCGGGATCGGAACGTTGATGCCGACCATGCCGATATTGATCCGGCTGGCAAAGTCGCGCGCGGTGTCACCGTCACGGGTGAAGATCGCGGTACCGTTGCCGTATTCATGGTCCATCGCCAGTTTCAGCGCTTCTTCGTAGGAACCGGCGCGCACGGTCGACAGGACAGGGCCGAAAATCTCTTGTTTGTAGATGTCCATGTCGGGCGTGACATTGTCGAACAGGTGGGGGCCGACGAAGAAACCGTCCTCATAGCCCTGCAGGCTGAAATCACGGTTATCGACAACCAGCTTGGCACCCTGTTCGACGCCGGAATTGATCAGGCCCAGAATACGCTCTTTCGAGGCTTGGGTGATCACCGGGCCCATGTCCACATCGTCACCGGCGGTGTAGGGGCCGACCTTCAGCTTTTCGATGCGCGGCACCAGCTTTTCGATCAGCGCGTCAGCGGTATCATCGCCCACCGGTACAGCGACCGAAACAGCCATGCAGCGTTCGCCTGCCGCGCCGAAACCGGCACCGACCAGCGCGTCAGCGGCCTGATCCATGTCCGCGTCGGGCATGACGATCATGTGGTTCTTTGCACCGCCAAAGCACTGTGCACGTTTGCCGTTTGCGGTGGCGCGGGCATAGATATACTGCGCGATCGGGGTCGAGCCGACAAAGCTGACGCCCTGAATGATGTCGCTGTCGAGGATGGTGTCGACCGCTTCTTTGTCTCCGTTTACGACCTGGAACACACCCTTGGGCAGACCGGCCTCGACAAACAACTCGGCCAGCATCAGCGGCACCGAGGGGTCACGCTCGGACGGTTTCAGAACCACGGCGTTGCCACAGGCCAGCGCCGGGCCGACGTGCCACAGCGGCATCATGGCAGGGAAGTTGAACGGCATGATCGAGCCGACAACGCCCAGCGGTTGGCGCATGGAATACATGTCAATGGCAGGGCCCGCATTGTCGGTGTATTCGCCCTTCAGCATCTGCGGTGCGCCGATGCAGTATTCGATCACTTCCAGACCACGCTGCAAGTCGCCCTTGGCGTCGGGGATGGTTTTGCCGTGCTCGCGGCTCAGCGCTTCGGCCAGCTTGTCCATGTCGCGGTTCATCAGGTGAACCATCGCCATCATGACACGCGCGCGTTTCTGCGGGTTGGTGGCGCCCCATGCGGGCTGAGCGGCAGCGGCGGCTTCGATGGCTGCAGTGGTTTCTGCTGCGCTGGCCATCGGGCATTTATACTGCACTTCGCCCGTTGCCGGGTTGTAAACATCATCGAAACGGCCGGACGTGCCCGCAACCATTTCGCCATTCAGAAAGTGGGTCAGATCATTCATCGCAAATTCCTCCGCTGAGATTGCGCGCAGAATAGACTTGCAAAAACCCCAAGGACAGAGGCAATGTCTCAAATCTGTTTTGCAAAAATGCAAAGGTTGGGACTGTGACACCAAACTGGGACGATCTGCGCGTTTTTCTGGCGGTCGCGCGCGAAGAAAGCCTGTCGGCGGCGGGGCGGGTGCTGAAGATCGATCCGGCCACGGTTGGCCGCCGAATTGCCAGATTGGAGGCGGCGCTGGATGCAGTGTTGTTTACCAAATCACAGCAGGGGTATGTGCTGTCGACAGCAGGCCAGCGATTGATGGAGCATGGATTGCAAGCCGAAGAGGCCATGCGCGCGGCGGCGGGTGTCATGACCGGGTCCGCCAAGTCGCTGAGCGGCCAAATCCGCATAGGCGCGCCCGATGGCAGTGCCAACTACCTGTTGCCGCAGGTCTGCGCCCGGATCAGCGACGCCAACCCGGATCTGGATATCCAGATCCTGGCCTTGCCGCGTATCATCAACCTGTCCCGGCGCGAGGCGGATATGGCGGTCACCGTCAGTGCGCCAACCGCCGGGCAATTGCTGGTTCAGAAGATCAGCGACTATCGGCTGCATATGGTGGCCAGCCAAAACTATCTTGATAGCCACCCGCCGATCCACACGATTGCCGATCTGAGCGATCACCGGATGATCGGGTACATCCCCGATATGATCTTTGATCGCGAGTTGGACTATCTCAACGATATCGGCATTGACCGTGTCGCGCTTGCATCAAATTCGGTGTCGGTGCAGTTGCGGCAGGTGGCTTTGGGAACCGGTGTCTGCGTGGCGCATGACTTTACCTTACCGTTTCATCCCGGCCTGCGGAAAATCCTGACGGATCAGGTCAGTCTGACACGCGGGTTCTATCTGGTCCGGCATCAGGGCGATCAGCGAAACGAACGGCTGAACCGCTTTGCCGAGGCGCTGACATCCGGCCTGCGGGACGAAGTAGCGCGGCTTGAGCGCGAAGCTGCATCTTGACACCTTCAGACATTCCGGCAACGCTTTGGAAAACAGTACGTTATACCGGAGGTTTTGCTAATGCTTGTTCAGGCCATTCTTAAATCCAAAGCCACTGACGAGGTGGTGACGGTCGAACCATCAGCAACAGTTTCCCAGGCCGCCGAAATTCTGGCCAGCAAGCGGATCGGTACTGTGATCATTTCCGAGGATGGCGGGCAAACGGCGGCTGGCATCTTGTCCGAGCGTGATATTGTACGCGAGCTGGCGGACAGCGGCAGCGGCTGTCTGGGCAAACCCGTCAGCGCCTACATGACCAAAGACCTCGTGACAGCGACCCGGCAAGACACCGTTGAGGATATTCTGTCTCGCATGACCGAAGGCCGGTTCCGTCACATGCCGGTCGTGGAAGAGGGCAAATTGATTGGAATCGTCACGCTGGGCGATGCGGTCAAGGCGCAACTGTCTGAACTTGCGATGGAAAAAGACGCGCTGGAAGGCATGATTATGGGGCACTGAGGGGCCGGAATGTATGGCTGACCCTTGCACCTGCGGCAAAGATGTGTTTGCTAGCGCAGAAATATTGTTGCGCAGGAGGCCCTGATGCGGGTTGGATTATATCCCGGAACTTTTGATCCGATCACCATCGGTCATATCGACATTATCCGTCGGGCCTCGGCGCTGGTGGACAAGCTGGTGATCGGTGTTGCGATCAATCGGGACAAAGGGCCGCTGTTCTCGCTGGAAGAGCGCGTGGCGATGATCGAAGCCGAATGCGCTCATCTGTCCGATCAGACCGGCACCGAGATCGTGGCGCATCCGTTCGAAAACCTGCTGATCGACTGCGCCCGCGATGTCGGCGCTCAAATTATTGTGCGCGGTCTGCGGGCGGTTGCCGATTTTGAGTATGAATTCCAGATGGTTGGAATGAACCGCGCGTTGGACGATTCAATCGAGACGGTGTTTCTTATGGCCGAAGCCAGGCATCAGGCGATTGCATCCAAGCTGGTGAAAGAAATCGCTCGCCTGAACGGGGATGTGTCGAAATTCGTCACGCCCCGCGTCAGGGATGCGCTACGAGAGCGTTTAGGATAACGCACCCATAGCTGCGGCTGTGTCCAGCATACGGTTCGAGAAACCCCATTCATTGTCATACCAGGCCAGCACGCGCACCAAAGTGCCGTCGGTGACTTTTGTTTCCGCCAGGGAAACGGTTGAGCTGTGGGGGTCGTGATTGAAATCGACTGAGATCAGCGGACGCGTCTCAGCGGCCAGAACACCCGGGATTTTGGCGGCGGCTTCAACGAACAAGGCGTTAACCTCTTCTTCGGTGGTCGGACGCGAAACTTCGGCCACCAGATCGACGACTGAGACATTGGGAGTAGGCACCCGAATGGCTTGCCCGGTCAACTTCCCGGCCAACTGAGGCAGAACCAACCCGACGGCCGAAGCCGCACCAGTCGTTGTCGGGATCATCGACAGAGCCGCCGCGCGGGACAGGTATGGGTCTTTGCCCGCAGTGTCATGCACCGGTTGGCTGGCGGTATACGCATGGACGGTGGTCATGTTGCCGTGCTTGATGCCCAGCCCTGCATCCAAAGCTGCCGCGACGGGCGACAGGCAGTTGGTGGTGCAGGAGGCGTTGGAAACCACGATGTCGCTGGCAGTCAACTCGTGCTCGTTCACACCAAACACCACTGTTTTTACAGCACCATCGCCACGGGCAGGGGCTGAGATCAGAACTTTTTTCGATCCGTTCTTCAGGTGCCGTTCGGCGGCCTCACGGGTGCGGAAGACACCGGTGCATTCCAGAACAACATCCACATCCGACCAATCCAGCGCTTCGGGGTCACGTTCGCTGGTCAGCCGGATCGGGCCGGCACCAACGTCCAGCCCGGCATCGCTGAGCGTGACTGGTTTGGAATAGCGACCATGAACGCTGTCGAATTCAAACAGATGCGCGTTCATTTCGGGTTTTGCCAGATCGTTGATCGCAACGATTTCGACATCGGTACGACCCGATTCCATAACCGCACGCAGAACACCGCGCCCGATCCGTCCAAATCCATTGATTGCCAGCTTGAGTGTCATGGTGCGCTCCGTCATAGTCGGGTCCAGTAATGGTTAGCGCTAACAATTACAGATTGCGGCGAAAGTCAAGCAAAACCTCTGTCAGCGCCAGAAGGCCAGCCAATCCAGGAAATCATACAGCTTTTTGCCGAGGAACAGCAGGTGTTCCGTACCGAACAAGGCCGCATCCAGCATCAAACCGCCGAGAATGAGAATTCCAAGCCAGATTGCGATTTGATTGGTCATGGATACGCCCTGAACGAAAATGCCCGCCCAGATAACCTGAGCGGGCATAAGGGTACAAGCGGTGTGCGAAGGGTCAGTTAAGGCGGCCCATCGCGACAGCGACGTCGGCCATACGAACCGAGAAGCCCCATTCGTTGTCATACCACGCCAGCACGCGCACCATGCGGTTGTCGACCACGCGGGTCTGTTCGGGCGCGAAGATCGAGCTTTCTTCGGTGTGGTTGAAATCGGTCGAGACCAGCGGCGCGGGCTCATAGCCCAATACGCGCTGCATCGGGCCCTTGGCGGCTTCTTCGACGATGGCGTTGACTTCTTCCACGGTGACGTCACGCGACGCGCGGAACGACAGGTCCACCGCCGAGACATTCGGGGTGGGAACGCGGATGGCCGAGCCGTCGAGACGGCCTTTGAGGTTCGGCAGGACTTCACCCAGCGCTGCTGCGGCTCCGGTCGAAGTCGGGATCATCGACATGGCAGCAGCACGGGCGCGGTACAGATCGCTGTGACGGCGGTCCAGCGTCGGCTGGTCACCGGTATAGGCGTGGATGGTGGTCATGATGCCGTGTTCGATGCCGACGCCTTCGTCCAGCACCTTGGCCAGCGGCGCCAGGCAGTTGGTGGTGCACGATCCGTTCGACACCATGTTGTCATTGGCGGCCAGCGTGTTGTGGTTGACGCCGAACACAATGGTCTTGTCTACGTTCTTGCCCGGAGCCGACAGCAGAACCTTGCCTGCGCCACGTTCCAGATGTGTTTTGGCCTTCAGGCCATCGTTGAACTTGCCTGTGCATTCCAGCACGACGTCGCAGCCTTCCCAGTCCAGCTCGTTCATGTCGTAGGTCGAGAACATCTGCATCGGGCCGCGGCCCAGATCCATGGTGTTGCCGTCAATGGTGACATCGCGCGGGAAACGGCCGTGAACGCTGTCATATTTCAGCAGATGCGCAGATGTTTCCAGCGGGCCGGTGGCATTGACCTTGATCACTTCGATGTCGTTGCGGCCCGAGGCGGCAATGTGCGACAGGGTGCAGCGGCCAATGCGGCCAAAACCATTGATACCGACCTTGATGGTCATCTGACGTCTCCAAAATGCGCTTGCGTTGCAGGCCATATAGCCGCGAATATTGAATCTCAAAAGGGCAAAAACGGCATATTTTTAAGGTGTTAGCGCAAACCTCACGCGATTGCGCTAACGCTTGCGCTAGCTGCCGGATCAGGTAGGGTCCCTCTGCGGCGGATGAATGAAAGGAAGCGCGATGAGTGGTCTGTTGGCCCTGTTGGACGATGTAGCGGGGATTGCCAAGGTCGCAGCGGCATCCGTGGATGATGTCGTGGCGGCGGCGGGAAAGGCCGGGGCCAAGACCGCCGGGGTGATCATCGACGACGCTGCGGTTACGCCGAAATACGTACAGGGCTTTGCGCCGGCGCGGGAATTGCCGATCATCTGGCGTATCGCGCGCGGGTCTATTTTCAACAAGATCATCCTGTTGCTGCCGGTTGCCCTGCTGCTGGCCAATTTTGCGCCCTGGCTGATTACACCGCTGCTGATGCTGGGGGGCTCTTATTTATGTTTCGAAGGGGCCGAGAAGATATTCCATGTCCTGTTTCCTCATGGCAGCCATGTGATCGAGGAGGATATGAAGAACCGCGATCCCGGCCATCTGGAGGAACAGAAGGTCAAGGGCGCGATCAAGACCGATTTCATTCTGTCGGCTGAAATCATGACCATCGCGCTGGCCGCAATTGAGGCTCCGAATATCTGGATGCAGGCGGCAACCCTAGCAGTTGTGGGGCTGGGGGTGACTTTGGCCGTTTATGGCTCGGTCGCGCTGATTGTGAAGATGGACGATGTAGGACTGTTTCTGGCCGGGAACGCGCCGAGCCCGGTGGGGCGCGGGCTGGGGCGCGGATTGGTGCGGGCGATGCCGGTGGTGATGAAACTGCTCTCGACCATTGGGACGGCGGCGATGCTGTGGGTTGGCGGATCGATCATCATTCACGGGCTTGAGGTGTTGGGCTTTGGTGCTTTGCAGTATCAGATCTATGACTGGGCCAAGGCGATTGCCTATTCGGTGCCCGACCAATGGAGCGCTGCGGTCAAATGGCTGTCAAAGGCGACGATGGACGGCATTCTGGGGCTGGCCTGGGGGCTGGTTCTGATCCCGCTGGCGACCAAGGTGTTGATGCCGCTTTTCGGAAAGTCCGCATCGCATTGATATCCAAATGAAAAGGGCGGCCCGAGCCGCCCTTTGCACGATAAGCAGGGTCTGTTTTACAGCCCCAGCAATTCCTTGACTTTGGCAACGGTCGCCTCGGCGGTGATACCGAAATGCTTATACAGTTCGCCCGCCGGGGCCGAGGCGCCAAAGCTGGACATGCCGATGAAACCTGCCTTGGTCTCACGGCCACGCTCGCCCAGCAACCAGCGATCCCAGCCACCGGCGCGGACAGCGGCTTCGATGCCGACGCGGACCGGACCGGCAGGCAGAACACGCTTGCGGTAAGCCTCGTCCTGTTCGGCGAACAGTTCCATGCAAGGCATTGAGACCACACGGGTGCCGATGCCTTCGGCTTCGAGCATCGCTTTGGCTTCCATCGCCAGCGACACTTCGGAACCGGTGGCGATGAGGATGGCCTGACGTTTGCTTTCGGCATCCGCGAGGACATAGGCGCCCTGCGAGGTCAGGTTTTTGCCTTTGTGTTGTGTACGCACGGTCGGGACGCCCTGACGCGTCAGCGAGAGCACCGAGGGGCTGTCTTTGAAGGTCAGCGCCAGTTCCCACGCTTCGGCGGTCTCAACCGTATCTGCGGGGCGGAACACATAGGTGTTGGGCGTCGCGCGCGAGATCGCCAGATGCTCGACCGGCTGGTGGGTCGGGCCATCTTCGCCCAGACCAATCGAGTCGTGGGTCATCACGAATACGCTGGGCACTTTCATCAGCGCGGCCAGACGCATGGACGGACGGGCATAGTCGGTGAAGGCCATGAAGGTGCCGCCGTAGGGGCGGATGCCGCCGTGCAGCGCCATGCCGTTCATCGCTGCGGCCATGCCGTGTTCACGGATGCCGTAGTGGATGTAACGGCCTTTGCGGTTTTCCGGAAGGAACACACCCATATCAGCCGATTTGGTATTGTTCGAACCGGTCAGGTCGGCCGAACCGCCCATGGTCTCGGTCATGATCGGGTTGACGACGTTCAGAACCTTTTCCGACGAGGCGCGGGTGGCCAGCTTCGGCTGGTCTTCCGACATCTGCTTTTTGAACGCGCGGATGGCACCGGCCAGCTTCTTGGGCGCCTCGAACGCGTAAGCGCGGTTGAACTCGGCCTGCTTGCGTTCGGATATCTGCGCGAAACGCTCTTCCCACGCAGCGCGTTCGGCGGCACCGCGTGCTCCGATGGATTCCCAAGCGGATTTGACATTGGCCGGGACCTCGAACGCGTCATGGGGCCAGTCATAGGCCTGTTTCGCCGCTTTCAGCTGATCCTGATCGGTCAGCGCGCCGTGGCCTTTCGAGGTGTCCTGTGCGGCGTGACCCAGTGCGATATGGCTTTCGCAGGCGATCATCGTCGGCTTGTTGGATTTCTTGGCCTGCACGATGGCGGCATCAATCGCTTTCGGATCATGGCCGTCAATCTCGATCACATGCCACCCCGAGGCCGCGAACCGGCGCACCTGATCGGTGCGGTCGGCCATATCAACGGTGCCGTCGATGGTGATGTTGTTGTTGTCCCAGAAAACGATCAGCTTGCTCAGTTCGTGACGACCGGCGAGGGTGATCGCCTCTTGGCTGACGCCCTCCATCAGGCAACCGTCGCCTGCGATTACATAGGTATAGTGATCGACGATCTTCTTGCCGTAATGCGCGCGTTGGACTTCTTCGGCGATGGCAAAGCCCACAGCGTTCGAGATGCCCTGACCCAGTGGGCCGGTGGTGGTCTCGATCCCGTCGATCAGGAAGTTTTCCGGATGACCTGCGGTCTTCGCGCCCAATTGGCGGAAGTTCTTGATCTCGTCCAGCGTCACATCCGCATGGCCCGTAAGGTACAGCAGCGAATAGACCAGCATCGAGCCATGGCCCGCCGACAGGATGAACCGGTCGCGATCCGGCCAGTTCGGGGCGGATGCGTCGAATTTCAGGTGCTTTTCGAACAGCACGGTCGCGACATCGGCCATGCCCATCGGCATTCCGGAATGGCCGGAATTGGCGGCAGCGACAGCATCAAGGGTCAGGGTGCGGATGGCCGCAGCCTTGTCCCAGTGTTCGGGGTTGGCTTTGCGCAGCGCAGTCAGGTCCACGGGCGTTATTCCTTTGGGTTACGGGCAGATTGGGCGCTGAATACCATCCGCCCGTCAAAGTGCAAGCAGAACCCGGTGTTGGGCCTGTTTGCCGCATGAACTGCGTTCCGCAAGTGGTTGAAACCAAACAGTGGGTATTTTCCGTCACATTCCGTTAGACTAGGGATCAGAACCGCCGCCCTTGATTCGGGCAGGCGCGCAACAGAACGAACCTTGGTAAAGAGGTGACAGGGGCATGAGCCAGATCGAAGAATTACAACGCCGTATCATTGCAGCGATGGAACGGATCGGCAGCGGTGTCGAGGCGCTTCAGACGCCCACGCTGGCCGGTGGCGATGATGCAGCCCTACGCACTGCACTGGAAGAAGAGCGCCTGGCCAATGCGCAGTTGGAAGAGCGGATTAAGGCGCTGAATGCGCGGCATGCGCAGGAAATCGATGCTTTGCGCGCGCAACCTGCTGCGGATGGTGAGGCAGATGTGCTGCGCGACCAACTGGCCGAGGCCAAGGCGCAGCTTGCGACGGTCGAAGCGGCGCGCGCAGATCTGGCAGAGGCAAAAGCAGCGCTGGAGAGCAATGACGAGATCGCGGCGCTGAGGGCAGAGGTTGAAACGCTGCGGCCTTATGCAGGCGCTGCGGAAGAGGTTGAGTCTCTTCATGCCGAAGTCGAGCAACTGACGCTGGTCGCCGATCGCGCAGAAGAGATGGAAGCAGAGCTTAACAAACTGCGCACAGAACTTGCCGATAGTGAGCGGATGACGGAACTCAGCGCTGAGCTTGAGATGTTACGCGCCGAACGGGCCAGCCATGGCGCGGCGATGTCGCGGCTGGACGACGATCTGCAGCGGTTGCGCAACGCGAATGAGCAGTTGCGCGGCGTTGTTGATGAACTGCGCGCCGCCGCCGAGGATGGCATGACCGACGCAGACATGCTGAACCGGGCAACGGCTGCCGAGCTTGAGGCGACCCGCGCTGCGCGGGCCTCGGATGCGGCAGAAGCACATGCTGTTCTGGCCCGGTTGGAGCCGCTGTTGTCCCATGCCAAACTGGCTGAAGGAGAGGTTGAGTAATGCCCGAAGTAACCATTCATATCGGTGGCCGCGGCTTTGATGTCTCGTGCCAGGACGGGGAAGAGGTCTTCCTGCAGGCTGCAGCCAAGCTGCTGGATGACGAGGCGCAGGTGCTGTCGGATCAGATCGGGCGCATGCCTGAATCGCGCATGTTGCTGATGGCGGGCCTGATGTTGGCTGACAAGGCTGCGGCACAGGACGACCGCGTGAAAGTGGCTGAGGCGAAACTGGCCGAAGTTGAAGCTGAACTGAACCGCCTGCGCAATATGCCTCAACCCGCGCCCGAACGCATTGAGGTTGCGGTGGTGCCGCCCTCGGTAACCGACACACTGGCCGAGATGGCGGCGCGCGCCGAAGCGCTAGCCTCTGTCATAGAAGAGAAGACTGCATGATGTCGGGAAAGCGCCTTTCCCTGTGTATCAGCGCGCTGGCCCTGTGGGCACCAGCAGCGTTGGCCGAGATTGATATTCTGTCGGTCACATTCATCTGCGAAAACGCCACCCAAATACCGGTGTCATACTTCAATGCGACGGATGGGACCGGTGCGGCCGCAATGGTCATTGATGGAAAGCTGATCGCGATGCAGCAGGCCGAAAGCGGATCGGGTATTCAGTATGCCTCTGTCGGGGCAGATGGTACCTATACGTTGCGGTCGAAAGGCTGGGAAGCCACGATCAGCTTTCAGGCCGCCGGCGATACAGCCCCCGAACTGGTTCTGTTCAGGGACTGCGTGAGCCGATAGATTACGCGTTCGCTTCGCGGATTTTGTCGGCTGCTTCCTTGTTGTAGCCGACGCCGTTGTCGTCAAACAGCGTGTCCAGTTCGCCCGACAGGGTCATCTCGGTGATGATATCGCAGCCGCCGACAAATTCGCCTTTGACGTAAAGCTGGGGCACGGTGGGCCAGTCGGAATAGTCCTTGATGCCCTGACGCACGTCCTCATCTGCCAGTACGTTCACGTCCGTGTATTCCACGCCCATATAGTTCAGAACACCGGCCACGCGGGACGAGAACCCACATTGCGGCATCTCTTTGGTGCCCTTCATATACAACACCACGTCGTTGGCTTTGACGGTTTCGTCGATCTGGGTCTTAACGTCGCTCATCTTGCTTTTCCTTTTCATCCGCCTGCGCGGGGGTCTTTCCGTTGTCGGGCAGCTCAGGCGCCCATCCTTCTTCTTCAAGCCTTCGGTGTTCGGCCTGCGCCAGTGTCACCGGATCAAGCCCGTATCGTTCGATGCCGCCAACCTTGCTGAGCTTTTCCGGGTCAGGGCGCATATCCGATAGCCTTCGTTTTCGGTTGCGTTTGACATAGGCTTCGATCAGGGCTGCGGCAACAATAATTGCCGCGATTGCAACGAACCAAGTGCCCCAAAGTGTCATTTTGTATACTCATTCTCTGCGCCTAGTGTAGGCACGCCGTCTCATTTGTCGCGTGATGCGCCAATATCTTGGCCCGTACCTTAGCAGCTTTGGCAGATCACAGAGTATGATCGCGAGGAAATTTAGAACATCCAATAATAGGTAGACCAGTCTCAGAGCAGCCCACCCAATGGGTTCATCCATTACTCAGGCGCTTTCGTGGTCAACGCCAATGCGTGTAACTCGCCAGCGGGGCCGTCCATCTTACCCTTCAGCGCTGCATAGACAGCGCGTTGCTGCTGCACTCGGTTCTTTCCTCGAAAGCTCTCGTCCACGACCATGGCCGACATATGCACGCCATCGCTGCCGCCAACCTGAATTTCCGCATCGGGAAAGGCTTCGCGCAGCAGGGTTTCAATCTCGTGGGCGCTCATCGGCATGTAGGTGTACTCCTGAAAGTCTTTCCCAAGATGTAGAGCGATGCGCGGGGGCGTGCAAGATGGGACCGGAGTCTCGGAACGGGAAATCCCGCGCCGGTGTCAGGCGCGGGATTTTCATGCTTGATCCGTGAAAAGGTCAGCCGGTCAGGCAACCGCCGCCGCGAAGCTGGTGCGGAACGTGTCGGCCAGTTCGGTCAGAGGGGCTTCGGATCCGCCGATTTTGACCGCATCACCGGTGAAACGGCCCACCGAGACCAGCGGTACACCCGCCTGACCGGCGGCGATCATCAGCGCCTCGGCCTGATCGAAGTTGCAGGCGACCAGATAGCGGGCCTGATCCTCGCCAAACAGGAACTCGGTCGGGGCATCGTCGAGGCAGACGCCCACGCCTGCTGCCTCGGCCAGTTCGAACGCGGCCAGTGCAATGCCACCGTCGCCCAGATCGGTGCAGGCCTTGATCATGTCACGGTTGGCGCGGATAAAGTCACCATTGCGTTTCTCAGCCGCCAGATCGACATATGGTGCGTCGCCGTCTTCGCGGTTGAACACTTCTGCCAGCAGGGCGGATTGGCCAAGGTGTCCTTTGGTTTCACCGATAATAAGTGCGACGTGGCCTTCACGCACCTCGTTTCCGATGATCTCGTCGGTATGGTTCAGCAAACCGACCGCACCGATGGTCGGCGTCGGCAGGATCGCCTGACCGTCGGTTTCATTATAAAGCGAGACGTTGCCTGACACGATGGGCATATCCAGCGCGCCGACAGCTTCGCCAATGCCTTGGATCGCGCCGACGAACTGGCCCATGATCTCGGGCTTTTCTGGGTTGCCGAAGTTCAGGTTGTCGGTGGTGGCCAGCGGTTTGGCCCCGACGGCGGTCAGGTTGCGATAGGCTTCGGCCACAGCTTGTTTGCCGCCTTCGACCGGGTTTGCCCGGACATAGCGCGGGGTCACGTCGCTGGTGAAGGCCAGTACCTTGTCGGTGCCGTGGACGCGCACCATGCCTGCACCCAGACCGGGGGTGCGGGTGCTGTCGGCCATGACCATGGTGTCGTATTGTTCATAGACCCATTGCTTGCCCGCGTAGTTGGGCGAAGCGAGCAGGGCGCGCAACCCGTCGATCGGGTCGATCTGGGGGACATCGTCCAGCGGTGCCGCTTCGGGTGTCGGTTCCCACGGGCGGTCGTATTCCGGTGCGGTTGAGGACAGTTTCGACAGAACCAGATCGGCTTTGACCTCGCCATTGTGCATGATCAGGAAACGGTCTTCGGCGATGGTTTCGCCGACGATGGCAAAGTCCAGATCCCATTTCTCGAACACGGCGCGGGCCTCGGCCTCAAGCTCGGGCTTCAGCACCATCAGCATGCGTTCCTGAGATTCCGACAGCATCATCTCGTACGCGGTCATGTTCTCTTCACGCTGGGGGACGTTTTCCAGATCCAGACGCACGCCCAGACCGCCTTTGTCGCCCATCTCAACAGCCGAGCAGGTCAGACCCGCCGCGCCCATGTCCTGGATCGAAATCACCGCGCCGGTCTGCATCAGTTCCAGCGTCGCCTCCATCAGGCGTTTTTCGGTGAAGGGGTCGCCGACCTGAACGGTGGGGCGTTTCTCTTCGATGGTGTCGTCGAACTCAGCCGAGGCCATGGTCGCGCCGCCCACACCATCGCGACCGGTTTTGGCACCCAGATAGACGACCGGCATGCCGACACCAGAGGCTGCCGAGTAGAAAATCTTGTCGCTGTCAGCCAGACCGGCGGCGAAAGCGTTCACAAGGCAGTTGCCGTTATAGGCGGGGTGAAAGCGAACCTCGCCCCCGACACAGGGAACGCCAAAACAGTTGCCATAGCCACCGATGCCTTCGACCACACCATTGACCAGTTGCCGGGTTTTGTGGTGGCCGGGCTCGCCAAAGGACAGGGCGTTCATGGACGCGATTGGGCGAGCACCCATGGTAAAGACGTCGCGCAAGATACCGCCCACGCCGGTCGCCGCACCCTGATAGGGTTCGATATACGAAGGGTGGTTGTGGCTTTCCATCTTGAACACCACGGCCTGACCGTCGCCGATATCGACCACGCCCGCATTTTCACCCGGGCCGCAGATCACCTGAGGGCCGGAAGTAGGCAGGGTGCGCAGCCATTTCTTGGACGATTTATACGAACAATGTTCGTTCCACATGGCCGAGAAGATGCCCAGTTCGGTAAAAGTCGGTTCACGCCCGATGATCTCGAGGATCATGTCGTATTCCTCGGGCTTGAGCCCGTGTGCGGCAATCAGATCGGGTGTGATGGCGGGCTCTTGCATCTTCTGTCCTGTGTCCAAGTGGGCCGAGATTGCGCGCCTTGTAGGGCAACAGTCGGCCTGAGGAAAGGGCCAAACCCGCGCAGGGGCATTCAGGCAAAGAAAAACGGGACCAGTCTTAAGACCGGTCCCGCCATTTGGTTCGATTACACCTAGTCCAGCCGGCAGGTGGTGCCGACCAAAAACATGCAGGTCAGGCAGGGGCCTCGCCCTTGTTCAACGAGTCCGCAGCGGCTGCGCCAACGGCTGCCTTTTGCTCTTCAGTCAGGTTTTCAGCTTCTTCCAGACCCGGGATCGCAACGCGCACCTCGCGGCGGGCAAAGTCGATTCCGTTTTCCTTGAACGCGGCCTTGACCCGGTTGAAGATTTCCTTGCGCAGGGTGAACTGCTTGCCCGGCTTGGCCATGAACTTGCCGCGGATGATCATGCCGACATCGTCAAAGTCGAACACGCCCTGCGACTTGAACGGCTGCAGGAAGCCATCCTTGTGGATCTCGTCCTCCATCATTTCGGCACCGATCTTCTTGAAGATCTTCTTGACCTTGTTCGGGTCGGTATCGAAGGGCACGGTGAATTTCAGCTTCATGATGACCCAGTCACGGCTGTAGTTGGTCAGCTTCTGAATCTCACCATAAGGAATGGTGTGCACCGGCCCGCGATGGTGGCGCAGCTGCATGGACCGGATCGAGATCTTCTCGACCGTGCCCGTGGTGCCACCCACATCGACATATTCGCCCACCCGGAACGCGTCGTCGATCAGGAAGAAGATACCACCAACAATGTCCGAGACGAGTTTCTGAGCACCGAACCCGATGGCCAGACCCAGAATACCGGCACCGGCCAGCAGCGGGGTGATGTCCAGCCCCAACGCCCCAAGCGCAAGCAGCAAGAAAATCACCGCAATCGCGACCTGAGCGGTCACCCGCAGCAGCGGCAGAACCGTCGCCAGCCGCGATCCGCCCGAACCGCCACCTTCACCGGCCTCTTCATCGGGGCTTTGATCCGCTGTCATCTCTTGCGCCAGACGACGGTTGATCCAGAGCGAGACGACCTCATTCAGGATGTAACCAATGGCGATGATGATGAAGAACTGGATCACCCGGCTGCCATCTTCCTGACCACCGCCCGCGATCTCTTGCAGGTCCAGATTCCACGCTTTGGCGATCATCAGGATGACCAGAATACCAGCCAGCACGCGGCCAATCCGGATATAGCTGCGCTTGGTCGAGCGATAGGCTTGTTCAGCCACCGGACCTTCACCCAGCATCGGGGGTTGCAAGTGACGCACCAGTCCACGGATCAGGGTGTCAAGCGCCGGAGCGATCAGCAGCCAGAACATGGTGGTGAAATGCGCCCCCTGAACCAGAAGGTACAGCGTTGAGGGGTTGTTCTGCGCCACCAGAAACTCGACCAGCAACCAGGTTGCCGCCGATACGGCGATGGCGAAGTATGGGTAGTAATGCGCGACTTCTTCATCGAATTTGGTGTGATCGGGATCGGTGCCCAGCATCATCTGCGACAGGCCTTCGCGCGCTTTCCATGCGATAACGCCGATATAGATGTGGATCGCCGCGTTCAGCCAGAATCCGATGCGGGTTTCTTCCCCGGTCACTTCGTTCAATGCGTTGAAGCGCACCACAAACAGGGTAATGCCGATCAGGATCAGCAGACCGATCAGGTGGCGGTGCAAATATTGCGCCCAGTGATCGTCAATATTGACCAGACGGTATTCTGCCTTGTTGGGTGCCAGAATAAAGCGCGATGCGGCCGCACCCAGTCGCGGAATCCAGATCAGATAGAATACGAACGGGGCTGCATAGACGATCTGTTCCGGCGTCAATAGCCCGCGCCCGACCGCCCGGATGACAACATAGAAGACGACCAGACCGGCGAGTTCGTTGCAGAAGCGGACAAACAGGTATTTGACTGCGCCCCAAAGATCATTCTCATCTGCGGTGTCAGGCATCGCGTGCCATTTACGCGTCAGGAAGCCAAACAGCTTTTCAGCAATGAAGCCAACGATCAGGACGCCGATCACAAGACCGATCAGGGTCAATGCGCCGCTGCCGCCAAAGGTCGAGACAAAGTTCCCGGCAGCCTTGGCCTGAGCGCTGAATATGTTGGGAACCGTGGTCAGGACATGGGTCCAGGACGCGACCATCTCGGCCCAGATCTCGTTGATCTCGGTGATCGGATCTTCACGCTCTTCCGCTGCGGCTGCGTTTTTTTCGGCGACGGCGTCGAGACGTTCAAGCAGGATGGACCTGACCTGATCATCCGACATCCGCGCGACCAGACCATCGACTTGTTCGGGGGTCAGGTCTTCGGGGATTGAAATCGTCGCGGGGGACGTCGATGATGATGTGGAGGGCACTTGTGCGTGCAAAGGCCCAGCCATCACCACCATAGCAAGAAGCGCCGCAAACAGGCGTAGGGTTTGGAGCATATAACTGTCCTCGATCACGGAAATTTGGTTGATTTTTCGGGATCATATGCACGTATCGCCAGATTTCCCAGCAATTTCGCAACCCAATTTTCAGGCAGTGTGAAAAAAGCCCCAAAAAAAAGGCCGAGCACTAAGCTCGGCCATAGTCCAACAGGGAGGTATGAAGATGATAAGCGTTTCAGCATCATCGCCTTCAAGAGCTCATTTAGGGATCACCTTTCGAACGATCAAGGTTTAATCGGGCATCAGGTGGTCATGTCGGCTATGCGGTTGGCGCATAGCTATAGTTTTCCAAGCTGCCTCAGGTGCTTGCGGTGGGCTATGATTTCATCCTGCACAAAGTCCCGAAACGCCGCGATCCGTTTGGAATGGCGCAGTTCTTCGGGATACGCGAGGTAAACCGGGACATCTGCGGTTTCAATATCCGACAGCACCGGAACAAGCTCGGGGAAGTCATCGGTCACATAGTTGGGAAGCACGCCGATCCCAAGGTGATGTATCACGCCCTGAAGTACCCCGAAATAGTTGTTCACCGTCATCAGAGAGCCCGGATTGTAGGTCATCACATGACGCACCATTGCTGCACTGGCGCCGACCTGCGGGGCCGAGGGGGTCTGACAGATCAGCCGATGGTTGGAGATTTCCTCAAGCGACTCTGGTGCGCCTCCGTTCGCCTCAAGATAGGTCGGAGTGGCATAGAGTGTCATTTGAACGGTCATCAGGCGTTTGCGGACCAGATCGGCCTGGCTGGGCTCTTTCATGCGAATGGCGACATCGGCCTCGCGCATGGGCAGGTCGAGAACGCGTTCTTCGAGCATCAGGTCGATATTGAGGTCGGGGTAACGTTCGTAGAGTTTGGGCAGGCGTGGAGCCAGCCAGAGCGTTCCGAAACCAAAGGTCGTGGTTACGCGCAGAACGCCAAAGACCTCATCCTCGCTGTCGCGAATGCGCGCGGCGGCGGCGTCCAGACGTTTGGACATGGCCGAGGTTGCGTCAAACAGCAGTTCACCCTGTTCGGTCAGAATCAGGCCGCGTGCATGGCGGTGGAACAGGGTGGCATCGAGTGATTCTTCGAGCGCTCGGATCTGACGGCTCACGGCGGATTGAGACAAATTGAGCTTGTCGCCCGCGTGTGTAAGGCTGCCAGCATCCGCAACCGCGTGAAATATTCTGAGCTTGTCCCAATCCATCGCCGCAACTTTCGTTATCCCCGGGCAGCCCTATATGAAACACATAACAAATTCCACAATCAAACCCGGAAATCGTTACGGAATAGAGTGAATTTACTATACAGGTCAGCAATTGTGACCTAATATACGCAGGTATGAAGCACACTAATCCGACGAGGGGAGACGTCAGATGAGTCAGCCGAAAATATCACTCAATGACCGGTTCGATCTGGATCGGAGCCCGGTTCTGCTGAACGGAACGCAAGCGTTGGTGCGACTGATGCTGATGCAGAAGGCGCGCGATACGGCTGCGGGTCTGAACACCGCAGGTCTGGTCACCGGATACCGGGGGTCGCCCCTAGGCGCGGTCGATCTGCAGATGTCTCGTGCCGAAAAGCAATTGGCTGAACGCGATGTCACGTTTCAGTTCGGGTTGAATGAAGATCTGGCTGCTACGGCCTTGTGGGGTAGCCAGCAGGCCGGGCTGCGCGGCGATGGCAAGTTCGATGGCGTGTTTGGTCTGTGGTATGGCAAAGGTCCGGGCGTGGACCGGTCCGGCGATGTCATGCGCCACGCAAACATGGCGGGTACGGCGCAGCATGGCGGTGTGCTGATGGCGATGGGCGATGACCACACGGGCGAAAGCTCGACCGTGTTGCATCAGTCCGAATGGTCGCTGGTGGATATGTACATGCCCGTGGTCAGCCCGGCGGGGGTGCAGGAGATACTGGATTACGGCATCTATGGCTTTGCGCTCAGCCGGTTTGCCGGGGTCTGGGTTGGGCTGAAGACGATGAAGGACACGATCGAGGTTACCTCGGTCGTCGATGGTCGCCCGGATCGAATGCAGTTGGTAACTCCGCAGTTCGACATGCCCGAGGGGGGGGTGAACATTCGGCTGGGCGATACGCCGCATCTGCAGGAAACGCGCGTGATCGACCACAAACGCTTTGCGGCCGAGGTGTTCTCGCACGCCAACAAGCTGGACAAACGGGTTTGGGGCAAGCCGGGTGCCAAGATCGGATTTGCGGCTGCCGGCAAGAACTGGCTGGACCTAGCGCATGCGATGTCGTTGCTGAATATCGACGCGAATGAAGCCGGGCGGCTGGGTATCACCACTTACAAGATCGGTCAGACTTTCCCCTTGGATATGAAGGGCTTCCACGATTGGGCTGAGGGGCTCGATCTGATCGTGATCGTCGAGGAAAAGCGCAAGCTGATCGAAGTGCAGGTCAAAGAGGCCATCTTTGACGACCGGCGCGGGCGCCGTGTCTATGGCTGGTACAAAGGCGGGGCAGGAACGCTGCACCGGGAAGAGCTGTTCCCGACCCGAGGGGCGCTCGACCCCATCATGATTGCCGAGAAGCTGGGCGAGATCCTGATCGAAGAGGGACGCGATACGGACGGTGTGCGGGCGGGTCTGGCAGCGCTGTCCGAGGCGCGGCGGGCTGACAACGCCCAGGAAATCGCAGCGCGATTGCCGTATTTCTGTTCCGGCTGTCCGCATAACAGCTCGACCAGACTGCCAGAGGGTAGCCGGGCCTATGCGGGGATCGGCTGTCACTACATGGTGCAGTGGATGGACCGTGAGACCACCGGCTTCACCCAGATGGGCGGCGAGGGTGCGAATTGGATTGGCGAGGCTCCGTTCTCGACCACAAAGCACGTGTTCCAGAACCTTGGTGACGGGACCTATAACCACTCGGGCGTGCAGGCCATCCGGGCGGCGCTGGCAGCGGGCACCAACATCACCTTCAAGATCCTCTATAACGATGCCGTTGCGATGACTGGCGGGCAAGAGAATGAAGGCGGGCTGAGCGCCGAACGTATCGTGGCCGAGGTCAGGGCCATGGGCGTCAACAACGTGGCTGTTGTCTATGACGAGAAGGAGGATGTGAACTTTGGCGCTTTGCCCTTGGGCGTCGAAACTTTCGAGCGCGGCAAGTTGATGCAGGTTCAGGAAAAATTCCGCGAAACCGAGGGTGTATCGGTCATTGTTTATGTCCAGACATGTGCAGCTGAAAAACGCAGACGACGCAAGCGGGGCACGTTCCCGGACCCGGACAAGCGCGTGTTCATCAACACCGACATCTGCGAGGGCTGCGGCGATTGCGGTATCCAGTCGAACTGTGTTTCCATCGTTCCGAAGGAAACCGAACTCGGCCGCAAGCGGGCGATCGATCAGTCAAGCTGCAACAAGGATTTCTCGTGCCTGAATGGGTTCTGCCCATCCTTCGTGACAGTTGAGGGTGCGAAAATCCGCAAAGAGGCGACGACCGAGATCGACTTGCCGGACTTGCCGGACCCTGTTTTGCCGCAGATTGACGGCACGCATAACGTTGTGATCACCGGCGTTGGCGGTACGGGCGTAGTCACCATAGGCGCGGTTCTGGCGCAAGCGGCCCAGATCGACGGTAAAGGCGCGGGCATGATGGAGATGGCGGGCCTCGCTCAAAAAGGCGGGGCGGTTCATATCCACTGTCGTCTGGCCAACCGGCCCGAGGATATCAGCGCCATCCGCGTCGCCACCGGCGAGGCGCACGCTCTGATCGGCGGTGATCTGGTGGTTTCGGCGGGGGCAAAGACACTGGGTCTGACGCAGTCCGGTCGAACCGGGGCGGTGGTGAACAGTCATGAGATCATTACCGGAGATTTCACGCGCAATACCGACTTCACGATCCCCAGCGATCAGTTGCAGCTTGCCCTGCAGGCGCGGCTGAAGGACGGGGTGGCTTTGTTCGATGCCACCGATCTGGCGCGCGCGGTGATGGGGGATTCGATCTACTCGAACATGATGGTCTTTGGCGCCGCCTGGCAGCGCGGTCTGTTGCCGATAAGTCATCAGGCGATCCTGGAGGCACTTGAGTTGAACGGCACAGCGGTAGAACGCAACAAGCGCGCGTTCGAAGTTGGCCGCTGGGCAGTGACCCATCCGGACGAGGTTGCAAACATTCTGAGCCCCAACGTGACGGAATTGCCAAAGACGCTCGATCAGGTGATCGATTTCCGTGTTGCGCACCTGACCGATTATCAAGGCAAGCGACTGGCGAAACGGTATCGCAAGCTGGTTGATAGCACCGAGGATCAAAAGGTTCGTGAAGCGATCGCCAAGGGCTATCATAAACTTTTGTCCTACAAGGACGAATACGAGGTCGCACGGCTATTGTTGGATACGCGGCAGAAGGCCGAGGCCGAGTTCGATGGCGATTTCAAGATGACCTTCCATCTTGCGCCGCCAACGCTGGGCACGAAAGGCGACAATGGGCGTCCGGCCAAGAAGGCGTTTGGTGAGTGGTTCCTGGGGCCGTTGAAACTGCTGGCCAGGCTGAAAGGTCTGCGCGGCACCCCTCTGGATGTCTTTGGATACTCGGCTGAACGGAAGATGGAGCGTGCTTTGATCTGTCAATATGAGAAGGACATGAAAGAGGTTCTGCCCAAGCTCACACCCGAGACCCGCGATGCGATTGCGGCACTGGCGGCTCTGCCGTTGGACATTCGCGGCTTTGGGCCGGTGCTGGTGGCGAGCGAAACCAAAGCTGCAAAACGGCGCGAGGAGTTGCTGGCCGTCATCCGCGACGGCGGGCCAGAGTTGAAGGCTGCGGCAGAGTGAAGCTTCACAAGCCTGTCACGTAAGCCATGCAATTTGGTTGTCCGGCCTTATTTAGCAGGCAGCAAACCGGAGGAACCAATGCCCTCGCGCCATCACGTCGCCCGTGATATTTCCTATGCCCATTCCGCGGAAACGCGGAGCGGGCGGATGGTAATCAAGCTGATGGAGAATACGACGGGCCGTATGCGCCTGATCCGCCGTGCCAACGGGTACGAGCAGGACGTGGCGCAGGGGCGTGATTTCTGGTCCGTGATGGTGGATCGGTATGGGTTGACGTTGGACGTGGCGGGCGGCGCGTTGTCGAACATCCCCAAAGATGGGCCGCTGATCCTGATTGCAAACCACCCCTATGGCATTCTGGATGGGCTGATGATGGGCCATATCCTGTCCCAGACACGCGGAGATTTCCGCATTCTGGCCAACCATGTGTTTCGCAAGGCTGAAGATCTGAACCGGATCGTTCTTCCGATCTCGTTCGAGGCCAGCAAAGAGGCGATGAAGCTGAACCTCGACACCCGCAAGACCGCGCTGAACTATCTGGGCGAGGGTGGGGCGATCGGTATTTTCCCAGGTGGCACCGTCAGCACCGCCGCCAAACCATTCTCGCATCCGATGGACCCGGGATGGCGCGGTTTCACCGCCCGGATGGTGGCGAAATCGAGCGCAACCGTGGTGCCGGTGTTCTTTGATGGCCACACCTCGCGCCTGTTCCAGATTGCCAGCCATCTGCACAACACGCTGCGCATGGGTCTGCTGATCAAAGAGTTCAAAAAACGCGTTGATACCCCGGTCCGTGTGGTCGTTGGCGAGCCCATTGGGCGCGACATTCTTGACCCATTGGGCAAGGATACGCGCAAGATGATGGATTTCCTGCGCAAAGCCACGTATGAGCTGTCTCCGAAACCGCTGAAGTCTTATGACTACGGCTATGAATTCGAGGAACGGCATCGCGCCTGAAGGGCAAATGGCAGTAGGTATCTTTGATTCCGGATTGGGTGGTCTGACCGTCCTGAACGCCGCGCAGAAACGTCTGCCCGACGTGGATTTTCTGTATTACGCAGACAGCGCGCACGCGCCCTATGGCGTGCGCGACGCCGAGGATATCTATGAACTGACCCGCGTAGCCGTGCAGAACCTGTGGGATCGCGGATGCAATCTGGTGATTCTGGCCTGCAATACTGCCAGCGCTGCCGCTCTGCGCAGAATGCAGGAGGCTGGCGTACCCGATGGCAAGCGGGTGCTGGGCGTGTTCGTCCCATTGATCGAGGCGCTGACCGAGCGGCGATGGGGTGATAACTCACCTCCGCGCGAGGTCGAAGTGCAGCATGTCGCGTTGTTTGCCACACCAGCCACCGTATCCAGCCGGGCCTTTCAGCGCGAACTGGCGTTCCGCGCGATTGGCGTGGATGTCGAAGCGCAGGCTTGCGGCGGTGTGGTCGACGCCATCGAAGAGGGCGACATGATCCTTGCCGAAGCGTTGGTGCGCAGCCATGTGGATGCCCTGAAACGCAAAATGCCGGAACCTCAGGCGGCCATTCTGGGCTGCACCCATTACCCGTTGATGGCAGAGACGTTTCAGCAGGCGCTTGGCGCGGATGTGAAGGTCTATAGCCAGGGCGATCTGGTTGCCGAAAGCTTGTCTGACTACCTGCAGCGCCATCCCAACATGTTGGGTGAAGGCAAGGCCGGGTTTCTGACGACGGGCAAGCCGGGCGTGGTGACGGATCGTGCGACTCAGTTTCTCCGACGACAAATCTCGTTTGAAGCCGCCTGACCTAGGTCAAGGACGGCGCTTTTCCCATTTCGTAATTCGTTGACCGTCACAACGGCGGTCACCCCATGTGACACATGAATGAAAGAGGTCTGACATGACCCATAAAATCGCAATTCTGGGTGCTTCCGGCTATACCGGTGCCGAACTCGTGCGGCTGATTGCCGGGCATCCGAATATGGAAATCAAAGCTCTGGCCGCCGAACGTAAGGCCGGGCAGACCATGGCGCAGGTGTTTCCGCATTTGCGGCACATGGATTTGCCGGTGCTGTGCAAGATATCCGAAATCGACTTTTCCCAGATCGACCTGTGTTTCTGCGCCTTGCCGCACAAGACCAGTCAGGAAGTTATCCGCGATCTGCCCAGGACCCTGAAAATCGTCGATCTTTCGGCGGATTTCCGGCTGCGGGATGGTGACGAGTACCAGAAATGGTACGGCAACCCGCATGCGGCACTCGGGCATCAGGAAGAGGCCGTCTATGGCCTAACAGAGTTCTATCGGGATGAGATCCGGTCAGCCCGGCTTGTCGCCGGGACCGGGTGCAATGCCGCGACCGGGCAATATGTGCTGCGGCCATTGATCTCGGCTGGCGTGATTGATCTGGATGATATCATTCTGGACCTGAAATGCGCGGTTTCGGGCGCGGGTCGGGCACTGAAAGAGAACCTGCTGCACGCAGAGCTGAGCGAAGGCGCGAATGCCTATGCGGTGGGTGGAACGCATCGGCATCTGGGTGAGTTCGATCAGGAGTTCTCGGCAATCGCTGGCCGTACCGTGCACGTGCAATTCACGCCGCATCTGATCCCCGCCAACCGGGGCATTCTGGCCACCACCTACGTGAAGGGCGACCCGCAGAGCGTTTATGAAACCCTGCAATCGGCCTATGAGGACGAGCCTTTCATCGAGATGCTGCCTTTTGGTGAAACACCTTCGACCCACCACGTGCGGGGATCGAACTTTTGCCATATCGGCGTGGTCGGAGACCGGATCGAGCGCCGCGCGATCGTGGTCGCGGCATTGGATAACCTGACAAAAGGTAGCAGTGGGCAAGCCTTGCAGAACGCCAACCTGATGTTAGGTGAGGATGAAACCCAGGGGCTGATGATGGCCCCTCTGTTCCCGTGAGGACGGTATGAAAACGCTCAAGAAACGTCGTCGAGTTCAGGTCATTCTGTTGGCTGTCGTGGCCCTTGTGCTGGCGACGGGTCTGATTGGCTATGCAATGCGCGACGGCATCAACTTCTTCCGCTCGCCCAGTCAGGTGATCGCCGAGCCCCCAAAACCGACCGAGGTTTTCCGCATTGGCGGTCTGGTCGAAGAGGGCTCGATCATTCGCGGGCAAGGGGAGACGGTGCATTTTGTTGTCACCGATGGCGGCGAGAGCGTGAAGGTTGCTTTCACCGGTGTTCTGCCTGACCTTTTCTCGGAAAATCAGGGTATGGTCGGCACCGGCAGTTATGTGAACGGTGTGTTCGAAGCTACTGAAATTCTTGCCAAACACGATGAGACCTACATGCCCAAAGAAGTGGTGGATGCGCTGAAAGAACAGGGCGTTTACAAGGAGGGTGGCGACAGCTGAATGCAGCTTTGCTGCTTGCCTCCGGCGGAGGTGTTTTTAAACAAAAGAAGCAGGGCGTTGCGTGCGATAGGCGGGCAGCGCCCTTTGATTTATCGGGGTGTTAATGCCTTTATCTGACCGTTTGGACCATCTGAGCAAGAGGGTGGTTCAATGCAGACGGTTCGACAGATTGCGGATGATATCGTGGCGCGTGAGGGTGGTTTTGTTGATGACCCGGACGATCCCGGTGGTGCGACCAAACATGGTGTGACCATCCACACGATGCGGCGTTTGGGTCTGGATCTGACGGCGGATGGCGTGGTCGACCGCGCGGACGTGCAGGCATTGACCCGGGCGCAGGCGGTCGAGATCTTCCTGAAGCATTATTTCGAGAAGCCTAAGATCGATCTGTTGCCTGAGGCCCTGTGGCCCTCTGTTTTTGATATGCATGTGAACGCCGGTGCGCATGCGGTGCGTATCTTGCAGAAGCTTTTGGGTCAGATGGGCTATGACTTGGATGTTGATGGTGTCATTGGCGCCCAGACGGCGCGCGCCTGCAGCGATGCGGCCAATCCTCAGCCCATAGTGCTGCGGGATGCTTATGGGGTTGCGCGCCGAAGCTATTATTTCCAGCTGGCCGACCGCAATTCTGCATTGCGCAAATACGCCCGTACCCGTGCCGGTGGCAAAGGGGGGTGGATCAAGCGTGCGGAGGCGTTTTTGTCACCCGTCTATCATCTGAACGATGAAGAGTTTCAGCGGAGGGTTTTAGAATGGGCCTGATTTCAGGAATTCTCGGACTACTATTCGGCAGTGGTCGGAACGTCGTGCAGGAAACCGCCGAAGTCTTTCGCGAAAACACCGAGAGCGGGGCCGAGCGTGCGGTGATGCTGCGGGCGGCGGCGATGTCGCAGTTCGGAGCCGAGTTTCAGGCGCCGTCAAAGGGTTACTTCGATCGGTTCATGGACGGTGTGAACCGCCTGCCACGCCCTGCGCTGGCGCTTGGGACTTTGGGTCTGTTTATCGCCGCCATGGTCGATCCTGTTTGGTTCGCGGCACGGATGCAGGGCATATCGCTTGTGCCCGAGCCGCTTTGGTGGCTGTTGGGCGTCATCGTCTCATTCTATTTCGGCGCCCGCCATCAGATGAAAGCGCAGGATTTCCAGCGTGAAATCAGCACGTCGATGCGCGGAGTTCCGGATATTATTGCCAATCTCGAAGCGCTGGACGCCCTGCAGCCCAAAGATACCCGCATGGCGGAATCTCCGCATAATCAGGGCGGGGCTCAAGCCGAGGCCAATCCGGCGCTGGACGAATGGAAACGTCTGCGCGCAGGCTGAGGCGCGACACTATGTGCGGCGATCCTTGACGAATGTTAATGGCACATGGCTGGCTGCCGCAGTATAACCGGCCCATGATTACAGAGCTCGGCCATTTCGCACTGATCCTCGCCTTTCTGGTAGCCATCGTTCAGACCGTGGTGCCGCTTGTAGGCGCTGCAAAACGCTGGACCGGATGGATGGTTTTCGCCGAACCGGCGGCCATCACCCAGTTCATTCTGGCAGCATTTGCCTTCGGTGCGTTGATCTGGGCGTTTGTAACCTCGGATTTCTCGCTGCGGATCGTGGTTGAGAACAGCCATTCCGCAAAACCGATGCTTTACAAGATCAGCGGGACATGGGGGAACCATGAAGGTTCGATGCTGCTGTGGGTTCTGATCGTTGCGATTTTCGGCGCGATGGCGGCTGTGTTCGGGGGCGGATTACCTCCAACATTGAAAGCGCGGGTGCTGGCGGTTCAGGCGTCGATCGGTGTGGCGTTTTACGCCTTCATCCTGTTCACGTCGAACCCGTTTGACCGGCTGCCGGTTCCTCCGTTTGATGGTCGAGACCTGAACCCGCTATTGCAGGACCCCGGTTTGGCCTTCCATCCGCCTTTCCTGTATCTGGGCTATGTCGGCCTCAGCATGGCGTTCAGCTTTGCCGTTGCCGCGTTGATCGAAGGCCGGGTTGATGCTGCTTGGGGGCGCTGGGTGCGGCCCTGGACGTTGGCGGCCTGGATCTTTCTGACTATCGGCATCGCGCTTGGATCCTGGTGGGCTTATTACGAGCTGGGCTGGGGCGGGTTCTGGTTCTGGGACCCGGTTGAAAATGCCAGCTTCATGCCCTGGCTTCTGGCGGCGGCGTTGCTGCATTCGGCCATCGTGGTCGAAAAGCGCGAGGCGCTGAAAAGCTGGACCATCCTGCTGGCCATCATCGCCTTTGGCTTCTCGCTGATCGGGACATTCATCGTACGCTCGGGTCTGCTGACCTCGGTCCATGCTTTCGCCAATGACCCCGAACGCGGGGTGTTCATCCTGTTCATCCTGATCATCTTTACGGGTGGCGCCTTGACCCTGTTTGCCGCGCGTGCGCAGGCGATGGAGGCGAAGGGCGTCTTCGGAATGGTCAGCCGTGAAAGCGCGCTGGTGCTGAACAATATCCTGCTGGCGGTCAGCTGTTTCGTGGTGTTCTTCGGAACGCTCTGGCCGATGGTGGCCGAGATGGCGTTTGACCGGAAGCTTTCGGTTGGTGCGCCCTTCTTCAATGCCGCTTTCACGCCTTTCATGGTGGTGCTTGGGATCGTTCTTCCTGTGGGCGCGATGATCCCGTGGAAGCGGGGCAGGCTGGGCAAGGCGGCATGGTCGCTGCGTTATGCCTTCGTTCTGGCCATCGCGCTGGCGATACTGGTCTGGGTCCTGCAGACGGGACGCAGCGCTTTGGGTCCTGTGGGACTGTTCCTTGGCGCCTGGATCACTTTCGGCGCCATCGTAGACCTGTGGAACCGCACGGGCCGCAAAGGCAGCCTTGGCCGTCTGTTCCGACTGCCCGGTGCCGATTGGGGTAAGGCTGTCGCTCATACCGGATTGGGTGTCACGATGTTTGCAATCGCCGGTCTGACCGCGTGGGAAGTAGAAGATATTCGCGTGGCGCAGCCGGGCCAGCCATTCGAAGTAGGTCAGTTCACGCTGACCCTGCAGGATGTGCGGCGTGTGGAAGGGCCAAATTACTTTTCGACCACCGCTGATGTTGCCGTTGAAAAGAACGGGCGTCAGATCACCACCCTGCACCCCGAGAAGCGCGACTATCCGGTGGCGCGCATGCCCACGACCGAGGCGGCGATTGACTACCGGTTCCTGCGGGATCTGTATGTGGTGATCGGGGATCAGCAGGCAGATGGCGGCTGGGTGATGCGTACCTATATCAAACCTCTGGCCAACTGGATCTGGGCGGGATGTATTCTGATGTCTCTGGGCGGCTTGCTCAGCCTGTCGGACCGCCGTTTCCGCGTGGCCGCAGGTGCGCGCAAGACACCAGCAAGCGGAGTGCCCGCGGAATGAAGCGCCTTGTTCTGATACTGATGCTGATATCCAGCCCGCTTTTGGCAGTGCAACCGGATGAGGTTCTGGACGATCCGGTGCTGGAAGAGCGCGCGCGTGAGCTCAGCACCGGATTGCGCTGTCTGGTGTGCCGCAATGAAAGTATCGACGAAAGCAACGCAGAGCTTGCGCGCGACCTGCGCATTCTGTTGCGTGAACGTCTGGTGGCGGGAGATACCGATCAGGAAGCGGTGGATTTCATTGTAGCCCGCTATGGCGAATACGTACTTCTGAAACCCACTGCAACCGGCGCCAATCTGATGTTGTGGCTGGCCGGTCCGATCATGTTGCTGATCGCGGCGGGTCTGGGCTGGAGCTTTTTGCGCAAACGGTCACAGTCGCAGGGGGGCGGACATACAGACACGCTCAGCGACGAAGAACAGGAACGTTTGCGCCGAATTCTGGAAGACTGACGCGCGGTTCTGCTTTTCCTTCCCTCGCATTTGCGTAAGCTTTCGCAAGATGCTGCGCAGGTGAGGTTTTTTAGATGGAATATGAAGCAGTCCAGCTTGAGATTGCAGAAGGTCTGGCGGTTCTGACGCTGAATCGCCCGGACAAAATGAATGCGCTGACGACGCAGATGCGGGCGGAAATCACCTATGCCATGAAAGACGCCGCCCGGCAGGCGCGCGCGATTGTTCTGACCGGGGCTGGGCCGGCGTTCTGCTCGGGCCAGGATCTGGGCGACGCATCGAGTACGGGTTCGATCGATCTGGAGCGCGCATTGCGGGATGAGTATGAACCGATGCTTGAGGCGGTCTATGACTGCCCGGTGCCAACCATTGCTGCGGTCAATGGACCGGCTGCCGGGGCAGGGGCCAATCTGGCGCTGTGCGCGGATGTGGTGATCGCGACCGAGAGCGCCTATTTTTTGCAGGCATTTGCCAGGATCGGTTTGTTGCCGGATGCCGGAGGGACATGGTTCATGCCGCGCCAGATGGGGTTTGCCAAAGCGATGGGTGCGGCACTGTTTGCCGACAAGATCAGCGCACGGCAGGCAGATGAATGGGGGCTGATCTGGGAAGCCGTGGCGGATGACCAGTTCGACGCGCATTGGCGCAAGCGGGCGGCCTATCTGGCCAATGGCCCGACGGCCGGGTTCCGCGCGATCAAGCAGGCGATCCGGGGAACCTATGACAAGACGTTGCCGCAGCAACTGGCGGCCGAGGCGCATCTGCAGGGGGAATGCGGCCGCACGCGGGATTTTGCGGAAGGCGTCGTTGCATTTCTTGAAAAGCGCCCCGCGAAATTCGAGGGGCGCTGAGTGTCTGATTAAGCCCGGCGACGGCGACGTGCGCGCCGTTCAGGTGCTGCATCGTCCCCGGTTCCATCCGAGGCGGAGGTAAACGGACCAAGCGCGAGCGTGATCTCATCCAAAGTCGGACGGTTACCGCGAGGCCGTGTATCCAGTGCTTTGCGCATCTCCCGCAGGTGCGCTGGCATGGTCCCGCAGCATCCGCCCACGATGGTGGCCCCGGCGTCACGGGCCATCGCCGCGTACTGTCCCATCAATTCGGGCGTACCGTCATAGTGGATGTGGCCATCTACATATTTCGGAATGCCTGCATTGCCTTTGGAGATGAGCGGGCGTTCGGTCCCTTGCGCTGCAAACCCCAGAATGGTGCGCAGAATATCCGAAGCTCCGGTGCCGCAATTGGCCCCAAAGGCCAAAGGCGGATTCGGCAGGGTTTCAACCATCGTCGCCAGATCGGATGAGGTCACGCCCATCATTGTGCGACCGGCGGTGTCAAAGCTCATGGTGCCGCACCAGGGCATATCGGCCAGCGCAAAGGCCTCGGCGGCGGCGCGGAATTCTTCCGGGGCGCTGATGGTTTCCAGCCACAGAACATCTGCGTCGCCCGCCTTCAGGGCGTCCGCCTGTTCGTGGAACATCTCGACCGCTTCGGCATGGGTCAGGCTGCCGACCGGCTCCATAATCTCACCGGTTGGGCCGACCGAGCCTGCCACGATCACCGGGCGGCCCGCCTTGTCGGCGACCTCACGGCCCAGCTCGGCACCGATGCGGTTCAGCTCGGCCACGCGATTCTGGGCGCCATGCAGTTTCAGCCGCGCTGCGGTGCCGCCGAACGTGTTGGTCAGAAACAGATCGCTGCCTGCGTCGACCGAGCCCTGATAGAGCGCGCGAATCTTGTCGGGTGCCTCGACATTCCACAATTCGGGCGCATCGCCGGATTGCAGGCCCATGTTGAACAGGTTGGTGCCAGTCGCGCCATCCGCGAGGATGACATCAACAGTTTCCAGAAGCTTGCTGAGCGCGTTTGTCATTGGGGTATTCCAAAATTAAGGGCCTGAGCCCGTAAAATATGAGACGCCCCGTGTCTCACGACCGAGGCGTCAAATCAAACTCATAATTCTCATGAAGATCATGAGTTTTGAATTTCAGGCCATCAGTGTTCGGCTTCCGCCATCACCTGTTCTTTGGCCTCGGCCAGAAGTTCAGCCATTTTCGAACGAATCTTGGCCTCGTCTGCGAGATCGCCAAGATAGCCTTTGACTGCCTCGACAACATCGTCTTCGCTGACATTCTGCAGATCGGCATGGACCAGTTCCTGACCGTATTTCCGTGCCTGTTCAACGGTTTCGCCCTTCAGCGCCGATGCCCAGACTGCCATGAACCGGTTGCGGCGCATACGTGCGATGAACTGCATCTTTTCGTCATGGGCGAATTTGCTTTCAAACGCGGCTTCACGTTCGTCGAATGTGGTCATTGGTTGGGGACCCCTTGGATTGCAATCTCTTTCCTGATGATATGACTATACGACGCCCCGGGCGCAAGGTATTTGCGCTGCGTCAAACCCTCTCGGGTCGCTGAACTTGCGGGAAGGCGGGGCTTGCACTATGAGGGCGCCAACGTGAAGGGACTCATTCCCTTTCGCCAGTCTGGAAAGGTCGCTCATGGCGCGTCGCAAGAAGATTTACGAAGGTAAGGCTAAAATTCTGTATGAAGGCCCTGAACCGGGTACGATCGTGCAGTACTTCAAGGACGACGCCACCGCGTTCAACGCCGAAAAGAAAGATGTCATCGACGGCAAGGGTGTTTTAAACAACCGCCTGAGTGAATTCTTCATGACCGGCCTGACACAGATCGGCATTCCTAACCACTTCATCCGCCGCCTCAACATGCGCGAGCAATTGGTCCGCAATTGCGAGATCGTGCCGCTGGAAGTGATCGTGCGTAACTATGCCGCCGGTTCGATGTCGAAACGTCTGGGCATCGCCGAGGGAACGCAGCTGCCGCGTCCGATCGTTGAATATTGCTATAAGGATGATGCCTTGGGTGATCCGCTGGTCACCGAGGAACACATTGCGGCCTTCGGTTGGGCCAGCCAGCAAGATATGGACGATATCCTCAGCCTCGCGCTGCGCGTGAATGATTTCATGAGCGGCGTGATGCTGGCTGTCGGCATCCGACTGGTCGATTTCAAGATCGAGATCGGACGGATCTTTGAAGGCGACTATCAGCGCCTCATCGTCGCCGATGAGATCAGCCCCGACAGCTGCCGTCTGTGGGACATTGAGACCGGTCAGAAGCTGGACAAAGACGTGTTCCGGCGCGATCTGGGCAGCCTGACGGATGCCTATTCCGAGGTGGCTCGCCGTCTGGGTGTTCTGCCCAAGACCAACGTGACGAAGCCAACGCTGATCAACTGATCCCGCCCAGTATCGGCGGGGTTGTCCGACAGATCCAAGCGGGATATCCCGCGCGCAATGAAACGGACCGGCTGGCGGTCCTCGACTGGAGTTTTCGACCATGAAGGCACGAGTGCATGTGATGCTCAAGAACGGGGTTCTGGACCCGCAGGGTGAGGCCGTGCGTCACGCATTGGGTGCGATGGGTTTTGATCAGGTCGAAGGTGTGCGTCAGGGCAAGGTCATCGATCTGGAACTCGCCGATGGCGCAACCGAGGCGGATGTGACCGAGATGTGCGAGAAGCTGTTGGCCAACACCGTCATCGAACGCTACGAGATCGAACTGGTCTGAACGGATGCGGGCGGCGCGTCTGATCTCTTATCGACAGCCGCTTGAGGTGACGACGGTTCCCGACCCGGAACCGGCGGAAGACGGCGTGGTCGTGCGGGTTCTGGCCTGTGGCGTTTGCCGGTCAGACTGGCACGCATGGTCCGGTTCGGACCCGGATGTTGTTCTTCCCATAACCCCCGGTCATGAATATTGCGGCGAGGTCGTTGCCGTTGGCCGCCGGGTCAACCGGTGGCGTGTTGGGGATCGGGTCATTGCGCCCTTCATTCTGGCCTGCGGTCACTGCCCGGATTGCGCGCAGGGTTATCAAACGATTTGCACCGATCAGGTCGTGCCGGGGTTCACCTGCGATGGCGCTTTTGCCGAGTTCATTTCGGTCGCTCACGCTGACGCCAACCTGACCGCTTTGCCAGACACTTTGCCCCCTGAAGTCGCAGCAGCGCTGGGATGTCGGGTGACGACCGCGTGGCAGGCCTTGGTCGGGCGGGCACAGTTACAGGGCGGAGAATGGCTGGCTGTCTTTGGTGGCGGAGGTGTCGGTATCTCGGCCCTGCTGCTGGGCAAGGCCCTTGGCGCGCGTGTCGTGGTGGTCGATATCGCCGATGACAAGCTGGCCTATGCGGAAAGCCTCGGGGCTGATGCGGTGGTCAATGCGGCCAGCTGCGACGCACCGCAAGCGGTCAGGGATCTGACCTCAGGCGGCGCCCATGTTGCCATCGAGGCCCTGGGTATCGAAGTCACAACCGTCTCGGCCATGCGTTCGTTGCGCAAACTGGGCCGGATGGTGCAGATCGGTATGCCTGCGGGCGATCACGCCACGATGGCGCTGCCTATGGATGTTCTTTATTCCGGCCAACTATCCGTCTATGGAACGCGCGGAATGCCCAGTTGGCGCTATCCGTCGCTGTTGTCACTGATCGCGGGCGGAGGCGTTGATCTGAGCCCGCTGGTCACCCGCCAGATCACTCTGAACCAGGCAAGCGCCGAGCTTGCTGCCTTTGACAATCCTACGCCTCCGGGTGTCGCCGTTGTCACCGATTTTGTCTCTTAGGAGGGTCCGCCATGCGCGCAGCCGTCATCGTATTCCCCGGGTCCAACTGTGACCGCGATCTTGCCGTTGCTTTCGAACAGGCCGGGTTCTCGGTTGATATGGTCTGGCACAAGGATGCCACACTGCCCGAGGGCGTCGACATTGTCGGCGTGCCGGGTGGCTTTTCGTATGGTGATTACCTGCGCTGCGGTGCGATTGCTGCGCAATCGCCGATCTGCAAGGCGCTGGCCGCTCATACCGAACGGGGCGGTTATGCTGTTGGCATTTGCAACGGTTTTCAGGTCCTGACAGAAACTGGTATCCTGCCGGGTGCGTTGCTGCGGAATGCCGGTCTGAAATACATCTGCAAGACCATCGGCCTGAAAGTCGAGACCAGCGCCAGCGCCTTTACCGAAGGCTACAATGCCGGGGATGTGATCGATATTCCGATTGCGCATCATGACGGCAATTATTTTGCGGATGATGAGACGCTGGCGGCGCTGAAAGATCAGGACCGCATTGCCTTCACCTATGCCGACAATCCCAACGGTTCGCGCGATGATATTGCGGGTATTTTGTCCCACAACCGACGCGTGTTGGGGATGATGCCACACCCCGAACGGGCGGCGGATTCAGGCCACGGAGGCACGGATGGAACGGCGCTCTTCCGCGCATTGGCCGGGGTGCTGGCGCCAGCGTGACTTGAGGTCATCGGTCGGGACGCGTAGCGTCTGGGCATGAGTGCGGACGATCAATCAAACAGCGCTGGATTTCTGAACCGGCTTCGCGGCTCGCCTATGGGCTGGCGGCTGCGGCTTGCCGTTTTCTTGCTGTTGATCGCAACTGTGGCGACGGTGTGGATCACCAACAGCCTGTTGACCAGTCGTTTCACCGAATCCACCCGCAACCGGGCCGAGCTGCGCCTGGCGTTGTATTCCGGCAACCTGCTGAGTGAATTGCGCCGCAATTCGATTGTCCCGCAACTGCTGTCTCGCGATCCGACGCTGATCTCGGCCCTGCAATCCAGCGACTATACGCTGTCGACCCAGCGCCTGATTTCCTTTGTTGAAGAGATCGGCGCGGCTTCGCTGGTCTTGCTGGACCGTGATGGGTTGACCGTGGCGGCGACTGATCGCAATCGTCTGGGCGAGGGGCATCGCGGCACGCCCTATTTCATCGATGCGATGCGTTCAAACGCGACGATATTCTCAGTCATTCCGCGTGAAGCGGGCGGCTATAGCTTTGTCTATTCGCGCCGGATCGAAGCAAATGCCGAAATTCTTGGCGTGATCGTGGTTGAGGTCGATCTGCAGAAATTCGAACGTGCCTGGGCCGGTATCTCCGATGCGGTGATGGTGAGGGACAGTACCGGTACGATCATTCTGTCGACCGAACCACAATGGCGCGGGCTGGACGAAAGCGGCGCACTTCTGCGGCAGCCGCCACAAGGCGCAATCCAGCGCGCGATCCGGGCCACGACCGATTGGCATGCGCTGCCGCCCGATGCCTATTTGCAGGGCGAGGCCGTGATGCGGATGGAAACGCGCATTCCGTTCCGTGGCTGGCAGATGACGTCGTTCACCACTTATTCTTCGATCCGGGAGAAGGTGAACAGCGTTCTGGCGCTGGAAATCATGGGTTTTGCGATTCTTCTGGCGCTGGCCTTTTATGCGCTCAGCCGCAGGGCCACGTCGCGCATGACTTTGTTCCAACGCGAGTCGGCGGAGCTTCGCGCATTGAACGCAAGACTGCAGCGGGAAATTGCTGAGCGCGAACGGGTTGAAAAGACGCTGGAAGTTGCCGAGCAGACCCTCGCGCAAAGCTCGAAACTGGCCGCGTTGGGCGAGATGTCGGCGGCCGTCAGTCACGAGTTGAATCAGCCTCTGGCGGCGATGAAAACCTACCTGGCGGGTGCCCGCCTGCTGCTGCGCCGGAATCGGCCCGAAGAGGCGCTGGCCAGCTTTGGCCGCATTGACGGGCTGATTGAGCGGATGGGGGCGATCACACGTCAGCTCAAATCCTATGCCCGCAAGGGGGCAGACGCGTTTTCGCCTGTAAATCTTGGCGAAGCATTGGCCTCGAGCCTGTCTATGATGGAACCGCAGCTGCGTCAGCGCCATGTGAAGATCACGCAGATTTTGCCCGAAGAACCTGTTATAGTGATGGGAGATCGGATGCGGATTGAACAGGTTATGGTCAATCTCTTGCGCAATGCGCTGGACGCCACCAAATCTGTACAGGAACCGGATGTCGAGATCATCCTTGCTGCGGGTGAAACCGCAATATTGACCGTGCGCGACAATGGCTACGGGATCGAAGACATCGAAAACCTGTTTGAACCGTTTTACACGACCAAACGCCCAGGAGACGGCGTGGGTCTGGGGCTTGCCATCTCGTCCGGGATCGTGAACGACCATGGCGGACGGCTGACCGCGCGCAACGGCCAACAGGGCGGCGCGGTGTTTGAGATGCAATTGCCCATACTGGGAAGCGACGGTCTTGAGGCCGCGGAGTAAAGGAAGTGACTATGGCACAGGCCATGAAAATCGCCATCGTGGATGATGAACAGGACATGCGCCAGTCGATCAGCCAATGGTTGGCTCTGTCGGGTTATGACACCGAGACCTTTGCCAGCGCCGAGGATGCGCTGAAAGTGCTTGGGCCGGAATATCCGGGGATCGTAATCTCCGACATCAAGATGCCCGGCATGGACGGCATTCAGTTGCTGAAAAAACTGATGGGCGCTGACAGTACTCTGCCGGTGATCATGATCACCGGGCATGGGGACGTGCCCATGGCGGTCGAGGCGATGCGCGTCGGTGCATTCGATTTCCTGGAGAAGCCCTTCAACCCGGACCGCATGTCCGAGCTGGCCAAACGCGCCAGCAATGCCCGCCGATTGACGCTGGACAACCGCGCCCTGCGGCGCGAGCTGTCCGGCGGCACCCAGATCATGAACAAGCTGATCGGGGCCAGCCCGGTAATGGAGCGGCTGCGTGAGGATATTCTGGATCTGGGGCAGGCGGATGGTCATGTCCTGATCGACGGCGAAACCGGAACGGGTAAGACGCTGGTGGCGCATGCTCTGCACGCCGTGGGCAGCCGTGCCGGGAAGAAGTTCGTATTGGTTTCGTGCGCGGCGCTTGAGGAAGAGGCGTTGTCGAAACGTCTGTTCGGCCCGATGCTGCCCGAGGACACGCAACTGCCCGCCATCGAAGAGGCGCGTGGCGGTACGCTGGTTCTGGAGGATGTCGAGGCGCTGAGCGACACGCTGCAGGCCCGGTTGCTGAGCGTGATGAATGAGCAGGGCACCCCGGCGGAAACACGGATCGTCGCAATCTCGAACCTGCAGGAAGCAGGCAAGACCAGCGAAGACGTGCTCCGCCCCGACCTGTTCTATCGTCTTGCAGCGTTGCGCATCACCATGCCGCCACTGCGTCAGCGAGGCGAGGATATTCTGACCCTGTTCACGCGACTGAGCGAGCAATTTGCCGAGGAATACGGCTGTGACGCGCCGCAGGTCAGCGCGCAGGAAGCGGCGCAATTGTTGCAGGCCCCTTGGCCGGGCAATGTGCGGCAGCTGATCAACATCGCGGAACGGGCTGTGCTGCAGTCACGGCGCGGGTCGGGTACCATTGCGTCGCTTCTGATGTCGGATCATGAAGAAATGCAGCCGGTGATGACGACCGAAGGCAAACCCCTGAAGGAATATGTCGAAGCGTTTGAACGGATGCTGATCGACAACACGATGCGGCGTCATAAGGGCTCGATCGCGTCGGTGATGGATGAGCTTTGCCTGCCGCGCCGGACGCTGAATGAAAAGATGGCCAAATATGGCCTTCAAAGGTCGGACTATCTGTGAGGGCGGGGAGGGGGCCAGCCCCCTCTTGAGCCTTCGGCTCAATTCACCCCCGGGATATTTATCGCCAGATGAAGTGGATCCTGTGGATCCGGCAGGTGGGGATGCAGTTTGCCCATTGTCTTTTCCACAGGACTGCCTTTATTGTGAGCGGACGGGCCGGGTAAATTGCGCCTGCAAGCCCCGTATTTTTGAGTTTCGCTGCTGAGCCGATGATCAGGAACAATCCCGCGCGGCACGGCAGACCGATTGTGCCCCTTATGGGGCAGATGAACGCCTGAACCCGCCTGTGCGGGTGAAAGGAATAAATGGGCGGGCTGCGTTCACACGCGCCTGTCGGAGAAGAACCGCGATGACGCGCGCGCAACGATTGAGTATACGGGCAGGGGGCCATGGCGCCAGACCCTGCTGCGCGCCGTCCGATATCGCCCGTACAAGACACCTCCCCAAAAGCGCCTGTCCACCCGGACGGGTCAGGACAACGCGTTTGGCGCGGTGCACCAAGGACAAATGGCTAAGAAAATGCTTATCGATGCCACCCACGCGGAGGAAACCCGCGTCGTGGTGGTCGACGGAAACAAGGTTGAGGAATTTGACTTTGAATCCGAAAACAAACGCCAGCTTGCTGGCAACATCTATCTTGCAAAAGTAACACGGGTCGAACCGTCGCTGCAGGCGGCGTTCGTGGATTATGGCGGGAACCGGCATGGTTTCCTGGCATTTTCCGAGATTCATCCCGATTATTATCAGATCCCCGTCGCCGACCGCGAGGCGCTGATGGAGGAAGAACGTGCCTATGCCGAGGCGATGAAGGCGCGTGATGAGGCCGAAGAGGCCAAGCCCAAGAAACGCCGGTCGCGCTCGAGATCGAAGGCGGCCGACGTCAAGACAGACGATCCGGTCGAGACGCTGGAGGTTTCGTCCGAACCGACCGGCATGGAAACCATCGATCTTGATGACGGTGAAGAGGCGGATGTGCCCGAGGGGACATCTCCGATGGAGATCGTTGCCGAGACCCCGGTGGAAGAACCCGAAGATGGAGACGCGCCTGTAACTGAGGATGCGCCAGCCGAAGCGCCTGTTTCGGAAGAAGCCTCTCAGGAAGAGGAACCGGGCGTTGAGAGCGCCGAGGATTCGGACGAGGACTTTACCGAAACCGCTGATGACAGCGCGCAAGAGGCCTCTGACGAGGGTGAGGCTGACGCCAAAGCCGAGGACGAAGAGGCGGCGCCTTCTGACGATGATCAGGACGCGGACGATGACGCCGAAGAGAAAAGCGCCGACGCATCCGCGAAGGATGACACCATCGAATCCGTGGCGGATGAAGATGACAGCGAGGATATCCGTCCTCCGCGCAAACCGCGCCCGCGCCGGTACAAGATTCAGGAAGTCATCAAGGTACGTCAGGTCCTGCTGGTGCAGGTCGTCAAGGAAGAGCGCGGCAACAAGGGTGCTGCGCTGACAACCTATCTGTCTTTGGCCGGCCGCTATTGTGTGCTGATGCCCAATACGGCGCGTGGTGGCGGGATCAGCCGCAAGATCACCAATGCGGCAGACCGGAAGAAGCTGAAAGATATCGCCTCGGAAATCGATGTGCCGACTGGTGCGGGGCTGATTGTGCGCACGGCAGGTGCCAAACGGACGAAATCCGAGATCAAGCGCGACTATGAATACCTGCAGCGCATGTGGGAGCAGATTCGTGAACTGACGCTGCAATCCATTGCGCCCGCGAAGATTTACGAGGAAGGCGATCTGATCAAACGGTCGATCCGCGACCTCTATAACCGCGATATCGATGAAGTTCTGGTTGAAGGCGAGGGCGGGTATCGCATCGCCAAGGACTTCATGAAGATGATCATGCCGTCCCACGCCAAAAACGTGAAACGGTATGAAGACGCGCTGCCGCTGTTCGCGCGCTATCAGGTGGAAAGCTATCTGGCGGGCATGTTTAACCCGACGGTGCAGTTGAAGTCCGGTGGCTATATCGTGATCGGCGTGACTGAGGCGCTTGTGGCGATTGACGTGAACTCAGGCCGGGCGACCAAGGAAGGCTCGATTGAAGAGACGGCACTGAAGACCAATCTGGAGGCTGCCGAAGAGGTGGCGCGCCAGCTGCGTCTGCGCGATCTGGCCGGTCTGATCGTCATCGATTTCATCGATATGGACGAGCGCAAGAACAACGCGGCGGTCGAGAAGCGCCTGAAAGAGAAACTGAAAACCGACCGCGCCCGCATTCAGGTGGGTCGGATTTCGGGCTTTGGCCTGCTCGAGATGAGCCGCCAACGCCTGCGCCCCGGCATGATCGAGGCGACGACTCAGCCGTGCCCTGCCTGTCATGGTACCGGCCTGATCCGCTCGGACGACAACATGGCGCTGTCGATCCTGCGCCAGATCGAAGAGGAAGGCACCCGCCGCCGCTCGCGCGAGGTTCTGGTGCGCTGCCCGGTCAGCATCGCCAACTTCCTGATGAATCAGAAACGTGAGCATATCGCCCAGATCGAGTCGCGTTATGGCCTGTCGGTGCGGATCGAAGGTGATGTGCATCTGGTCAGCCCCGATTTCTCGATGGAGAAATTCAAGACGGCCAGCCGGGTGGTGCCCGAAGCGACTGCGCCTGTGGTCTCGGTAGATGCCACGCTGATGGATATGGTCGATGCCTCGGAAGAGGAAGAGGCCGTCGAAGATTCCGACGTTCAGACTGAAGATGAGGCGAAGCCCAAGCGCAAGCGGCGTCGGCGTCGTCGTAAGAAGAATGCGGGCAATGCAGAAGCCGCAGAGGGTAGCGCTGAGGCGGCAGAGGGCGACGCGGATGACGCGGCATCGCCGGATGCGGCGAAAGACGATGAAACCGCCGAGGAGAAGGCCGCTGAGGCTGAGCCGGCTGTCGAGGCCGTTGAAGAGGCAGAGAAGCCCAAGAAACGTCGTGCGCCACGTCGTCGCAAAAAAGATGCGGAAACGGCAGCGACTGAAGAAACTCAGCCCGCCGAGTCAGAGGCTGCCCCGACACCTGAGCCAACTCAGGCGGAGACCGCGGAAGACGCGCCTGAGCCATCCGAACCAGTTGCCCAATCCGATGAAGCCGATGCGACGCCGGAAGTTGAAGCAGAAGAGGTTGTAGAACCTGTGGCAGCGACCGACGCGGAAACCGAGCAATCAGCAGAACCTGAAGCGCAAGCAGAAGACGTTGCAGAGCCGGTAGCGCAAGAAGAAGTTGCAGAGGATGCCCCGGCAGAAGAAACGCCGGAACCTGTTCTTGAAACCGTTGCGGAAGAACCCGAGCCAGCCCCCGCCAAGCCGAAACGGCGCGGTTGGTGGTCACTGGGACAGTGATCGAAAGGGCGGGCCATCTGGTCCGCCTTTTTCGTATTTGTCAGCCGGATTTCTGGATCAGATAGACCTGATACCCGCCCGTCGACTCCTGTGAAATCAGCGTATGCCCCGCCTCGCTGCAAAAATGCGGCACGTCGATGATCGCCGCTGGGTCGTCGGCCAGCAGGCGCAGCAACCCTCCGGCGGGCAGGGATTTTAGCCGTTTTCGGGCTTTCAGAACGGGCAGGGGGCATAACAGCCCCAACGCGTCGAGTGTCTCGGTCTCATCAGTCATGTGATTGAGATATTTCCAACACGCGATGCTGTCCAGCATGCAACATACAGCCACGAGGATGTGACTGAATGGCCCCGTGACGAAACCGACTTGATACCATATGTGCTAATCCATGTTCGGAATAGATATCATCGACGCAGGGCTGCTGCCCGCCATGTTCATCGCCATGCTGGGCGGGTTGATCAGTTTTCTGTCGCCCTGTGTGTTGCCGATTGTACCGCCTTATCTGGCTTATATGAGCGGCGTTTCGATCAATGAGATGAAGGATGAGGTGCGCGCGCGGCGCAAGGCCACACTGGCGGCGTTGTTCTTTGTCATGGGGCTGTCGACGGTTTTCTTGCTGCTCGGCTTTACCGCCTCGGCATTCGGGGCGTTTGTTCTGCAGAATCAGGTGCTTTTCGCCAAGCTGTCCGGTGCCGTGGTAATCGTCTTCGGTCTGCATTTTCTCAACGTCTTTCGCATCCCGCTGCTGGATCGCGAAGCCCGGGTTGAGACCGGAGATTCCGGTGGTTCGATCTTTGGCGCCTATATCCTGGGTCTTGCGTTTGCCTTCGGCTGGACGCCGTGTATCGGGCCCCAATTAGGTGCAATTCTGTCTCTGGCCGCGTCCGAAGCTTCGGTCGCACGGGGCACCTTGCTGCTGGGTGTTTATGCGGCGGGGCTTGGCATTCCTTTCCTGCTGGCGGCCATGTTCCTGAACCGCTCGATGGCGGTGATGAACCGGATCAAACCGCATATGGCGACGATCGAAAAGGTGATGGGCGGGCTGCTCCTGTTCGTAGGCATCATGTTGATCACAGGTCTCTTCACCGAATTCAGCTGGTGGCTGCTTGAAACTTTCCCGGTTCTGGCCACTTTCGGTTAGCCCTCTGGCGCTAAACATGGATGTGGCGATGGCGGGTCTTACTCTAGCCATCACTCTGCGCTAATCTACACGGCAGAGGGCCGGGTTAATGAGCAGTCAACAAACCTATCCAGAGGTGCGCAGGCGCCGGGTATTCTACATCCCCGGTTACGACCCGTTTCACCCGCGTCGATATCGCGAGCTTTATCGGACCGAAGGGAACGCTCAGGCTGCCATCTCGGGCTATGACATAGCCATCCGGGGTCGGACAGGGCGCGACCTTTATGGCTGGCATATTCGGTCCCAACAGGATGGCGCGTTGGTCGAGGCCGAGATTGATGTGCTGGTCTGGTCCGATCTCGTGCGTCAGAGCATGGCGCGTTCGATCCCCGCGACCTATCTGCAGCTTGCCCGCACTGCGTGGATTTATATCTCAACAGGAACGCTCTGGCGTTTGATGCAACTGCGCAAAGGGCCGGTGATCGCGGCGCTATACCCGGTGGGGATGCTGCTGCTGCAACTGATTGCAGCGCTGGGTCTTGCCTGGGCTTTATACGCCTTGTCGCATCCTCTGGTCGGAGGGTGGGGCCTGCCACTCGCGATAGGGGCAGCCTATGCGCTGCTTCATTGGTTTCGAAAGCTCGATAATCGGCTTTTTGCCTATTATCTGATGCATGACTACGCGCATTCTGCCCGACTGCGTGGGGCATATGCGCCCGAGATGAAGGAACGGCTGGCGCAATTCTCTGATCTGATCTCAGACGCCCTCGGCAGCGATTTGGATGAGGTGCTGGTCGTGGGCCATAGCTCGGGTGCTCATCTGGGCGTCTCGGTTCTGGCAGAGCTGTTGCGACGGCAAAAGGTCCCCGATGGCGGTCCGGTGCTGTCTTTCCTGACCTTGGGGCAGGTCGTTCCGATGGTTTCGTTCCTGCCGGCGGCCACCGGCTTACGTGCAGACCTGCGCTATCTGTCAGAACATCCCGATCTGACATGGGTGGACGTGTCCGCACCGGGGGATGGCTGCGCCTTTGCCTTATGCGACCCCGTGTCGGTCAGCGGGGTCGCGACCGCCGACAAACGAGGCCCTCTTGTTTTGTCGGCCGCCTTCACTCAAACCCTGTCAGCCGAGCGTTGGAGGCAACTGCGTTGGCGGTTCTTCCGTCTGCATTTTCAATATCTCTGCGCTTTTGACCATCCCGGAGACTACGACTATTTCCGCATCACCGCCGGGCCCCACACCTTGGCCAGCCGTTTTCAAGGCCGTGCGCCCTCGCAATCGCGGATCGAAAGGCCGGTATCAAAATACACATCGGTGCGCGTATGAGGCCGCCGAAGCCACAGGCACGACCGGACAAGGTCTCTTTGTGGCGGTATCTGCGCCTGTTCCGGCAGGATCTGTTATCCGCGCAACCTCAGCGGCTTTATCGCGCATGGATGGCCGAGTTTCGGACGCCGTTCTTTCGATCCTACATGATCAACCAGCCCGATCTGATCCGAACCGTGTTGAAAGACCGGCCAGATGCCTTTCCCAAATCCAACCGTATCAGCGAGGGGTTGCGTCCTTTGCTAGGGGAATCGGTTTTCCTGACCAATGGGGAGACCTGGAAGCGTCAGCGGCGGATCATTGACCCGGCGTTTGAAGGCGGTCGGCTGAAAGACAGCTTTCCAGCAATGGTCGCTGCGGCGCAGGCTTGCGCAGACCGTATGGGCGCACAAACCAGTCAGACGGTGGAATGCGAAGAGATCACCAGTCATGTGGCCGCCGATGTGATCTTCCGCACGCTGTTCTCGGTGCCGATTGACCATGCAGTCGCCGCGCAGGTGTTCGATAAATTCCGTACATATCAGCGCGCACAACCGCTGTTGAACCTTGCCGCGTTCATTCCGCTCCCGCGATGGATGCCGCGGCTTCATGCTCGCCAAACGCGTCAGACCGCGCGACAAATCCGCGATCTGATCGGTCGGTTGACCGGCGAACGCGCGACGGCGATCAAAGCGGGCGAGGCGCCGAATGATCTGGCGACAAAGATCATGACAACGCCGGACCCCGAGACAGGGAAATGCTTTGATACAGAGGAAATGATCGATCAGGTCGCGATCTTCTTCCTGGCCGGGCACGAAACCAGTGCATCGGCTCTCGCCTGGACTTTGTATCTGATGGCGCTCTACCCCGATTGGCAAGAGAAGGTGGCGGCAGAGGCGCAGGCGCTGGAATTTGCAGAATTCGCGGTGATGTCACAGCTTAAGCTCAGTCGCGATGTGTTCCGCGAAGCGCTGCGCCTTTACCCTCCGGTGCCTATGATGGTGCGAGAAACCACATGCCCGGAACAGTTCCGCAACCGGGACATTCCGCAGGGCGCTCAGATCGTGATCAGCCCTTGGCACCTGCACCGGCACGAGCGTCTGTGGGACAATCCAGACGATTTTGACCCCACCCGCTGGTCCACTGAAAACGGTCGGACTTGCCAGCGAGAGGCGTATATCCCGTTCTCTGCCGGTCCACGGGTCTGCACCGGCGCAGGCTTTGCCATGATCGAGGGGCCGCTGATCCTGTCGATGCTGCTGCGGCGCTATCGCTTTGAAACAATCCGGGGCAAAACGCCCATACCGGTCGCGCACCTGACCGTGCGATCGAAAGATGGCATATGGTTGCGGTTGATTGAGCGCTAACAAACTATCATCGCTCAGCCGCTTGCTGTATGCGGTTGGCAAATGCGGAATCATATTGAACGGGAAAGAGTTATGTCCAAGGCAGAACAGCGCGCGCAGATGTCCGATGGCGCAGGATTTATCGCAGCACTGGACCAGAGCGGCGGTTCAACCCCCAAGGCACTGGCGCTTTATGGCGTTGAGGCATCGGACTACAGCTCGGACGAAGAGATGTTCGGCGAAATCCAGAAAATGCGCGCCCGCATCATTCTGGCGGATGATTTCACCCGTGAAAAAGTGATCGGCGCAATCCTGTTCGAACGTACGCTGGGTGAAGAAATCGCAGGCAAGAAGGTTGCTGATTACCTGTGGTCCGCCAAGCAAATCGTGCCGTTCCTGAAGATCGACAAAGGCCTTGAGGAGCAGGCAAACGGCGTTCAGATGATGAAGCCGATTCCGGGCCTGGCCGAGACACTGGTCAAGGCCGAGGGCGTGTTTGGAACCAAGGAGCGCTCGGTCATTCACGAAGCCAACGCCGAAGGCATCGCCGCGGTTGTCGCGCAACAGTTCGAGGTTGCGCGCGTTGTAACCGATGCGGGCATGGTGCCGATTGTCGAGCCTGAGGTGAACATTCACTCGGAAACCAAGGCCGAGGCCGAGGATATTCTGAAAGCCGAGATCCTGAAGAACCTTGATCAACTGGCCGAAGGGCAAGAGGTCATGCTGAAGCTGACCATTCCGAGCCAGGCCAATTTGTATGATGCGCTAGCCGATCACCCCCGCGTTCTGCGCGTTGTGGCGCTGTCGGGCGGATATTCGACCGAGCAGGCCTGCGATCTGCTGGGTCAGAACGGCAAGATGATCGCTTCGTTCTCGCGTGCTTTGACGGAAGGTCTGTCCAAGCAGCAGTCGGATGCTGAATTCAATGCTGCATTGGGCGGGAATATCGACAAGATCTATCGCGCCTCGGTCTGATCATCAGACAGGTTTGGTGAATGAGCGGCGCAACTGCGCCGCTTTTTCACGTCCGATACATTCTTCGGCGTGGTCATTGACCAGACCCATGGCTTGCATGAAGGCAAACACGGTCGTCGGGCCAACGAATTTCCAGCCCCGTTTCTTCAAATCCTTCGACATGGCGATGGATTCAACAGAGGTTGAAGCGGTCTGCGGGGGCGGTGGAGTTTCGGGTTCGTATCTCCAGACATAAGCCGCAATTGAACCTTCTTCCGCCACCAGTTGTTGCGCGCGGTGGGCGTTGTTGATGACCGCCTCGATCTTTCCGCGATGCCTGATAATGCCGGAATCTTGCAGAAGGCGCTCAACATCTTCTTCCGTAAATGCGGCCATCTTGTTGAAATCAAAGCCGCAAAACGCCGCGCGAAAATTCTCGCGCTTGTTGAGAATGGTGCGCCAACTCAGACCGGATTGAAAACTCTCAAGGCACAGTTTCTCGAACAGTCGCTGGTCATCTGAGACCGGGTAGCCCCATTCTTCGTCATGGTAATCAAAGAACTCCGGGGCCGCCTGACACCAGGAACATCGTGGTTGACCGTCTGGACCCAATACCGTTTTGCTCATGAATGTACCCTTTTTGTTCTCGACGAGGTTACCCGGAAAGAGCTGTGAATGACAACCGTCAAACCTTGGCACGATACCAGTTCAGAACAAATACGCGAATGGCCGATGCAAGCCCGGTATCCGGGTCGCGATCCACGTCAATTTCAGCGGCCAAAGCGTTGATAGGTTGGTCTTTTTCTTCAGCGATATCGCGAAAGGCGCGCCAAAATTCATCCTCGAGGGATACCGAAGTTCGATGCCCTTTGAGGGTCAGAGAGCGTTTGACGGGCCGTCCGCTCATTCATCCAGCTCATGATTGTCGAGGTTGCGTTTCAGCTTGTCCTGCTGAAATTTAACAACGTCTTTTTCGGCCTTGGTGCGCCCAAAGGCTACAGAGTTCTGGTTTGCACGGGCCTTTTTCTCGGCCCGCGCTTTTTCCTTTCGATACCGGTTCAGATTAACCGGCTTGCCCATCAGTCTTTCGGGCCGATCATCTGTTCAGGGCGAACAACCGCGTCAAAGGTCGCTTCATCTACGAAGCCCAGCGCGATGGCTTCTTCCTTCAGCGTGGTGCCGTTTTTATGCGCCGTCTTGGCGACGGTGGTCGCATTGTCATAACCGATGGTCGGCGCCAGCGCGGTGACCAGCATCAGCGATTCCTTCATCAGCTTGTCGATGCGCGGCTCGTTGGCCTGAATGCCCAGCAGCATCCGTTCGGTGAAGCTGTCGGCGGCGTCGCCCAGCAATTGAATGGACTGCAGCAAGTTGTAGGACATCATCGGGTTGTAGACGTTCAGTTCAAAATGACCCTGCGACCCAGCGAAAGTCATCGCCGCGTTGTTGCCCATCACATGGGCCGCGACCTGCGTCAACGCTTCGGCCTGAGTCGGGTTCACTTTGCCGGGCATGATCGACGAGCCGGGCTCATTTTCGGGCAGGATCAACTCGCCCAGGCCCGAACGGGGGCCGGAACCGAGGAAACGGATATCATTCGCGATCTTGTAGCAGCTGCCCGCAATCGTCGCCAAAGCACCGGACAGGAAGACCATGGCGTCATGAGCGGCCAGTGCCTCGAATTTGTTCGGGGCAGTCACGAAAGGCAGGCCGGTGATTTCGGCCATATGACCCGCTACAGCTTCGCCCCAGCCGTTTTGAGTGTTCAGGCCGGTACCAACGGCCGTACCACCCTGGGCCAGTTCGTAAATTCCCGGCATCGCAGCATGAACACGGGCAATACCCTGACGGATCTGATGCGCATAGCCGCTGAACTCCTGACCCAAAGTCAGAGGTGTGGCGTCCTGCGTATGTGTCCGACCGATCTTAATGATGTCTTTGAACTCGTCGGCCTTCTGTTCCAGCCCCGAGGCCAGCTTTTCAAGGCCCGGCAGCAACACGTCGCGCACGCTGGTTGCGGTGGCGACGTGCATTGCGGTGGGGAACGTGTCGTTCGACGACTGGCCCATGTTGCAGTGATCGTTGGGATGCACCGGGTCTTTCGAACCGATCTCACCGCCCAGAATCTCGATGGCGCGGTTCGCAATCACTTCGTTCGAGTTCATATTCGACTGGGTGCCAGAGCCTGTCTGCCACACAACCAGCGGAAAGTTATCATCGAACTTGCCTTCGATCACCTCACCAGCCGCCTGAATGATCGCGTCGGCGATTGTGGCGTCCAGTTTGCCGGTGGCCTTGTTTTCCATCGCACAGGCCTTCTTGATCACGCCCAGCGCGCGCACAATGGCCACGGGCTGCTTTTCCCAACCGATGGGGAAGTTCATGATCGAACGCTGAGTCTGCGCGCCCCAATATTTATCGGCAGGAACTTCAAGCGGGCCAAAGCTGTCGGATTCGGTGCGGGTCTGAGACATCTGTCACTCCGTCGGGTATGCGATTGTATGCCGTTTAGCCTGAGCGACGCCAGGACGCAATCGGCCAGTTGCGCGCACCTTAAACGCCGCGTGTTCAAAGGTATAGACGAGGCGTCGGTACAAATATTTTCCGTTAGCGAAAACAGTGCCATTGTACGTGAGCGGGTGAAAGCTAAAATAGAAAGGTAACTCGCGTCGGAGGCAGTCATGCGTGTCACTGTTATTGGATCAGCTCTTTACGGGGTTTTGTTCGCGCTGGTCGCATCCGCGTGGCTGACCATGTCGGTGCAGCAGGCAGCGGCCAACTCTATCACGCCGTTTGTCGGCGACTATACCGGTTCGGCGGATGTGGTAGATTCCGACGGCACGGCGACCCCCCGGGACATGAGCGTTTCCATTCAGGAACTGAAAGGCGGGTTCAATATCAGCTGGACCACAACCACATATAAATCGGACGGTCGGGTCAAAGAGGGCAAATACTCGGTGGATTTCCAGGCCTCGGACCGCCCGGACGTTTATTCCGCAGCGATGAGGCGCAATGTGTTCGGCCATGAAGTTCCGCTGGATCCGATGAAGGGCGAACCCTTTGTCTGGGGACGGATCGAGGGCGAAACGTTGACCGTATTCTCACTGTTTATTGGTGAGACCGGAGATTATGAACTGCAGCAATTTGACCGGACCCTGGCCGAAGGCGGTTTGGATTTGTCATTCTCTCGGTTCCGAAACGGTGTGAAGTCCCGCTCGGTCGAGACTTTCCTGAAAAAACAGTAAACCCCGCATCAATGCGGGGTTTAAGCAGGTTTATTTTCGGAAACTGTCCAGCGACACCACATCGGCATCGTGCTGTGGTTCCGGGTCCTCCTCCGCGTCGACCTCGATCGGGGCTTCGGCAGGCAGATGATCCATCTCGTCCTCGTCTTCGGGGCTTTCGAAGCGCAGGCCGAACTCGACCGACGGATCAACAAAGGTTTTGATCGACAGATAGGGGATATAAAGCGGCTCGGGCGCATCCCCGAAGTTCAGCGTGATCGAAAACCCTTCTTCGCCGACCTCAAGGTTTTCGAACCAATGCTGCATGACGATGGTCATCTCATCCGGATACCGTTCACGCAGCCAATCGGCAATTTCGACACCGTCTTGCCGTGTATCGAATGTGATAAAGAAATGATGCGCGCCGGGCAGGCCGGTTTCCGACACGTCCCTCAGGACGGTCTTGATCAGGCCCCGCATGGCCGTGTGCATCAGATTCCCGTAGTCGATGTCTTCCGACATGGTTGATCCTTCGAAAGTGGTTGATCTCAGCATAAGGGATTCGAGCGGAAACGAAAGGCCGTGCTGGGCTGCATTGATTACAAAACCTGCAATCCAATCCCGGCCAGAACCATTATGCACAATGTGGCCGCTAAACCGGATTTCAGACGGAAAATCAACAGCCCGGCCGACAGTGTCAGGATCACGGCGTGGAAATTCAGCGTGCCCGGGTCTGGCAGAGGGATCGAAACCGGTCCCCGAGTCCAGCCAAGAATGTCGCCAAACAACACGTTCAGACCAAACCACACGGACAGGTTGAGAATCACCCCAACCACTGCGGCGGTGATTCCATGCATTGCTGCAGACAGGCGCGGTCGGGCGGCAATCCGTTCCAGATGGGGGGCGGCGAGGAAAATCCAGAGGAAACAGGGCACAAAGGTCGCCCACAACGCTACCGCTCCGGCTGCCAGGGCCAATGCGGCACCCCCGGCTAACTGGCCGCTCAGCATCGCGACGAACTGTGTCACCAGGATCAGGGGGCCGGGTGTGGTTTCGGCCAGTCCCAGTGCATCGATCATCTGATCGGTGCTGATCCACTGATAAGTCTCGACCACCGTTTGGGTCATGTAAGCCAGAACCGCATACGCACCGCCAAATGTGACCACGGCAAGCTTGGCAAAGAACCAGCCAAGGTCGCTGAGCAGTCTCTGATCACTCAGGTCCAGCAGAACCAGCGGGCCCAGCCATAAAGGCAGCCAGATCAGGCAGGTTCGAATGGGGTTCGACGCCGCAGGCAGCGACTCGGTCGGAGACATCGCAGTGGCTTTCGAGGTAGCATACCCCCACAGCGCTGCGCTCAGGATGATCAGGGGGAAGGGTAGGTTCAGAACAAAGATACCCAGGAAACCAAGCGCGGCAATCACCTTGTGCTCGGTGTCGGTGAGTGCTTTGCGAGACAGGTTCCGCAGAGCCTGTAAAACGATGATGATGACGGTCGCCTTGACCCCAAGAAAACCGGCCTGGACCAGTGGTAATGTACCGAAAGCGGCATAAAGCGCGACCAGAACCGCGATCACCAACGCACCGGGCAGGACGAAAAGGGTGCCGGCGATCAATCCTCCGACGACACCTCGCAAGCGCCAGCCGGCATATGTGGCCAGTTGCATCGCCTCGGGGCCGGGCAACAGCATGCACAGTGATAGCGCGCGCAGATATGTCTGTTCGTCCAACCATGAACGACGCTCGACAAGTTCCTGATGCATCAAGGAAATCTGGGCCGCGGGACCACCAAAGGACAGCAGTCCGATACGGCCGAAAACTCGGATAAGCTCGGAAATGCCCGGTGTCATTGCCCGTGTCCTGCAGGCCAGCTGTGGGTTTCCTCGAACCCGTCCCGGGCCCAGCGATAGAGCGCGTCATAGAGATGCAGGCCGGCTTTCAGCTGCTGTTGATCCTCGCGATATTGGCGGGACATTCCGACCGACAGGGCGAGCAACCCGGCAGCTTCGGGTGCCAGATCGTGCCGATCGGTGTCTGCCGCGCGGATCACATTCGCCATGCGGTCCAGCGCGGCAGTACGCAGATTGAATCCGTCCAGCATGGAGTCAAACGTGCAGGCATCGCCTTTATGGCTCCATTCGGCACCGTCGATATCGAAAGGCACCGCGCCAAAGTGTTGAACAACGCCCGAGATTTCCGAAGGTGCGACAAACAGGAAGCGGGCGCGAGTGTCTACAAATCGGCGGATCAGCCACGGGCAGGCGATTCGGTCAATCTTGGGTCTATGCCGCGTCACCCAGAGCGAACTTTCATCAACCAGAGCAGGCAGGGCCGAGGCGGGCACACTCGGGGCATCCGGCATATCGCGCCACGCGAACATACCGCCTTCCAAATATTCGGCCTGAAGCCATGAGACAACGCCCTGACTTAGCTTTTTGCCTTTCTGGCAGACAACCACGCATTGCGCGCCACCGATACGCTGTCCTATCCCGGCGAGATCCGAATAGCTCAAGCGAATGGCACCCGGGATCAGGTGAGGATCTTCCTCAAAATCCGGGTCGGTGCGTATATCGATGAGAACCGGTGCCTGAGGGGTGCCGATCAGGCGGGACAATTGACGGGGTGTAATTGCATTGGGGGCAGCCATAGCATGTTTCCTTTGTGTTTCGGATACATGCGAACTTGGGCTGCCGCCTCACGGGGTGTTCGCAAGCCAACCCCTTGTCCTTCTGCTAGCGTGGAAGGTTGCCATTGGTCAAGGCCCGCATCAGGCCCAGTCGAGCCGTTGTCCGGTCATACAGACGGGTAGGGTGTCCTGCGGAAACTGGCCCAATTGCTCAAAGAATGAAATGAAATCAAACTGGTTGTATGCCTCGACCATCTTGTCGTCCTTGAACCGGGCCATGACCTGTCCAGTCACCTCAAGCGGGGCGCCATTATCGGCGCGGCAGGTGCGGACATGCAGAATTCCGGACACCCAATCTCCGGTTTCGATGATTTTCGGCAGGTCGACCGAGATTTCACCAAGCACATGGCGGAAGGCCATGACCAAATCGCGGAAATCGTCAGCACCGACCTGCATTTCGGGGATCAACCCCTCGGCCAGTGTATCCGGGGCAAAGAACTGATCGATGGCGTCGACGTTGCCCTTTTCCCAAACCTCAGAATACCACGCGCGCAATCTGTCAGATTTCGACATCTCGACCCTCCTGTCTTTCAAGGGGAAGGATGGACCAGAGAGGTGAATAAACTCTGAATCTCAGCTGATTTATGCGCATTAAACAGACATAAGCGGAGAAATGCAGGTTTCTGTTGCCAGGTACCTGCGAACCCCGCCTTACGCGGCTAGGCGCAAGGGCTTAAGTTTCGGTCTTGTTACTGCTTACGCAGCAACTGCAACCGGAGCACGATTGTCGTTTGCAATTGTACTATTTTCGCCGGTAACGGTGGCAGACAGCCGAGACAAAGCTAACCCCTTTAGACGTTCGTCGATCCTGTTTCGGCCCCAAAATCCCCAAACGAAGGATGGTTGGTGGAGCCGCCGGGTACCGCCCCCGGGTCCGATCCGCTTATTACGAGCGCGTTTATGTCCATAGTCCCGAAGGACATCTCATATATAGGTGAGGATCGGGGGCGATGCAAACTCAGATTGGCAATCTGTACCTTTAATCAAACCAATGCTTTACGAAGCTTTGCTCATGTTGGCGAGGATCAACCACAGGGCCAGAACCAATTCGATTCCTCCAAAGGTCAGCGCTTTGACCAGCGGGGGGTTGTCTATCGCCACTGACACGAACCGGCCCAATGCAGCACCGGCATAGACCACGCCCAACATCACGTAAGCCATCGGATTGTTCAGCCATAACACCACGATTCCTGTGACAACAAACAGGCCGCCAACCGACGCGCGCATCTCGCTGAGACCCATGGTGCTGTTCGTGGGGGCCAAATCCAGCGCCGAGGCCGTGTGGGCCGGAGCCAGAAACCCGAAAAGACCAAAGCCAATGGTCAGAACCGCAGCCAGGGCATTCAGTGCATAGATCATATTGCCTCTCCGTCAGGCCGCGTATGCGGCGTCAAAGAAATCACGTTCCAGTTCGATGGCGCGATGAAACAGGCGCGTCACTTCGGCCTGTGCGTCCGCATCCAGCGTCGGCCAGGCCTTGTCCAGTTGCCCGCGCAGATATTCGACCACGCCCTCGAATCCTTCGCCTGCATGTAGCGTAATCCATTCCGCAAACCAGAACGGCAGGTCTTCTTTCGGTGGATTCACCGGGCTGGCCCAGCAAAGATAAGCCCATTCCGCCACCACCAGAACCGCCAGCATATTTTCGTACCGGCCCGAAGCTGCGGCCTGTGCCATCAGGTCTTGAAACGCCTTGGTACTAGGGGCCGGCTCGGTGATGGGGGTCGTGCCCAGCGCCTCCATCGCGCGCAGGAAATAGGTGTTTTCGGGGCCGGTGATCACCGCCAGAAACTGCGCGGCGGGCACGCAGTCGGCCAGGGTCGGGGCATGAGCGATGGCGCTGGCCAGCAATCGGGCGAACCCGCCGACGAATTGATAATCCTGTTGCAGGTACCAACGCATCTTGTCCTCAGGCAGGGTGCCCTGGGCCAGCTCGCCAGTGAACGCATGGCTGGTGGCGGCCTGCCAATCGACCATCCGGCCTTGTCGCAGCAAATCTGTAGGGCGCGCGGTGTCTGGCATTCGGGAACTCCTGAAATCTGTCCGCTGTCGACAAAGCGGCTTGATGGCTGAAATACAAGGTGCTTACAGGAAATTGAAACCTTACAAAGCCGACCACAGGCCCAGAATGCCGACAAGGATCAGGCTGAGCGCCCAGATCAGTTCCAGATTGAACCAACTGCGAGACAGGAATTGCAGCCCCAACCAGCGATAGACGGCAAAGGCCAGAAGTCCTCCACCCAGAATCATCGCCGCAGTATGAAGCGCAGCTACAGCCAAAACGATGAACCCGTTTGTCGTCATGATTTCAGAGATCGCCCTGTGACCGGCATCCAACTCGTCCAGACCACACAGGCCCAGATAGATCGGCACCAGCATCAAGGCGGCGCCGTGGGCGAGCGCGACCAGAAAGGACCACAGCGCCAGGCGGCTGGGAGGGATGCGCGACAGGAAACGGGGGTGACTGCGGGTGAGCGCGATGTAGAGGCCCATGGCAATCACGATCAGCGCCGCTCCGATGCGGATTTCTCGCTGATAATCGACCAGCACCGCCATCAGGGCAAAAGGCAGCAATACCCCCAGCATTGCCACGAAATGCCCGCCGGCAAGGGCCGCGAGGGCGCGCCAGAGGGCGGATTGGCGTTGCTCCATCAAGGCGGACGACACCGCCAGCGGCCAACCCATTCCGGGGTTCATCCCGTGATAGGCACCGCTGAGGATAACGGCCAGCCAGAGGCCAGCCGTCGATGTCATCAGAACCTCCAACTCAGACCGATGGGTAACAGAAGCTGTCGGTAGAACAGTCACCACCCTCAAGGCGGATCTGATGGCTGCGATAGCCTTTGGGGAATTCGACCCAGAACTTGGGATCAAGCGTCAGGCCACCGTTTTCGCCCACATCCGCCTTGACCATCGCCGCCCCACCTTCTTCGGGATAGAACTGATCGTCCCATGTGGAATAGAGCGAATTGGTCCAGTAGACGCGTTTGCCGTCTCGACTGATCTCGACCATCTGCGGGCCATAGCCGAAGGTCTGACCGTTGGGATGTTTGGTTTTCTTCACGATCCCGCCGATTTCAACCTTGCCGGCAAGCTTGGGGTTCATCGGGTCCGACACATCGTACTGGTGCATCTCGCCAATACCCCAGCAGGCGACATAGAGGTACTTGTCATCAAGGCTGAGGTCGATATCCGTGACCAGAGGCGGCACGGCGGCAAAGCCCTTCAGAAGCTCTGGCAGGTCGTCCGGATCAGCGGGTTGGGGATCGATGGTGATGGTTTTCTTGGCCTCAAACGTACCATCATCATTGCGCCACCATGTGAAAATCGCGCCCTGAAGGTTGGTTGTATCCACGACGACGCCACAGAACCCATGTTGCTTGACCGGGTCGTGAGCAGGCCGGATTTCCAGCGCCATCTGATGGTTCTCACCCAGATCGATGGTCTGGATATTGGTGCGGCTGCGCAGGTTCCAGAAGTGGATGCTGTGGCCGTATTTGTTCGACAGCAAATCCTCGGCCACCAACCCATTCTCGAACTGCGGCGGCAGCGCCCATTCGGAACTGACCATGTAGTCGCGCGGAAGGTTCCACCAGAAATCATAGTGCTTGTCCTGCACACCGCGCTCGATCTCGTAGCGACCGATGATCTCGAAGCTTTCGCAATCCATTATGAAAATACCCGGAGGGCCGTCGGTGCCGTCTGCACCACCGCCGCCAAGCGTGCTGACATAGATGCCCTCGGGGCCGCAGTGGATCGTATGGGGGCGGGAATACCCTGTCTTTGCAAAGACTTCCTCGGGTTCGATGATCTTGTGTATCTTGGCCTCAAGCGGGTTTTTCACGTCAATGATATAGATACGGCTGGACCGGATGCCCGGAATGATAAGATACCGGCGTTCCAGAAACGCATGGCCGCTGAGCGGTGATAGTGCCGAAGAACAGGCGTTCCAGCCAAAGTGATGAAATTCATCACCTTTTTCCGGCATGATGACCTGATGAACGATCTTGCCATAGTCATCCGATGTCGGGTCGACGTTCACGACAGCCAGCCCGTCCGGTTGCGAAAAATCGGGGCTGAGCATGAGTGTGAAGGCCAGTGTCTCGGTGGGGCCTTCCATTGCCAGCTTGGCGGATGGATAAAATGTTGGGTCCGGTCTTTGGTTCATAACGTCCTCCCGTAAGTCATTGATCTTCAATTCATAGTGAGAGTTCCGGTCTTATTGCCGGATGTCATGTAGCCTGCTCGGGGTCCTCTTTGGTTCTTATGCGGGTTTGCGCCGCTGTTCGGCGACATCATGCGCCAATTGTCTTGTATAGCTTTCCAGTTTGACCAGCGCGGCATCCACGGTCGCCGCATCGCCGGCCTCCAGCCCGTCGGCGATGTCGGTGTGCAGGGCGATGATCTCTTCGCGCGACCGCGCTGTAAAGGTGATCATGTTCATCAAGGGTTGCATGGCTTCGACTGCGCCCGCAAGCTGGTAGGATAATACCGGATTGCCTGCCCCATCAACCAGCGCTCGGTGGAAGGCTACGTCCGACGCACAGAAGGCCTCATCTGTCAGGCCCGGTTGAGACTGCCGGAAGATCTCGGCCCGCATCGTTGCCAACTGATCTGCGGTGCGGCGCTGCGCCGAAAGTGAGGCACAGGCGCGTTCCAGCGCATAGCGGGCCTCGCAGGCCGTATCGAAGCTGACGGCGTTCATCGACAGCAGCAGGGTCGAGGTCGTGATCTGCTGAGAATAGGCGTCCTCAAAGTTCAGCCGGTTCACGAACGCACCGCCCGACGCGCCGCGTTGTGTTCGGATCAAGGACTGCGCCGCAAGCCGTTTCAACGCCTCGCGTACCGTCGAACGCGAAACCTGAAACTGATCGGCGAGCTCTGATTCAGACGGCAGCCTTTCATCCACGATCAACCGGCCAGACATAATTGCATCCCGGATCGCCTGGGCAATTTGGGCCGACAGATCAACAGGTCTTTGCGGGTCGATTTTCATGGTCTTTGTCTGCAGTCGTGAATTTTTATTTGTCTGACATTTAAAAGTCTGACATTTGAAAAGCAAGGGAGTTGAGTCGGGAGAGGCAAGTGAGTCGCTCAGTTTTCCGCAGCGCGCTTTGGTTGGGCTTCTACATCACGATCCTTTGGGCGTGGTGGATGATGTTCAGCATGAGCCGCGATATGGATCTGGACTGGATCGGCAGACCGGGCCCGATGGGGCAGGCCATGGCCGCGATGGACCCGCGCATGGACATGTATATGCCCATGGCCGAATTTGGTCTGCTGTTCTGGATGTGGGCAATCATGATGGCGGCGATGATGCTGCCAACGCTGGTGCCCACCTTGCGCAGCTATGATGACCTGATCCGCAGCGCAAATGGAACGCGGGCAGGGTGGCTGGGCGTGTTGTCCGGTTATTTCATCGTCTGGGTCGGTTTTGCAGCTCTGATCACCGGCCTTCAACTGGCCCTGTTGTTTGGGGGTGCGGTTGATATGCTGGGCATTGCCAAATCACCCTATCTGGCAGGAGGGCTGCTGATTGCGGTCGGTGCTTTCCAGTTCACCCGCGCGAAAGAGGTCTGTCATGGGGTTTGCCATGCGCCGATGACCTATTTCCTGGGGCATTGGAAGACCGGTTTCGCGGGCGGGCTGCATATGGGGCTGGGGCTGGGCGCGTTCTGCGTTGGTTGCTGCTGGGGCTTCATGGCGCTCGGCTTTGTTGGCGGCGTCATGAGCTTGTTGTGGATGGGGCTCGCGACCCTGTTCATGGTGTTGGAGAAACTTCCTCAGATCGGGCACGCGGTAACGCGACCCATGGGGTTCGCGCTGATTGCGGGCGGTTTTGGACTGCTGGCGTATCACATTGCATACGGAGGATAAGCCGATGGCAAAGAACAGAAAACCGGAATCGGACAAGCTACCGATCAGTCAGCGGATCGACAGCCGGATGCCAAATCCCAAGCGCCGTGAAATGAGCCCGACCGATTGGGCCATCAAGGGTGAGCTGATCCTGAACTGTTCCTGCGATGTATTCTGTCCCTGCGTGGTGTCGCTGGGCGCGCACCCTCCGACAGAGGGGCATTGCCACGCTTGGATGGGTGTCATCATTGATGACGGCCATTATGAAGGCGAAGACCTGTCGGGCCTGAATGTGGGTTTGTTGGTCGATATCCCGGGCCGTATGGGAGAGGGCCAGTGGAAGGTCGCGGCCTATGTGGACGAGCGCGCAAGCGGCAAGGCCTATAATGGACTGCTGCAGATATTCAGCGGTCAGGCAGGCGGCACCACCGGTTTGTTCACCATGCTGGTCAGTGAAATCATCGGGGCCGAGCGGGCCCCTGTCGTGATCGAACGTGACGGCACCAAGCGGCGCATCGTAATCGGGCGCAAGATTCAGGGCGAGATCGAGATGCTGGCGGGTAAGGACCCCGAGCATCCGGTGATGGTGTCGAACTCGAAATACTGGATGGGGCCCGATATCATTGTTGCACGCGGCACCAAGTCGAAAGTGCGCGATTATGGCCGGGTGTGGGATTTCGGGGGCAAGTCCGCCGAAATCTGTCCGATCGACTGGCACGGGCCCAAGTGATGATCACCGGGGCCTTTGCACGCGAGATGGCCCGCTATGGTCATTGGCAAAACAATCAGTTGGCGGGATTTCTTCAAGCATTACCCCCCGAGGTTCTGTCTCGGGATCGGGGCGCGTTTTTTGGCTCGATTATGGGGACGGCAAACCACTTGCTATGGGGCGACTGGATCTGGATCTCTCGGTTCGACAAGGGGCAAGGGCCAGGTGGCGGTATACCCGAGAGTGTCTCGCTCTGCGCTGATCTGGCCGAATGGCTGCCGCTGCGCGACAAGATCGACGCACGGATCGCTGAATGGGCCGGGACGTTGGCTGACGATCTTCTGACTGGCGATTTCACCTGGTACTCGGCGGCGAAAGAAGCTGATGTCACAAAACCTTACGCGCAATGCGTCATCCACATGTTCAACCACCAGACCCATCACAGGGGCCAGTTGCATCAGATGCTGACCGAAGTCGGCTCGGGCGCGCCGGTGAGTGATCTGGTCTTTTTGCCTCAGGAGGTCTGAGTGCCCCAGATATCGTTATCCCGGCGGTTGCGGCGGACGCCGTTTTCAGATGGCGTGGAAGCGGCCGGTGTCAAAGCTTACACGGTCTATAACAGGATGCTGCTGCCTACCGTGTTTGATAGCGTCGAGGCGGACTACCGGCATTTGAAAACCGATGTTCAGGTCTGGGATGTGGCCTGCGAGCGACAGGTAGAGTTGCGCGGCCCCGATGCGACACGTCTGATGCAGATGCTGACCCCGCGTGATCTGCGGGGAATGCTGCCCGGTCAGTGCTTTTATGTGCCCATCGTGGATGAAACCGGGGGGATGCTGAACGATCCGGTTGCGGTGAAATTGTCGGACGACCGGTGGTGGATTTCAATTGCCGACAGCGATTTGCTGCTTTGGGTCAAGGGGGTGGCGAACGGTTATCGTCTGGATGTTCTGGTGGACGAGCCGGACGTCTCTCCGTTGGCGATTCAGGGTCCGAAAGCCGATGATCTGATGGCGCGGGTGTTTGGGGATCGGGTGCGAGACATTCGTTTCTTCAAATTCGATATGTTCCAGTTTGAAGGGCGGGATCTGGCCGTGGCGCGCTCGGGCTATTCGAAACAGGGCGGGTTCGAGATTTATGTCGAGGGCGGCGATATCGGTATGCCGCTCTGGAATGCTCTTTTTGCGCAGGGTGAGGATCTGAACGTGCGCGCCGGATGCCCAAATCTGATCGAGCGGATCGAGGGTGGTTTGTTGTCCTACGGAAACGACATGACCGACGACAACACGCCGCATGAATGTGGCTTGGGCAAGTTTTGCAATACGCATACGGCCATCGGCTGCATCGGGCGAGATGCTTTATTGCGGGTGGCAAAAGAAGGTCCAGTGCAGCAGATCAGACCGATAGAGATTGCGGGGGACGCCGTGCCCCCATGTGATCGGCCGTGGCCGATTTATGGCGGCGGGAAACAGGTGGGTCAGGTGACCTCGGCCGCTTGGTCGCCGGATTTCAGCACCAATGTCTCGATTGGGATGGTGCGGCTGAGCCATTGGGACGCGGGCACCGCGCTTGAGGTTGAGACGCCTGATGGGGTGCGGGGTGCAGTTGTAAGGGACGGGTTCTGGATTTGACCGGAGGAGGGGGCTCTGCCCCCGTCGCTGCGCGACTCCCCCGAGATATTTTTGGCCAGATGAAGCAGCGGATCTGGTTTTGGGAAACAGGAAGGATGTCAGATGTTTAACGCATTGGTGATGGACAGAGATGAAGAGAGCGGGCTGGCAAGCGCGTCGGTCAGACAGATCAGCGAGAGCGATCTGCCGTCGGGCGAGGTGACAGTGGCCGTGGAATATTCGACTGTGAATTATAAGGATGGATTGTGCATGTCGCCCAAGGGGGGCGGATTGGTGCGCAGTTACCCTCATATCCCCGGAATCGATTATGCCGGAACGGTCGAGGCGTCGTCGGATGAACGATACAAGCCCGGCGACAAGGTTGTGCTGACCGGTTGGCGTGTGGGCGAGGCGCATTGGGGCGGCTATTCGCAGAAGGCCAATGCGCGAGCGGATTGGCTGGTGCCTCTGCCCGATGGTTTGACCGCGCGTCAGGCGATGGCGGTGGGGACCGCCGGTTTTACCGCGATGCTGGCGGTTATGGCGCTGGAAGATCACGGGCTGGAGCCTGGGCATGGTCCCGTCCTGGTAACCGGTGCCGCTGGGGGCGTTGGGTCGGTCGCGACGGCTATTCTGGCGCATCTGGGATATGAGGTTGCTGCGGTTACCGGGCGCCCGGAGACGGCGGAGTATCTCAAGTCTCTGGGGGCGACCACGATCGTACCGCGGGATGAATTGAATGAGACCACCAAGCGCCCGTTGGAAAGTGAATCCTGGTCAGGCTGTGTGGATGCCGTAGGCGGTGCGATGTTGGCACGTGTCTTGGGGCAGATGAAATATGGCGCATCGGTAGCGGCTGTGGGCTTGGCTGGCGGTGCGGCGCTGCCCGCCACCGTGATTCCCTTCTTACTGCGTGGGGTGAACCTGCTGGGGATCGACAGTGTGATGCAGCCTTATGACAACCGTGTTCGTGCGTGGCAGCGTATCGCGACCGATCTGCCGATGGATAAGCTTGAGGCGATGGTGCATCCGGCGACCCTGTCTGATCTGCCCGGATTGGGGGCGGATATTTTGCAGGGTCAGGTCAAGGGGCGGGTTGTCGTCGACGTCAACGCCTGATCAAATACAGACCAAATGCTGGTCAGGCAGTCGCCCTGACCGGCGTTGATGGCAGGGCCAGAGGCGGAATGCAGGAAACAGTTCTGGTCATTGCCACAATTCCTGACCATGATTGCTATACATCCCAATTGTGATGGCTTATGACCCATCTCAACAGCACCTGAATACGGGGAGTGAGCAGCATGTCTGACGATTTCGAACTGGATACCGATGATCTGAAACGCCGCATGGACGGCGCAATGGCCAACCTCAAAACCGAATTTGCCTCGCTTCGGACCGGGCGGGCGTCGGCCTCGATGCTCGAGCCGGTGATGGTGGACGCCTACGGCTCGATGACGCCGATCAATCAGGTTGGAACGGTGAACGTGCCCGAGCCGCGGATGGTGACCGTGAATGTCTGGGACAAGTCGCTGGTGGGCAAGGTTGAAAAGGCGATCCGAGAAAGCGGGCTTGGCATTAACCCGCAGCTGAACGGCACCATTATCATGCTGCCGATCCCTGAATTGAACGAAGAACGCCGCCGCGAGCTTGGCAAGGTTGCCGGACAATATGCTGAAAGCGCACGCGTTTCGATCCGTAATGTCCGGCGCGACGGCATGGATCAGATCAAGAAGGGCAAAGCCGATGGCCTGTCCGAGGATGACCAGAAGCTGTGGGAAGCCGAGGTTCAGGACCTGACCGACTTGATGATCAAGGCGGTTGATGAGGCGCTTGAGACCAAACAAGCTGAGATCATGCAGGTCTGAGCCTGATCATGCCGAAAGATCCTCATACAGCGCTTGAAACAGGGCCGCGCCATGTGGCCATCATCATGGATGGGAATGGCCGTTGGGCGCAGGCACGTGGTCGGCCCCGGCTGTTTGGCCACCATGCGGGCGCACGGCGCGTTCGAGAGGTTGTTGAGGCCTGTCCAGGTTTGGGGATCAAGTATCTGACGGTGTTTGCGTTTTCGACGGAAAACTGGAAACGCACGCAGGTTGAAGTGGCCGGGCTGATGAGCCTGTTTCGCCGCTATATCACCAAAGAAACCAAGACGCTGAAGGATAACGGCATCCGGGTGCGGTTCATTGGGGATCGTGTGCGTCTGGATGCGAAACTGACCGATCTGATGGACTCGCTGGAACGTGAGACACAGGATAACGATCTGGTTCATCTTACTGTTGCGCTGAATTACGGTGGTCGGGATGAGGTGGCGCGCGCCACCAAACGTCTGGCTTGTGACGTGGCTGAGGGACGTCTGCGTCCCGAAGATGTGGATGAAGAGACCCTGCCTAAGTATCTGGATACACGCGTTCTTCCTGATCCGGATCTGGTTATCCGTACCAGCGGTGAGGCGCGGATTTCAAACTTCCTTCTCTGGCAGTCGGCCTATTCCGAGTATGAATTCATCGACACTCTGTGGCCGGATTTCACGGCTGCCGAGCTTGAACGCCTCTGCCAAAGCTATGGTTTGCGGGAGCGGCGGTTCGGGGCGGTTCCGGCATGAGTGACGACCGATGGTCTGATCTGACAACCCGGATTCTGTCGGCTGCGGTTCTTGTCATTGTTGGTTCCGTCGAAGTCTGGCTGGGTGGCCTTTGGTTCGAGGTATTCATCGCGTTGGCCTGCGGGCTGATGACATGGGAGCTCGTGCGCATCATCGACCCCGAACGTCAGGGCGTTGCCATTCAACTGGCAATCCTGACGGGGTTTGCGGTCGTCCTTAGCTTTCATCTGCCGCCGCTTTACAAACTGCCATTTTTGCTGGCACCGGCCTTGGTTGGGGCTGGGCAGATGCGGCAGGCGCGTGGTCTTTATGTAGTGTTTGCCTTTTGGATAGCCGCCTCGGGGTTGGGCTTTATTTCGATCCGTGAAAACATGGGGTTTGGCTGGATGGTTTGGCTGATCCTTGTGGTGGTCGCCACCGACATAGCCGGGTATTTTGTGGGCAAGACACTGGGCGGCCCGAAGTTCTGGCCTAAGGTTAGTCCCAAGAAAACATGGTCCGGCACGGTTGGCGGCTGGGTCGCTGCCGCGTTGGTTGGTACCGTCTTTGCCGTCTACGCAGGGTTTGGGATCGCGTTCGTTCTTGTATCCGTTCTCGCTTCGATGGCCAGTCAGGCTGGGGATATTGTGGAAAGTGCGGTGAAACGAAAGTTCGGGGTCAAGGACAGTTCAAACCTGATCCCCGGCCACGGAGGATTCCTGGATCGCTTTGACGGCATGATGGGCGCGGCGGTCTTTGTGCTGATCGCAGGGTTGATTTACGCGCCCGGAGGCATGTGATGCGGAAAGTGTCGATATTCGGAGCGACCGGATCGATTGGGCAGAACACCATCGATCTGATCGCAAGGCACGCCGACGCCTACGATGTCGTGGCGCTGACCGGCGGCAGCAATATTGCCCAACTGGCGCAGGACGCCAAGCGGCTGGGCGCAGATATCGCGGTGACTGCATTTGAAGACAGGCTGGACGATCTGCGCGCCGCGCTGGCGGGCAGCGAAGTGCAGGCTGCAGCCGGACAGGCGGCCCTGATCGAAGCGGGCGCGCGCCCGGCGGATTGGGTCATGTCGGCCATCGTCGGCGCGGCGGGGTTGGCGCCAGGGATCGAAGCGCTCAAACAGGGAGCGACCCTTGCCTTGGCCAACAAGGAGACACTTGTCTGTGCCGGGCCATTGGTGTTGGACACCGCCCGAACACATGGCGCGCGGCTATTGCCAGTCGACAGCGAGCATTCAGCGGTGTTTCAAGCTCTTGCTGGCGAAGACCTCAGCACAGTCGAGCGGATTATCATTACCGCCAGTGGAGGGGCGTTTCGCGATTGGCCGATGGCCGATCTGTCCCGCGCAACAGTCGAACAGGCGTCGAGTCATCCGAACTGGGACATGGGGCAGAGGATCACTATCGACAGTGCTTCGATGTTTAATAAAGCGTTGGAAGTGATAGAAACCAAAGAATACTTTGGCGTCGATCCTGCCCGGATCGAAGTTCTGGTTCATCCTGAATCCATCGTTCATGCGCTGGTCGGGTTTCAGGATGGGGCCTTAATGGCACATTTGGGGGCGCCGGATATGCGCCATGCCATCGGCTATGCACTGCATTGGCCGGAGCGGCGCAATCTGCCGGTCGAACGGCTGGACCTCGCCAAACTGGGGCAGTTGCGTTTTGTAACACCGGATGAGGCGCGCTATCCCGCCTTGCGCCTGGCCCGAGAGGTCATGGAGCGTGGCGGCCTGTCAGGTGCCATCTTCAACGCCGCCAAGGAACGGGCACTGGATCACTTCATCAAAGGCCGGATCGGCTTTCTGGACATGGCAGATACGGTGGCCGCGATACTTGATCGTTTTGAGGCCTCGGACGGCCTTATTGATGCCCCTTTGACCCTTGATAACGTACAGCAAACGGACCATCTGACACGGAAATGGGTCGATGAAACCGCTTTGCAACGAGCAGGATAAACACCTTTGGATATACTCTCTCTGATTCCGCAATTCGGCAATCTTCTCTATACGATCATTGCTTTTGTTGTGGCCCTGTCCGTGATCGTCGCGGTGCATGAATACGGGCATTACATCGTGGGCCGCTGGTCCGGCATCCATGCCGAGGTGTTTTCGCTCGGCTTCGGTCCGGTGCTCTGGAGCCGGGTCGATAAGCGCGGTACCCGTTGGCAGATCGCGCTCTTGCCCTTTGGTGGTTACGTCAAGTTTCTGGGGGATGCCAACGCGGCCTCTGGCAAAGACGAAGAGGCGATGGAAGTGATCGCCGAACGAACCCCGGAAGAGCTGCGGCGGACCATGCATGGCGCCCCGCTTTGGGCGCGCGCGGCAACTGTTGCGGCGGGGCCGGTTTTCAATTTCGCGATGTCCATTCTGGTGTTCGGCCTGATCTATTGGTCTCAGGGTGTCTCGCGTGAACCACTGACCGTTGGTGCGCTGCAACCGCTGCCAGGTACAGAGCAGGGGCTGCAGGAGGGTGATGAGATCATCGCAATCGCCGGCATTCAGACCCCTGATTTCGATGATCAGAGCAATTGGTCGGACTTTATCGATGCTTTGCCCGTACAGCCTGAACTGGATTATACCGTCATCCGCGATGGTGAGACTGTGAATGTTCAGGCACCCTGGCTGTTTCCGCCTCTGATTCAACAGGTTACACCGCGCAGCGCAGCGATGGATATCCAGTTGCAGCAAGGCGATGTGATCACCGCTGTCGACGGTGATCCGATTTTTGCCTTTGGTCAGTTGAAAGAACATGTTGAGGGGTCGAATGGCCGGGCATTGTTACTGACAGTCTGGCGCGACGGGGCGGATCTTGATTTCGCGCTGGCACCACGCCGGACGGATGAGCCGAAACCCGATGGCGGTTTCGTAACCCATTGGCGCATCGGAATCGTTGGCGGAATGATGATCGAGCCTGAAACGGTTCCGGCGGGACTTTGGGATTCGCTGCAGGGTGGAGTGGTTCAGTCCGGGCGCATCATTCAGGGCTCACTCTCGGGCATGTGGCATATGATCACCGGCGCGATCAGCACCTGCAACATTTCAGGCCCGATCGGGATCGCCGAGGTATCCGGTGCGATGGCCAGTCAGGGCGCACAAAGCTTTGTTTTCTTCATTGCGGTTTTGTCGACGGCGGTTGGTTTACTGAACCTGTTCCCAATCCCGGCATTGGATGGCGGCCATCTGGTGTTTTATGCCTATGAGGCGGTATCCGGCAAACCACCCAGCGATAAGGCGCTGCGCGTGCTGATGGGGATTGGGGTAACGCTGATCCTGTCTTTGATGCTGTTCTCAGTCACCAACGATTTGTTCTGCTGAATAAGGCGGAACTGGCACGGTTCGGACGCAATCTTGCCGCAATTCAAGCCTATGCTCTTGGGTGCTTTCGTATGAATGGACTCAAGAGCGATGACCAGAGCGTTACAGAAATCCTATCAGGGCTTCAGCCACCTGTTTCTTTTGAATTGGGATGTCCTGCTTAGCTTCGGGGTGACCGCTTTGGCGCTTGCGGTTGGTGGATACATCGTCGGCTTGTGATTCTTGCAGACTGACGCTGACTTCTAAGAACGGCCTGCGGGCCGTTTTTTGCATTTTGCACTTTTGACATGATGCCACAATCGGGCTACTCAGCACCTAAAGTCTGAAAATTCTGGGTAGTGACAAAAATGACTGACGGCAGAGGCACGGGCACATACTGCGGCTCACGCGGGCGGCAAAGCAATATTTTGTGGCAGGCACTAGTATTCTTTTTCTTCTTTGCAATCCCGGGCTTGTTGGTTCTTCCACAACCGGTGCTAGCGCAGTCATACACGATCAACAGCTTCGAAGTTGAGGGCAATCGACGGATCCAAACCTCGACGATAATCTCTCGAACAGGAATCGAACCGGGACAGACCGTCACCGCCGGACAACTGAACGACGCCTTTCAGCGTTTGCTTGACAGTGGTGTTTTTGAGACAGTCGAACTGACGCCGCGCGGCAATACTCTGGTCATCGAAGTCGCGGAATACCCTACAATCAACCAGATCAGCATCGAGGGAAACCGCCGCGTCAAGGATGACGTGCTGCTGGATGCGATCTCTTCTGAAACCCGCCGGGTCTTTACCCCTCAGGTCGCCGAGGCCGATGCGGATCTGATTGCCGAGATTTATTCGGCGCAGGGCAGGGTTTCGGCCACGGTTATCCCGCGCATCATCCGCCGCAGCGACAACCGGGTGGATCTGGTGTTTGAAGTCGCCGAAGGGACAACCATCGAAGTTGAGCGCGTCAGCTTTGTCGGTAACCGCGCTTATTCCGATCGTCGGCTGCGTCGCGTGCTGGAAACCAAACAGGCCAACGTTCTGCGCACTTTCCTGCGGGGCGATACCTTCATTGCCGACCGGATCGAGTTCGACAAACAGGTGATCCGCGACTTCTATCTGTCGCGCGGCTATGTCGATTTCCGCGTCAACAGTGCAAATGTGGAATTCACCCGCGAACGGGACGCGTTTTTCCTGGTGATGAATATCACTGAAGGTCAGCGCTTCTCATTCGGTCAGATCTCTACGGTGAGTGAGATCCCGGGCGTGGACGCCGCGCCCTATCAGGAAGCGCTTAAGATCAAGCCGGGGGTAATCTATTCGCCAACGCTGGTCGAAAACTCGATCGCGCGGATGGAACGCCTGGGGCTGAAGAACGGTGTCGATTTTCTGCGGGTCGAGCCGCGGGTGACGCGCAATCCGCGCGATTTGACGCTGGATGTACAGTTCGTATTGACCCGCGGTCCGCGCATCTTTGTTGAACGGATCGACATTGAGGGCAACACCACCACGCTGGACCGGGTGATCCGTCGTCAATTCGACACAGTTGAAGGTGACCCGTTCAACCCGCGTGAGATTAGGCAGAGCGCCGAGCGGATCCGCGCACTTGGTTTCTTCTCGGTCGCTGATGTGGACACACGCGAAGGTTCGTCGCCCAGCCAGGTCATCGTTGACGTGGATGTGGAAGAGCAGCCCACCGGCTCGCTGAGCCTTGGTGGTAGCTATTCGGTCTCGGATGGTTTCGGAATCGCGATTGGTCTGAGCGAGTCCAATTTCCTGGGCCGGGGCCAGACTCTGGGTGTCACTCTGTCGACCGCACAGGACTCGGAGCAGTATGCAATCAACTTTACCGAACCATACCTGCTTGGCCGTAAGTTGCGCTTTGATCTTGGGTTGGGGCTGTCTACAACGAATTCAAGCTTCGCCAGCTACGATACGAAAACGGTCTTCTTCAATCCGCAACTCAGCTATGCGATTGGCGAGCTGTCCTCACTGCGCTTGCGCTATGGCTGGAATCGTAGCGAGATGACGCAGCAAAGCGGTCAGACCAACGGTGCGGTGATCGCATCGGAAATCGATCAGGGAAAACGGACTTCCAGCTCGTTCGGTGTTTCTTATGTCTATGACAGCCGTCTTGGCGGCCTGAATCCCACAGCAGGTGTTCTGTTTGAACTGGGGGTTGATGCGGCAGGACTGGGCGGCGACAACGAATATATCAAGTCAACCGCGCGTGCGATCGCTCAGAAGCGGGTCCTGAACGAAGAAGTGGTACTGCGGGCAAGCCTTGAATTGGGTGCGTTGCATTGGACCGGGAACGACTTCAGCCGGACTATCGATCGTTTCGTTCTTGGTCCCAACACCTTCCGTGGCTTCGAACCCGCCGGTATCGGCCCGCGGGATCAGTCGAACGGTCAGGATGATGCTATCGGCGGCAACTACTACTGGGTGGCGCGATTTGAATCGGACTTCCCTTTGGGCCTGCCCGAGGAACTGGGTCTGCGGGGCGGCGTATTCTATGACGTCGGAAACCTCTACAATATCGACAACGTGAATACCTCGGGCGCCGATATCGTTGGAGCGAACGGATCAATTCGCCACGTCATCGGTGTTTCAGTTCTGTGGACCACGCCTTTTGGCCCGCTGCGCTTCAATTTCTCAAAGGCGCTCAAGAAAGAGGAATTTGACAACGAACAGAGCTTTGACCTGACTATTCAGGCTCAGTTCTGATCCGCGAATGAATTTCGGCTTGATAAAACTTCTACAGGGCCCTTTGCGGGCCCTGTGTGTTTTGATTGCTTTGTCGGCACTGCCCGCTGGCGCGCAACAACTGGGCGTGCTGCAGACCGGTGTTCTGACGATTTCCAGCGAGCGTTTGTTTGCGGAATCCGCCTTTGGCCAGCGCGTGTTTCGTGAGATAGAAACGGAAAGTGCATTGTTGGCTCAGGAAAACGAGCGGATCGTCGCCGAACTGAGCAAAGAGGAAAAAGACCTCACCGAGCTTCGGGCGACTGTATCTGCTGAGGAATTCCGCCCCCTTGCGCAGGCGTTTGACGAAAAAGTTCAGTCGCATCGAGACAGCCAGCGAGCCAAGCTCGATGTACTGGCACGGCGAGGAGAAGAGGCGCGCGGTCAGTTTTTCGAACTGGCGCAGCCGGTGTTGATTGAGTTGTTGCGTGAATCTCAGGCGTCGGTCGTGATCGAACGCTCGACTGTAGTGCTCAGCTCGGACGCCTCGGACATCACCAATGCCGCAATCGAGCGTATCAACGCTGCAATCGGCGACGGGACCAGCCTTGGGGCAACCAACGGCGACTAGGCTGGCTTGCCCTTGCCCAGCGGTATTGCTAACCACGCTTGAAAGAGACATCCAGAACAGGACACCCAAACCATGACCACGGAAACCAAGAGCGCAGACATTCAGCTGATTCAGCGGATATTGCCGCATCGCTATCCGTTTTTGCTGGTCGACAAGGTGGTGGATATTCAGGGTTATCAATCCGCAGTCGGCATCAAGAACGTCACCATGAACGAACCGCATTTTCAGGGCCATTTCCCAGGTACTCCGATCATGCCGGGAGTTACCATTGTCGAAGCAATGGCCCAGACCGCTGGTGTCATGCTTGGCGTCGGCATGGATGTGATCGACAGCGAGCTGCTGATCTACTTCATGAACATCGACAAATGTAAGTTCCGCCGCAAGGTCGTGCCCGGCGATGTGCTGGAGATGCACGTTGAAACTGTGCGCGGCAAAAAAGGTGGCAAGATCTTCAAGTTCAGCGGTCGTGCAACCGTCGAAGGCGAAGTGGCCGCCGAGGCCGAATTCTCGGCCTATGTCGATTGGGACATGGAAAAGACGACATGAGCGGCATCCATCCCAGCGCAATTATCGAAGACGGCGCTCAGATCGGGCAGGACTGTACCATCGGTCCGTTCTGTTATGTCGGATCGCAAGTTCGGTTGGGTGACCGGGTCGAGCTGAAATCTCATGTGGTGGTGACCGGCGATACCTGTGTCGGCGAAGACACCGTGATCTTCAATTTCTCGGTCATCGGAGAAATCCCGCAGGATCTGAAATTCGGCGGTGAGAACACCCGCTTGGAAATCGGCAAACGCAATCGCATCCGTGAACATGTGACGGTCAACACCGGTACCGACGGTGGCGGTGGTGTGACCCGTATCGGCGACGATTGCCTGCTTATGGCCGGTGTCCATGTCGCCCATGACGTGCAGATCGGCAACCGGGTGATCATGGTCAATCATGCCGGCGCGGCTGGTCACTGCATCATCGAAGATGACGTAATCGTTGGCGGCATTTCCGGTCTGCATCAATTTGTGCGTGTCGGTCGCGGTGCGATCATCGGCGCGCTGACAATGGTGGCCAATGATGTGATTCCCTATGGCCTTGTGCAGGCTCCGCGAGGCGAACTGGATGGTCTGAACCTGGTCGGACTGAAACGGCGTGGCGTGGCGCGCGCTGATATCTCGGCCTTGCGCGCCGCGTTTCGCGAATTGTCCGAAGGTGAGGGCACCTTCATGGATCGGGCCAAGCGGTTGGGAGATGATCACGAAAGCGAATATGTGCGCCGGATCGTCGATTTCGTCACCGGTGAATCCGATCGCTCGTTCCTGACGCCGAGGAAGTAATCCGATGCTGGCTCTGATCGCGGGGACAGGAGTGTTGCCGGATGCGGTTGTCTCGTGCCTGTCCGACCGCCCGCTGATTTGCGCCATGGAGGGGTTCGAACCGGACACTCTGACAGCAGATGTGGTTTTTCCTTTGGAACATCTTGGCAGTTTCATCGCCGACCTCAAAACGAGGGGCGTAACCGAGATCTGCATGGCCGGAGCGGTACGCCGCCCTGTTGTTGACCCGGCGCGGATCGACGCTGCAACGATGCCGCTGGTTCCGATCCTGCAGCAGGCCATCATGTCCGGAGACGATGGCGCGCTGCGGGCGGTCATCGGCATCTTTGAAGACGCCGGACTGAACGTTCGGGCCGCACATGAGATTGCGCCTGATCTGCTGCCTCCGCTTGGTTGCCTGTCAGAAGCACACCCGTCCGAGGCCGATCTGTCTGATGCAGATCGCGCCGCAGGTATCCTGCGCGCGATGGGTGCGGCCGATATCGGTCAGGCTTGTGTGGTTCTGAAGGGGCAGGCGCTGGCGGTCGAGAGTATCTTCGGCACCGCATGGATGCTGCAATCCCTGACACAACGGCCCGATGCGGGCGGCGGTGTCCTGTTCAAAGGGCCCAAGCCCGATCAGGACCGGCGCGCGGATATGCCAGCAATTGGCCCCGACACCGTGTCCGGGGCGGTTGCTGCCGGGCTTTCAGGTATCGTGATCGAAAAGGGCGGCGTAATCGTGTTGCAGCGTGACCGTGTCGTCGAGGAATGCAACCGACTGGGCCTGTTCCTTCAGGTCCGAGAGCGCGCGGTCTGATGCGCGTCTTTCTGGTCGCTGGAGAACCTTCGGGCGACCGGTTGGGGGCCGCATTGATGGAGGGGCTGCGCGCGCTGGTTCCCGATGTGGCATTCGACGGTGTTGGCGGCCCCTTGATGCAGGCGCAGGGGCTGAACAGTCGCTTTCCCATGTCCGAGCTCAGCGTTATGGGACTGGTCGAGGTTCTGCCGAAGTTTTTCCACCTCAAACGCCGGATTGCCGAGACCGCTCAGGCGGTGCTTGAGACGCAACCGGATGTTCTGATCACCATCGACAGTCCTGATTTCTCATTGCGGGTCGCCAAACTGGTGAAGGCATCGGGCAATATCCGCACCGTCCACTATGTCGCCCCCAGCGTCTGGGCCTGGCGCCCGGGGCGGGCCGACAAGATGGCGAAGGTGATCGACCATGTCCTTGCCCTGTTGCCGTTCGAGCCGCCCTATATGGAACGCGCCGGGATGGAGTGCGATTTCGTCGGCCATCCGGTTGTGAACGAACCTGTTGCGACAGATCAGGATGTTGCGCAGTTCCGCGCGGATCACGATCTGGGTGATGCGCCGATCATCCTTGCACTGCCAGGCTCTCGGCGAGGGGAGGTTGAACGGCTGGCCCCGATATTTGGGGCCGCTCTCCGGCAATATCTGCAAGACCGCCCGGGCACGCGCGTGGTGGTTCCGACCGTCGCGCATATGGTCGAGGCTGTCACCGAGCAGGTGAAGGATTGGCCGGGGCAACCGGTTGTTGTCGATCCGCGGGAATTGCCCACGGATCAGGCTCAGGCGCAGAAAAGGGCGGCATTTGCGGCTGCCGATCTTGCGCTGGCGGCATCGGGCACGGTGTCTCTGGAACTGGCCGCGCAAGCGACGCCGATGGTGATTGCCTATAATCTGAACTGGCTGACTACGTTGATCGCGAAACGCATGGTGAAACTGGATACTGTGACGCTGGTCAATCTGGTCTCGGAAACCCGAACGGTGCCCGAATGCTTGCTGGACGACTGCCAACCCGACAGAATCGCCCAGGCGCTAAGACAGGTCGCAGCAACCCCGGATACGCAGCAGCAGGCCATGGCCGAGACGATGGACCGTCTTGGGCGTGGCGGAGAGGCCCCCGGCCTGCGCGCTGCGCGCGCGGTTCTGCAGCGGATGGCGTAGCGACATGTTCGACCACCTCTTGTTTGCCATATCGGCCGGGGTGGCGATGGTGTCGACCAATCTCGACAATCTGGCGGTTTTGCTTGGCCTGATCCTGATCATGGAACAACGCCGCGCCATTGCCGGATTTGCAATTGCGCAGGCCATTGTCCTGTCGCTTGCCATGACCGTCGCGGTCGGGCTGGATCAAAGCGGCATCCCCGAATGGATCGGCTATCTTGGACTTGTGCCCTTGATCTTCGGCTTGCGCGGTATCTGGCAGCAAATGCGGGGAACCGAGGCGGAAGATCTCAGCTCCAAAGGGGCCGTCAGCTCGGTCGTCACTCTGTTTCTGAGCCTGTCCATTGACAGCTTTGCGGTAATGACGCCGCTCTTGGCCGATTCTGCGCCCTCATTCCGGTTGGCCGCCTTGCTCGGTGCTGCTGGGGCCGCTGCTGCATTGGTCGCGGTCGCAACCTGGGGCGCGCCGCGGGCACAAAGCCTTGGGCCTCGGGTGGCGCGAATGGACCGGATCGCGCCCTACATCATGGTTTGTGTCGGGCTTTACATCCTGTTCAATTCGCCTACAGACGCCCTGTAAACCCAACCGGCACAATGACCGGATTGTGATCGAAGCGCATCTGTCGCAGCACCTTCAGGCATGGGTAAGTATGCCGCGAAGGAGAATGCCCATGACCCGTATCCCGCCTCTGAGCGATGATGACATGACCGACGCAGCCCGCGCGTCCCATACAGCATTGGGTGCCTATGGGCCGTTCGACAACTGGGCACGGGTCGCAGCCTATTGCCCGCCGGTTCTGGAGCATGTCACTGGTATGCTGACGACATTGCGTGCGCAGGAAAACCTGCCGCGCCGGGCGCTGGAGCTGGCAATGGTCACGGTATCGAAACTGAACGCCTGCGATTATTGCGTGTCCCATCATACCCCGTTGCTGACCGTGGCAGGGCTCAGCCCCGAAGGTGCGGCTCGGTTGCCGGATGTTGAGGATCATCCCGAGCTTGACGACTGTGACAAGGCGGTGGTGCGCTATGCCGAGGCGGTGACCACCCGTTCAGGCCGGATGCGGGATACCGAGGTCTCGGACCTGCGCGAATGGTTCAGCGATGCGCAGATTGTGGAACTGACCTGGCGTATAACGCTCTGCGGTGCGTTCAACCGGTTCAACGATGCCCTGCAAATTCAGATCGAAGCTGAAGTCGAGCCCGTTTCGGCCTAGTAACCGCGCCAGATCCAGCCGCCGCCAAAGATGCGGCTGCCTTCATTCGCATAGAACACACAGGCCTGACCCGGAGAGATACCTTCCTCGGGTGTCAGCAACTCGACCTCGGCAGTGGTGTCGGATAGGGGTCGAATGATCGCTTCGCGCGGGGGGCGGGTCGAGCGGACCTTGACCGACAGGTGCCATTCCCTTTGCGAGGTGAAAGGTTCATCCCCAAGCCAGTTGATCTCGCGTACCGGTACGATGCGGGTGGCCAGCATTTCTTTGGGGCCGACAACGACCTGCTTTTTGTCCACGTCCAGCTTGACCACATACAGCGGCTCGCTAAGGCCGCCGATGCCAAGGCCGCGCCGTTGGCCGATGGTGTAGTGGATCACCCCGTCATGCTGCGCCAATACACGGCCATCGGCATGGACGATCTCGCCCGGTTCCGCCGCGCCGGGGCGCAGCTTTTCGATAACGCTGGCATAGTTGCCATCGGGTACAAAGCAGATGTCCTGACTGTCCGGCTTGTCCGCCACGGCCAGCCCGTATTGCGCGGCCATCTCGCGGGTAGCATCCTTCGAGGGCAGATGGCCAAGTGGGAAGCGCAGGAAATCCAACTGCTCAGGAGTGGTCGAGAACAGGAAATAGGATTGGTCCCGGTTCGCATCCTCGGCGCTGTGCAGTTCGGGGCCGTTCGGCCCCATCATGCGCTGAATATAGTGACCGGTGGCCATGCAATCGGCCTCAAGGTCCTTGGCGGTTTCCAGCAGGTCCTTGAATTTCACCCGTTCGTTGCAGCGGATGCAGGGCACAGGGGTCGCGCCCGCCAAATAGCTGTCGGCAAATTCGTCGATCACTGCATCCTTGAAGATGTTCTCGTAATCCAGAACGTAATGCGGAAACCCACGCTCTTCGGCCACGCGTCGCGCATCATGGATGTCGATGCCTGCACAGCATGCACCCTTCTTGGCCAGCGCCGCGCCGTGGTCATACAGCTGAAGCGTCACGCCCACCACATCATATCCCTGATCGGCCAGATAAGCGGCCACAACCGAACTGTCCACACCGCCGGACATCGCGACGACCACCCGCGTTTCCGAGGGCGGTTTGGCAAAGCCAAGCGAGTTCAGCGGGGTCTCGGTATCGAGGGCCATGGGTGGTTCCAGTCCGGGTTAAGAAAGACCGGCAGAATATAGGAAAATTCTACACACTCTCAAGGGGCGGTTTCATGCTGTTTTAAGTAGGCTGGGCGCAGCTTTGTCGCAGTAATAGAAGGTGTGACAGATGTATTTGCACAAAGTCGAAGGGCCAAGGTCGGTTACCTTGCCGGATGGAACTGTTTTGACGCGCGCAGATTTGCCCCCTGCGGATACACGACGCTGGGTTGCCTCGCGCAAGCTGATCGTCGTTCGGGGGGTGCTTTACGGGCTCATTTCTCTCTCGGATGCCAAAAAGCGATATGGGTTGAGCGATGAAGAGTTCAACATTTGGGCCTCGGCTGTTGCCGAGCACGGAACCGACGCCTTAAAGGTCACCGCGCTAAAAAAATATCGACAACTTAAAGGGGAAAGTGAATAAATGAATCAACGGTAACGACAGGTTAACCATTTTTAGCCAGTCTCGATTTGAACCGATGATATTGTACCGAATTGGAGCGGCTGAATGCGTATACTTCTTGTCGAGGATGATCCCACAACGTCCAAAAGCATCGAACTGATGCTGACACATGCTAACCTGAACGTGTATGCGACAGATCTTGGCGAAGAAGGGATCGATCTGGCCAAGCTTTACGACTATGACCTGATCCTGCTGGACCTGAACCTGCCGGATATGAACGGGCATGAGGTGCTTCGGCAGTTGCGCATTGCGCGGGTTGAAACACCCATTCTGATCCTGTCAGGCGCAGATGATACGGAAAGCAAGATAAAGGGGTTCGGCTTCGGCGCCGACGACTATCTGACCAAACCCTTCCATCGCGAAGAACTGGTGGCGCGTATTCACGCGATCATTCGCCGCTCGAAAGGGCATTCGCAATCGGTGATTCATACCGGGCAGGTGGCCGTTAACCTGGATGCCAAAACGGTCGAGGTCGGTGGCAAAACCGTCCATCTGACGGGCAAGGAATACCAGATGCTGGAACTTCTGAGCCTGCGCAAAGGGACGACCCTAACGAAAGAAATGTTCCTGAACCACCTTTATGGTGGAATGGATGAACCGGAACTGAAGATTATTGACGTGTTTATTTGCAAGCTGCGCAAAAAACTCAGCAATGCGACGGGCGGAGAGAACTATATCGAGACGGTCTGGGGCCGCGGATATGTTCTGCGTGACCCGCAAGTCGGCAGCGTCGATCAAACGCGAATGGCGGTTGGAGCCTGATACAATCAACAGATTGCCGCCGTTGGTCCGGGGCGGCATTCCCACTCGCGGCTCAGCACAGCACTGGACCTGACCATGGCCTCGCCCTATCACTGGGGTCCAAGACGACGTGACAGGGCGGGGACATGAGCAAGATCACAGCGGTAGCAGAGTTGAGCGAAGACGAAGCACGGGAAGAACTGGCCCGTCTTGCCGCGGCCCTGCTGCGCGCAAATGAGCTTTATCACGCCAAAGATGCGCCCGAGATTTCGGACGCCGATTACGACGCGCTCAAGCGCCGAAACGCCGAAATCGAAGCCCGTTTCCCAAATCTGAAGCGCGCAGACAGTCCAACGGATCAGGTTGGGGCGCGACCTGCGGACGGCTTTACCAAGGTGGCCCATGCCATGCGCATGATGTCGCTGGGCAATGCGTTTGACGACGAGGATGTCGCCGATTTCGACCGTTCGATTCGTAAGTATCTTGGCCTGAGCGCGGATGCGCCGCTGGCCTACACTGCCGAACCCAAGATTGATGGTCTGTCTCTTTCATTGCGATATGAAAACGGCGCGTTGGTTCAGGCCGCCACCCGAGGAGATGGCGAGGTAGGCGAGAACGTCACCGCCAATGCCCTAACCGTCGCGGACATCCCGCACCACATAGACGGCGCGCCTGACGTGCTTGAGGTTCGGGGCGAGGTCTACATGTCTCATCAGGATTTCGACGCATTGAACGCGCGGCAATCCGAGAGGGGCGGCAAAACCTTCGCGAATCCCCGAAATGCGGCGGCGGGCTCTCTGCGGCAACTTGATTCCGAGATCACCCGGGCGCGACCGCTTCGGTTCTTCGCCTATGCGTGGGGCGCGCTTTCCGAGCCTTTAGCGGATACGCAGATGGGAGCAATCGAGAGGCTCAAAGACTTTGGGTTTCAGGTCAATGATCTGACCCGCTTGTGCGCCACAACCGATCAAATGCTGGACCATTATCGCCGGATCGAGGCGCAGAGGGCGACCCTAGGCTACGACATCGATGGTGTGGTCTATAAGGTCGATGACCTCGGCCTGCAGGGCCGGTTGGGGTTCCGGTCCACGACCCCTCGCTGGGCGATAGCGCATAAATTCCCGGCAGAACTTGCCTGGACACGGCTTGAGGCCATCGACATTCAGGTGGGCCGGACAGGCGCACTCAGCCCGGTTGCGCGATTGCATCCGGTGACGGTTGGCGGTGTCGTGGTTTCGAACGCGACCTTGCACAACGAGGATTACATTGCGGGTCGGGACGCCAAGGGCGGCGTGATCCGCGATGGTAAGGATATCCGCATCGGCGATTGGGTACAGGTCTATCGCGCGGGTGATGTGATCCCCAAGATCTCGGATGTGGACCTGTCAAAACGGCCCGATGATGCCGAACCATATGATTTTCCATCGAAATGCCCCGAATGTGACAGCGACGCGATCCGGGAAGAAGGCGATGCGGTCCGCCGCTGTACCGGCGGTCTGATTTGCCCGGCACAGGCGGTCGAAAAGCTCAAGCATTTTGTCTCGCGCAAAGCGTTCGACATCGAAGGATTGGGCGCCAAACAGATCGAAATGTTCTATGACGACCCGGTTTTGCCGATCAACACACCTGCCGACATCTTCACGCTGCAGGACCGTGACGCGGGCAATCTGGCGCGATTGAAGAACCGGGATGGTTGGGGCGATACCTCTGCCAGCAACCTGTTTGCGGCAATCAGCGACAAACGCAGCATTGCCTTCGCAAGATTGCTGTTCGCGCTTGGCATTCGTCACGTGGGTGAAGTCGGCGCGCGCGATCTGGCGCTGTTTTATCGGGATTGGGATGTGATGGCGGCGGCGATTGACACTGCGCGCCCGGCGGCGCTGGCGCAGCGGGCCGCGGATGAGGCGGAGGAAGCCGAACGGTTTGCCGCCACTACCGAGGGTCGGCGTGCAAGGCTTAAGGATTCGCGTGACATTGCGATGTCGCGGCTGGATGTTCCTCCCTCAGCGGCCAGCGCATGGTCCGATCTGATCGGGATTGATGGGATCGGGGCGACTCTGGGCCTGTCGCTGTCTGATGCTTTCGCCAATGCTGACGAACGCAAGGCCTTTGACGATCTGCGCCAACATCTGACGATTATCCCGCCTGAGGCCCCGGCCTCGGACAGCCCGGTCGCGGGTAAAACAGTGGTGTTCACGGGGACATTGGAAAAGATGACCCGCGCCGAGGCCAAGGCGCGGGCCGAGGCATTGGGGGCAAAGGTCTCTGGTTCGGTCAGCCAAAAAACCGACCTGCTTGTGGCCGGTCCGGGCGCTGGATCAAAAGCGAAGAAGGCGGCTGATCTGGGGATCGAAACACTGGACGAAGACGGCTGGCTGCAGCTGATCGGGGATGCATGAGCGGCAGACCTGAACAACTCTTCCCACTGTTTGCCGGGCTCGAGACACTGGATGGCGTTGGCCCCAAAACGGCGCAATTGATGGGGCAACTCGGGATCGAGTCGCCGCGAGATGTCTTGTTCGCGTTGCCCTATGCGGTGATCGACCGGCGGCGGCGCGATACAATTCAAGGTGCCGTCCTGCCGACGACCCTGACGGTCGAGGTGACGGTCGGGACGCATCGTCCGCCTCGGAACAAAGGTGGGGCCTATCGCATTCATGTCGAAGATGCGCAGGCCGATTTCCAGCTGGTGTTTTTTCACGCACGCGGGGAGTACCTGAAGAAAATCCTGCCACAGGGCGCGCGCCGTATTGTGTCGGGCAAGCTGGAGCTGTTCGACGGCATGGCGCAGATGGTGCATCCGGATCATGTCGTTGCACCGGAAAGTGCTGGCGAGTTGCCGGAATTCGAGCCGGTGTATCACCTGACTCAGGGCGTCACCCAGAAGACAGCCTATAAAGCCGCGCAAAGCGCATTGGCGCGCGCGCCCGCATTGGCCGAATGGGCGGACACGACACAGGTTGCGCAGCAAAGCTGGCCGGATTGGCAGACCGCGATACGATCAGCGCATCATCCGCAGGGGGCGGACGATGTCGCCTCATTCGCTCCGACACGCGAGCGGCTGGCTTACGATGAGTTTCTGGCCCATCAGCTTACATTGGCCATTGCGCGCCAAAGAGAGCGCAAGACACGTGGGATCGTCAGTGTCGGCACAGGTGCGTTGCAGTCCAGAGTATTGGCAAGCCTGCCGTACCGTCCGACCGGGGCGCAGACACGTGCGATCGAGGAAATCTCGGCCGATATGGCCTCGGGCAATCGCATGAATCGTCTGCTTCAAGGGGATGTGGGGGCAGGCAAAACGCTTGTGGCGTTCATGGCCTTGCTGGTCGCCGTTGAGGCGGGCGGGCAGGGGGTAATGATGGCCCCAACCGAGATTCTGGCGCGCCAGCATCTGGAAGGGTTGCGCTCGCTGGCCGAGGAGGCGGGCGTTGTCCTTGAAATCCTGACGGGACGTGACAAAGGGGCGGAACGGCGCGCCAAGCTGGCGGCATTGAAACAGGGCGACATTCAGATTCTGGTCGGCACCCATGCCGTTTTTCAATCCGATGTCGAATTCAACGCCCTGCGGCTTGCCATCGTTGATGAGCAGCACCGCTTTGGTGTGCGCCAGCGGATGGAACTGTCCGAGAAAGGCCAGCGCGCGGATGTACTGGTAATGACCGCGACACCGATCCCGCGCAGCCTTGCGCTGGCGCAATATGGGGATATGGATGTCTCGGTTCTGGACGAAAAACCTCCGGGCCGGAAACCGATCAAAACGGCCATCGTCAGTACGCAGCGCATGGATGAAGTTGTGGCCCATTTGCGGGGCGCGATTGATGCGGGCAAGCAATGCTATTGGGTTTGCCCTTTGGTGGACGAATCCGAGGTGTCGGACCTGACAGCCGCCGAGGAGCGGTTCAAACGACTGCGCGCGATACTGGGGGACGGCGTGGTGGGGCTGGTGCATGGACAAATGCCGCCTGCCGAAAAAGACGCGGCCATGGCTGCGTTCCAGTCCGGGCAAACCAAAGTGCTGGTTGCCACAACAGTGATCGAGGTGGGCGTGAATGTGCCCAACGCGACGATTATGGTGATCGAGCGGGCCGAGATTTTCGGACTGGCCCAGTTGCACCAGTTGCGTGGCCGGGTGGGGCGGGGCGAGGATGCCTCGACTTGCCTTCTGATGTACCAGCCTCCACTCAGCGAAGGTGGGCGCAAGCGGTTGGAGGTCCTGCGCGAGACCGAAGACGGGTTTAAAATCGCCGAGACCGATCTGCAGATGCGCGGGGCCGGGGACCTGATTGGTACCGCACAATCCGGGTTGCCAAAGTTTCGCATCGCCGATCTGGAACGTCAGGCCGGACTGATGGCTGTCGCCCAAACGGATGCCCGTGCGCTGCTAACCGCAGATCCGAATCTGACAACCGACAGAGGCAAGGCGGCGCGCGTTCTTCTGTGGCTCATGAAACAGGATCAGGCAATCCGTTTGATTTCAGTTGGTTAGGCACGATAACCGCAAAAAGTTCACGAATGTTCTCATAAAGTTCTTTACTGGCTCGTCGAAATATGAGAACAAAAGGTCAACAAAAGATTAAACCCTGACCGGAGGTGAGACCATGCTGGCCCAGATCAAGACCGCTTTCAGCCGTTCGCAAGCAACGATTTTGCAGGATGCGGTGGGCGCGGTTTCGCTGGTTGTCATGCTGGTGGTAGCCCTTCACTTGCCGACGGGGTTTTAAGCTTTTCTGCCTGCGATCTCATGCCGATAATGCCGTGCTTGTTTCCCCATCTCAGTCAAGGGTGACCTGCCTGTCCCAAACCCCTTGAAGGGGCCAGCCTCGGCCCCGCGCGGAAAACCGGACCCTACGTGAGAAACGCACAACCTGCCGCCGCCCTTTCCGCCCGGAAGGCGCGGCGGTTTTTTTTACAGTTGCCCGGTTTTGATGATCTCGAGCATCGCGGACAGAACGGAATTCACCGCGACCGAAGCCAGAATCATTCCCATGACCCGGCTGATGATGGCAGCCCCGGAATGCCCGATCAGGCGTATGATAGGCTCGGCCAGCAGCATCAGCACAAACGCGATGGCGATCACGGCCAGCATGACCAGCGCCGTTATGCCCTGATCGGCAATGCTGTAGCGGTTGTTGTCAGTCAGGACGACAATGGCCAGCATTGCTCCGGGTGAGGCCAAAGACGGAACCGCCAGCGGAAAGATCGCCGGATTGGTCTTGTGCATCTTGTCATCCAGGTCCTCCTGGGCTTCACGCTGCTCGGTGTCCTGTTTGCTTTCGCCAAAGATCATGGTCAGCGCGAACAGGAACAGGATTATCCCGCCAGCGACCTGAAAGGAATTCAGACCGATATCCAGCGCTTCGATTACCAGCTGTCCGCAGACAAGGAAAAACAGCAGTATGCCAGCACTGACTACGGCCGCCAGAAAGGCCGTTTTGCGGCGGGCAGCGGCCTCAACACTCGCAGTAACTGCGATGAAAACGGGGATCGTGCCAATCGGATCTATGACAACCCAAAGGGTCACAAAATGTTCGAGCAGTTTTTCCACGTCTGAGCCTCCCCCGGATTTCGGCAGAGATTACACAGATTTGTCGGAATTTACTACGTTCAGGCGCAGTTTGCCTGTTCTGCCTGTTCCATCGCCTCGGCAGTCGCTTCCAGCGCCAGCAGGATCGACGCATGGCGGTTCTTGTAATCGCGCGCTGGCATCAGCACCTCAAGCCCGTCAAACGGGGCGTCAGGGGCAGGGCCGCCCTTCTTCAGCATCGCTGAAAGCTGATCGCGCGCGGTTTCGACCTGCGCCCGTGTCGCGCCGATCACAGCGCTTCCAACCACCGAGGCTGAAGCCTGACCCAGAGCGCAGGCTTTCACATCCTGCCCGAACGCAGAAATCCGCCCATCTTCGACCTGTACATCCACAGTCACCGTCGACCCACAAAGCGGCGCGCGTTTTTTCACGGTCGCATCCGGGTTATCCAGCCGTTCCAGATGAGGGATATCGGCAGCAAGCGCGAGAATGCGCCCGGAATAGAGCTTGATCAGATCGGTTTCGCCGCTCATGGCTTTCCCTCGTTGACTGTTCCCCATACATAGTGGCCATGTTCCGGGATGCAAAAGGTTTTTGCGATGACACAAACTGTCTCGTTCGATCCGTCGACGCTCAAGTATAATCAGGCAGGTCTGGTACCCGCAATCGCGCAGGACGAAGGCTCCGGCGAGGTGCTGATGATGGCCTGGATGAGCGCGGAATCAGTCAAACGCACGTTAGAGACCGGTCGGGTAACCTATTGGTCACGGTCGCGACAGGCGTTCTGGGTCAAAGGCGAAAGCTCGGGGCATGTGCAGGAACTGGTGGATTTTCGTGTCGATTGTGACCGGGACTGTCTGCTGGTGGTGGTGCGACAAACCGGGCCGGCCTGTCACACTAATCGGCGCAGCTGTTTCTATACCGCAGTACGTGACGGGGCTGAGGTTGAGTTGATGTCGCCCATGGAATGAATGCCGCTGGGCGGCATGCCTTCGGCGAGAGTATTTGGAAAAAGATGAAGCGGGGTCAGAGCCCGATCAGTTTTCGAATCTCGTTGGGCGTGGCGCCTTGCTCTCGGTAAAGCGCGACGGCGCGTGCGTCGTCTCGTTTGGCGAGGCGTTTGCCGTCCTGATCGCGGATCAGGCGATGGTGATGATAGGTTGGCGTCGGAAGGCCGAGCAGGCTCTGCAGCAGGACATGGATCTGCGTCGCTTCGAACAGATCCTCGCCGCGCACGACATGGGTTATGTTCTGATCCGCATCGTCGACAACGACGGACAGGTGGTAGGAACTGCCCATATTCCGGCGCACGAGGATTATGTCGCCCACCGCGCGGATAAGGTGATCAGGACACAGGCGGTGGGTGCCCGAAAATGTTGTTCCGGATTCCTGAAATGAAGTAATATCAGCAACTTGAAGCGCATTGTGCATGTCGAGCCTTAGCACATCATCTTGACCTGCATCTGACAGATTTCTCTGACGGCAAGTGCCGGGGTATATGCGACCATCTGGACCGAACTGAGGTACGCCTTCCTGGGGAGCACCAGCAGCGGCCTCGATATCAGCCCGCTTGCAGGAACAAGGGTAGACTAGCCCTTTGTTCGCCAACGCTTCCAACGCCTTGCGATAGTGCGGAAGCCTGTCCGATTGCCGCATGACAGGCTGCGGCCAGCGCAAGCCAAGCCATGTTAGATCCTCATAGATCTGGTTTTCCCATTTCGGGCGGGATCGGGATTGGTCGATATCCTCAATCCGCAGCAGAAACTGTCCGTTTTCGGCCATAGCCATATCCTGTGCCAAAAGCGCGGAATAGGCGTGCCCCAGATGCAGGGGGCCAGTCGGAGACGGGGCAAAACGGGTGATAAAGGTCAAGCTTTTTCAACAACGTAGACGTCAGATTTCATGTCTATGCCCGGAAGATGGGGGCCGTATTCGCGAAACAACAGCCGCCCGTGCCCCATATCCAGCCAATCATTCAACCGCGTGGTATACGCTCGATCCGCAAGAGTATAGTCGTTGAATGAAAACGCCAGATATCCGTTGCGGGGCAAGGCGTTCATGAGGAGATCGAACGTTTCTGGTGGTGCCGCGCCTGATCCGATGACTCCGATTGCCGTGATCGCGGTATATGCGCCTGCCTCAATCGGCCTGGGATCGGAAACTTCGAAACCAATGAGGTGGCGGTAAACACCTTTGGCCGCCGCCTGTTCCAGCATCTTCGGCGTTGGGTCCATCCCGTCAATGACACGAAACCCCGCCTTGTGCAGTGCAACGCCCGACAGCCCGGTGCCGCAACCGTAATCCAGGATCGGAACCTGATCATCGGGCATATAGGATTTCAGCGCCGCCGCAACGCGATCGGGGGTGACATAGCCTTGCTCACCCACCTCGTCGTCATAAGATTCAGCCCATTTTTGATAGTGATTGCGGGTTTCCCGAGCAGAACTCAGGTCATATGTGTCTTTCAGAAACTTATCGCCCATGGCCTACATGTTAGGCGCTTTGGGAACACAACGTCCAGTCAGCAATGCGTTAGCCACTCGGACCAGGCCGATTTTGCGCGGTCCGTATAGGCTTTGTAACGATCCTTGCGACCCCGACGGCCGCCTTTCAGACCGTCGACCGGGCGGAACAGCCCGAAATTCACGTTCATGGGCTGGAAGGTCTTTGCCTCCGCTCCACCGGTGATGTGATGGATCAACGCGCCCATGGCGCTGTCTTGCGGGACCTCGGGCAAGGTGCGCCCCTGGATTTCAGCTGCAGCAAGGCGACCGGCCAGCAGACCCATCGCGGCGCTTTCCACATATCCTTCCACCCCGGTGATCTGACCGGCAAAACGGATATGGGGCCGCGACTTCAGTCGCATCTGTTCATCAAGCAAAGTCGGAGAGTTGATGAATGTATTGCGATGAATGCCACCAAGCCGCGCAAAACTGGCGTTTTCCAAGCCAGGAATCATACGAAAAACATCGGTTTGCGCGCCATACTTCATCTTGGTTTGAAATCCCACGATGTTGAACAGCGTGCCCAGCGCGTTATCCCGGCGCAGTTGCACCACGGCATAAGGCTTTACCTCCGGCTGATGCCGGTTGGTCAGGCCGACCGGCTTCATCGGACCATGCCGCAGCGTTTCGCGCCCGCGTTCTGCCATGACCTCGATGGGCAGACAGCCGTCGAAATACCCGGCGGTTTCGCCCTCGTGGAATTCAGTCTTGTCAGCCGCCAGCAGCGCATCGATGAACGCCTCATACTGATCGCGGTCCATGGGGCAGTTCAGATAGGCAGTCCGTTCTTCTTCGGTCTCGCCCTTGTCGTAACGGGACTGCATCCAGGCCCGGCTCATGTCGATGCTGTCTGCATAAACGATGGGCGCGATTGCATCGAAGAAGGCCAGCGACTCGGCCCCGGTTTCCGTCCGAATGGCATCGCCCAACGCGGGGGAGGTCAGGGGGCCGGTGGCGAAAATCCAGTGCCCGTCAGCAGGCAGCGAGGTGACCTCTTCACCGGTGACCGAAACGCGCGGATGCGCCTTCAACTTGGCCGTCACCGTCTCGGCAAATGGATCACGGTCCACCGCCAGCGCGCCGCCAGCGGGCAGACGGTGGGCATCGGCGGTAGTCATGATCAGCCCGTCGGCGGCACGCATTTCCCAATGCAGCAAGCCCACGGCGTTCTGTTCATCATCGTCCGAGCGGAACGAGTTCGAGCACACCATCTCGGCCAGATTGCCGGACTGGTGCGCAAACGTCCCAACCTGAGGGCGCATTTCGTGGATTACCACATCCACACCCATCTCTGCCGCTTGCCATGCGGCTTCGGACCCGGCCATGCCGCCGCCCACGATATGCAATCTGTCTGTCATGGACTGCCACATAGGGCACACCGAAGCGCTGCGCAATATGGGGGATTTTCTTAGGGGAGTCTTGGGGTCGCCGCTGCGGGAATGTCAACGCCGGTGAGAGAAACCAGCTTGGAGGGACCTTCCGCCCACGGCGACCCAAAAGTGTATCCAGGCCTCAGCCTTGACCCAGCATTGCCACAGTGTTGCCCTTTTGAAAAGTGCAAAAATGCGAACAGTAGGTAAAAATGCATATAATAATCGCGTTACTGCTGCCAATCTGGCGGACGTTTTTCGATAAATGCGGATATGCCTTCCTCAGTGTCGCGATACATCATATTCTGTGCCATTACCGCGGCGGTATGGGCGTAGGCCTGGTCCGTGGGCATTGGAAGCTGTTGATAAAACGCCTCTTTTCCGATCTTTACGGCTGCGCCGAGTTTGGCCGCCAGTTTTTCAGCCAAAGCATCCGTTTCCTGTTCCAGTTGATCTGTGGGCACAATCCGGTTGATCAGACCCAATTCAGCCGCACGCTCGGCGCTGATGAAATCACCCGTCGTCAGCATCTCGAACGCCTGTTTGCGCGGGATGTTCCGGCTGAGTGCTACCATAGGGGTTGAGCAGAACAGGCCGATATTCACACCATTGACGCCAAACCTCGTGCCTTCGGCCGCAACGGCAAGATCGCAGGTGGCGACCAACTGGCACCCGGCTGCAGTGGCGATGCCATGGGCCTGTGCAATGACCGGTTGGGGCAGGGACTGAATGGACATCATCATCTTCGCACAGCGATCGAACAGGTCCTGGAAATAGCCAAGCCCGCCATCCGGCGCCTGCCGACCCTGAGTCATCTGTTTCAGATCGTGGCCGGCGCAAAATGCCTTGCCCGCGCCGGACAGGATCACCACGCGAATCGATTTGTCGTTACGCAAGGCGTCCAGTTCTGCCTGCAGGGCGGCCAGCATCTCGTCGCTGAGTGCGTTCAGACGCTCTGGCGCGTTCATTTGAAGCCGCGCAATGGCGCCTGTGTCGTTACGTTCCAGAATTGCCATCTTGCCCTCCTGCTGGCTGTTGGGCCAATTCTATGGGGGCAGGGCGATGAGGGGAAGCATGTCGTTAGCGTTAAACAAAGAAGAACTGGCCGCATATCTGGCTCAGGTGTTCCCGCAGGTTCATGAGGATTTCGTGGTTGAGGATTTGACCGAGACCACAATCACCATGCGCCTACGGGTCGAGGATCGACACCTGCGCCCCGGCGGTACGGTTTCCGGGCCGTCCATGTTCGGTCTGGCGGATGTGTCTGTCTATGCAATGGTTCTGGCCAGCAAGGGGCGGCAATCGCTGGCGGTCACCACAAGCAGTTCGATGGATTTTCTGCGCAAACCCGAGGGCGGCAGGGATATGGTTGCAAAATGCCGGTTGCTGAAACTCGGTCGGACATTGGCCGTGGGTGATGTGCTGATGTATTCGGAAGGGTCCGACAAACCGGTGGCGCGCGCCAGCATGACCTATTCTATCCCACCTGCAGGCTCCGCTGCGGCGGCCTTCGGATAAAAAAGGCCGGGGTCAGACCCCGGCCAGGAAGAGGTCCCATGAAATGGGACTGGGGATGGCTTATCTCATCCAGAAATAGCGGCTGGATTCAGTGTCCGCCTGAAGGCGGGTCAGACCGACATCCTGCAACAGCCTGTCATCCAGCTTGCCCAGATTTATACGGCTGCGGCGGCGTTGTTCCCATTGTGTGACCGACGCCGCAAACCGCACGGCCAGCGCAGCGATCAGCGGCAGCCGGGGACTGTCGTTCAGCAGCATGAGGGCGGGGTTGTGCATTGCGCGTGTCATCTTGGGTATCCTTTCAAATTGTATTGACACAAATTAGAAATGCTCGGTATGATGTTTTGATACATTCAGCATTGTGTCAAAATCAAAGGAAGAATTGTAATGGATACAATTTGGCCGGAAGCGTTACCGAAATCCAAGGGGCCAAAGTATACGCTGGTTGCTGACACAATCCGTAAAGCCATAGAAAGTAAGACCTTAGAGGTTGGTAAGAAACTGCCACCCGTGCGGGAACTTGCGTATCGCCTGAAGATCACCCCCGGAACGGTCGCGCGTGCGTATACGATTCTGACGGATGAGGGTTTGCTACAAGCCGAGGTCGGGCGTGGTACATTCGTGGCCCCTCCGCGCGCGCCCATTCTGGATGATGTCTGGTCGCGCCAATTGCATCTGCGCGACGACAAATATGATGCCAATGTCAGCCTGTTCAGCCCGCGATTGCCGGACGTCGGGCAGGTGGCCTTGATCCGCGAATGTCTGTCCAAAGTCGCGCAGGGCGATCCACGCATGTTCATGAATTACCCGACTCGCGACGCTTATAAACCGGTTCGACAGGCCGTAGTGGATTGGCTGTCCGACCTGCCGCTTGGGGCGGTCACGGCAGATGACATTGTACTGACGCATGGCGGTCAGAGCGGGTTGTGTGTCGTGTTTCAGACCGTCCTTAGCGGCGCCAAGCCTGTGGTTCTGGTCGAGGACCTGTCTTATGCAGGATTCCGCCGGGCCGGAGAGTTGATGCGTGCAGATGTAATCGGCGTAAAGATGGATAAATGGGGGATCAGCCCCGAAGCGCTCGATCATATTCTCAGACAGACTCAGGCTCAGGCGATTTGTGTCTCGCCCGAAGTTCAGAACCCGACCGGAGGGCACTCTCCGCTGGAGCGTCGCAAGGAAGTGGTCGAGATCGCGCGCAAGCACGATCTGCAGATCATCGAGGATGATTGTTATCGCATGGGCGATGCCCGCGCGCCCAGCTATCGTGCGCTGGCTCCCGAAAGGGGCTGGCATGTCTCTTCGATCTCAAAAACACTGACGCCCGCGCTGCGCGTGGGCTTTGCCATTGCACCGAAGGAACGCAGTGTCGATCTGCGCAGGTCTGCGGAATATGGCTATTTCGGACTCGCTCAGCCGCTGGCAGAACTGACACGCCTGCTGCTGAGTCACCCATCAGCACGGCAACTGACCACAGACGTCCGGTCGAAGATGGGAGAGTACGTGCGCGTCGCCGTAAACGCTCTGGGAGGGTTCGAATTGAACTGGGACCGGGATATCCCTTTCCTCTGGCTAAACCTGCCGTCGGGCTGGCGATCTGCCGCCTTCAGCCGCGCGGCTGAGCGGGAAGGGATTCAACTGCGTTCAGCCGACGAGTTCGCCCTGCGCGATGGCCGCGCGCCAAACGCCGTGCGCATCGCCGTGAACGGGCATGTTTCATTGTCCAAATTCGAAGACGCAATGCTGCGGCTGCGATCGTTGCTGGACAATCCACCAGAACAGATCAGCGTCTGATGGCATTAACCCAGCGGGGCTGGATCACCAAAGAACCCGGCCAGTTGCGCGATCTTTCCATCTGCACCCAGCCGAATGAAGTCGTGTCCGCTCACCATGATCGTTCCGTCCGGCGCAACCATATGCCAGGTAAAGTGTACGACGCCGTGGTGCGAGGTAGGTTCGCTGGTGATCTCAACACGGCCTTGCGTGTCCTTCAGCACCGCTCCGATATGGGTTGAGAACTGATTTCTGCCGGACACCTCTGCGGTCGGGTCGACATAGTGTCCGGTCTCGGCGAAACAGCGCGTAAGCAACTTCAGCCGCTGTTCCGGGTCAGTCTCCTGCCATGCCGCACCATATGCGGCGATGACCTGCTTCAATTCCTGCATGGTCGCCTCCGGCTTTGAATGAATTCGAACTGTAATTTGCACATAAGCTTCTCAGGGTCGGGCATATCGGTCATTTTAATGGGGTAAAATAATACCTAATTTATAAGACACTGTTATTGCTATATATAATCTGACTTGCGTGTGTTGACCTGCAGTGCGAGTGGGTCTAAACCCCCTCCATCGAATTCGGGCCGCTCTGTCTTGGGGCGGTCTTTCACATCAAACAGGACTATCCTGCCATGAAAACCTTTTCTGCAACACCTGCAGACATCGACAAGAAATGGATCCTGATCGACGCCGAGGGCGTGGTTCTGGGCCGTCTTGCCTCGATCGTCGCCATGCGCCTGCGTGGCAAGCACAAAGCGTCGTTCACCCCGAACATGGATATGGGCGACAACGTCATCGTGATCAACGCTGACAAAATCCAGATGACCGGCAAGAAGCGTGAAGAGAACTTCTACTGGCACACTGGCCACCCGGGCGGCATCAAGTCGCGCACCAAGCAGCAGATCCTCGAAGGTAAATACCCCGAGCGCGTCGTGACCCAGGCGGTCAAGCGCATGCTGCCGGGCAACCGTCTGGCACGTCAGCAGATGACCAACCTGCGCGTTTACGCCGGTGCCGAGCATCCTCACGAGGCGCAAGCGCCCGAAGTTCTGGACGTCAAGTCCATGAACAAGAAAAACACCCGGAGCTAATGACCGATGGCTGATCAGATCAATACTCTCGAAGAGCTGAGCGCCGTCGCAGGCGTTGAAACCGTGGCCGAAGAAGTCATCGTGCGTGAACCCGTACGTGACGAGCTGGGCCGCTCCTACGCAACCGGCAAGCGTAAAGACGCTGTTGCCCGCGTTTGGATCAAGCCGGGCTCCGGCAAGGTCACCGTGAACGACAAAGATCAGGACAAGTATTTCGCTCGTCCCGTTCTGCAGCTGATCCTGCGCCAGCCGTTCCAGGTTGCTGGTGTGGAAGGCGAATTCGACGTTGTCGCAACCGTCAAAGGCGGTGGCCTGACCGGTCAGGCCGGTGCGGTCAAGCACGGCATCTCGAAAGCGCTGCAACTGTACGATCCGTCGCTGCGTGGCGCTCTGAAAGCCGCTGGCTTCCTGACCCGCGACAGCCGCGTTGTGGAACGTAAGAAATACGGTAAGCGCAAAGCGCGCCGTTCGTTCCAGTTCTCGAAGCGTTAATTCGCTGCGGAATACGAAAAACAAAGGGCTCGCAACTGCGAGCCCTTTTTCATTTTGCGGGTCGAAACGTTTATTCTTCGTAAACCAGCTTCCACGCGCCGTTTTCGACAACGCTGACAAAGACGGTATCAGCCCCCTGATGGTCGTCGGGCCCATAGGTGATCTGGTTGCCGACCAGCTCATCCATATAGTCCAGCGACTCCATCGCGGCGATAAAGCTGTCATGGGTCAGGTCAGGCCCCGCCGCCTCCAGCGCTTTGACCATCATCTCGGCGGCAGAATAGCCTAGCATCGAGAAACCGACCGGGTCCTCGCCCGTAGCCTCTTTGTATTCCGCGATAAACGCCGCCGGGGCAGGCTCTTCCGCGCGCGCCCACAGGTCCAGCCATGATGCGGCTGCGTAGAAACCATCCGTCACGCCACCCGGAACCTGTGCCACAACGGTCAGGAAACTGGCCGAAGTTCCGAGAAACTTCATGTCGGTCAGGCCCATCTTCTTCGCCGTTCCGACAACGGTGATTGCCTGACGCACACCGAGCGCCATCGTGACGATATCGCAGCCTTCCTCTTTAAGCTTGCTCAGCGAGCCTACGAAATCCGTCTCGTCCGGCTTGTGGGTGGTCTCTGCGCCAAAGGTGATGCCGGCCTCATCGGCTCCGGCTTTGCTGCCTTCAAGGATTTCCTCGCCGAAATCGGTGGGCAGGTACATGGTGCAGACGGTTTGCGATCCGAACTCAGCGTTCAGATACTTCACCCCGATCCGCGCCTGATCGTAATAGGTCGAGAATGAGGTGAACTTGTTCTTCATCGGCTCTTGCAGCATTTGCCGCGCGGCGGTCAGGGGGGCGACGTTGGGAATTCCCTTCGGATCCAGCAGCTTGAAACCGGCGACATTCATCGGCGTACCCAGCGATTGCAGCATCGCGAACACCTTGTCGCGGTTCAGCAACTTGTTATAGCCCTGCATCGCGCGCGGCATCTGATAGCCGTTATCCTCGACCACAAAACGAATCTTGCGCCCATGAACGCCGCCCTCGGCGTTGACACGGTCGAAGACCACATTCGCACCCTTGGTGGCTGGCACGCCCACGGCGGCGAAGATACCGCTGAGGTCATTCACCGAACCGATGACGATCTCATCATCTGTCACGCCCTGCGTTTGTGCCCAGCCCATCGTGGCGGATGCGGTCACTGCCGTGGCTGCGGCAAGCCCCTTAATCAATTGTTTCATATTTCTCCTCCCTATTGGGTCGCCCCTTAACTAATTGTACATATCTTCAATGAGATGTGCGTGTTTCTTTTCCACCAGACCACGTTTCAGCTTCATCGTCGCGGTCAGTTCCTCATCCTCAGCGGTCAGCAGCACGTCGATCAGGCGGAAATCCTTGATCTGTTCCACCCGCGCAAACTCGTTGTTTACGGCCTTGATTTCCGCTCCGATCAGATCGGTTACCTCCGGTGCCGCACAAAGGGATGCGAAATTCGAGAATGGAATCTTACGCTCCTGCGCGAATTTCTCGACGTTTTCCTGATCGATCATGATCAGCGCGGTCAGATACTTGCGCCTATCCCCGATGATCACGGCATCCGATATGAACTGGCTGAACTTCAACCCGCTTTCGATCTCTGCGGGCGTGATGTTCTTACCGCCAGCGGTGATGATGATGTCTTTGAGGCGGCCCGTAATGGTGACAAAGCCATCCTCGTCGATATGCCCCATGTCCCCGGTGCGCAGCCAGCCGTCGCAGGTAAAGCTTTCGGCGGTTTTGGCATTGTTGCGCCAGTAACCCTGAAAGACGTTCAGACCTTTGACCTGAATCTCTCCGTCCTCCGAGATGCGAATGTCGTTGCCCGGAACCGGCTTGCCGATGGTACCGATCCTGTTGGCCTCAAGCGTGTTCAGCGCGGCGATGCCTGCGGTTTCGGTCATCCCGAACCCTTCGACAATGGGCACACCAATCGCCCAGTACCACCGCAGCAAATCAGGTGAGATTGGCGCAGCGCCCGAACCGCCGCGCCGCATCCGGTCCAATCCAAGCATGCGGCGCAGGTTACGCAGGACAAACCGATCCCAGATCCAGAACCGCAGCCCCACCATCGCGGGAACGGGTTTGCCTGCAAGGATATACTCGGCTCGCGCCATACCTGCCCTGAGCGCCTGCGCAAAGGCGAAACGCCCGGTCGGCGTTGCCTCTTTCGCCATGAACATGACCTGCGAGTAAATCTTTTCCCACACGCGCGGGACGGCGGTGAAAGTGGCGGGAGAGACCTCTTGCAGGTTCGCGAACACCGTTTCGGGGCTTTCCGCGAAATTCACGGTGCTTTTCGTCGCCAACGGGTAATAGATCGAAACATCGCGTTCGAGAATATGGCAAAGCGGCAGGAAACACAGCTGCTCATCGGTTGCCAGCGACGGCAGGGAGTGCGCTCCGGCCTCGATCGCAGCCATGATGTTTTCATGGCTCAGCATCGCGCCTTTGGGGTTGCCGGTGGTGCCGGAGGTATAGATGAGCAGGGCAGTGTCTTGCGGCATGGCCAAGGCGATTTCCGCCTCGAATGCGCCAGGATCATCGGCCTCGGCCTGCTGCCCCAAAGCGTACAGGTCCCCAACCATCATGCAGCGCGGATGATCGAGATCGTGCAGGCCTTCGTCCTCAAGGATAATGACCATGAGCAGATCTGGCAGGTCTGCTTCGACCTCAAGGAACTTGTCCAACTGCTCTTCGTCTTCAACGATCAGAAAGCGGCTGCCGCTGTCATTGACCAGATACTTCAACTGGCTGGCTGAATCCGTGGTGTAGACGCCCGAGGCGATCCCCCCGACACATTGGATGCCCATATCGAACCACGCCCATTCCTTGCGGTCCTCGGACAGGATCGAGACGACCTCACCGCGCTTCAGCCCCAGTTTGCGCAGCGCCAGCCCGATCCATTTGGCGTATTGCCAGTAATCGGCCCAGGAATAGGATTTCCAGATGCCGAAATCCTTCTCGCGATGCGCGGTGCGCGACCCCAGCGCGGCACAGCGTTTCTGGAACAGCTCGCAAATCGTGACGCAGCCATCAACGCGAAGGGGGCGCTGACCCGGCGTTGCGTTGAACTGAACGCCGTGGATGACGGTCTGTGGGGGAAGGGGGCTTGCGTCCATCCGGCTCACCTCCACGTCTTCTTGCGTTTCCAGCGGCGGTTTTCCCGCGCGCCTTCTTCCTGAATACCAAGATAGAAATTCTGGATGTCTTCGGATTGCAGCAGCACATCGGCGGCTCCGTCCATGACGATCCGCCCGATCTCCATCACATAGCCATGATGGGCGAGTTCCAGCGCGGCATTGGCGTTCTGTTCGACCAGCATCATCGTCATGTTCTGTTCATCATTGAGGCGCTTTAGGATGCCAAAAATCTCCTGCACCAGCAGAGGGGACAGACCCAGAGACGGCTCGTCCAGCAGCATGATCCGCGGGCTGGCCATCAACCCGCGCCCGATCGCCAGCATCTGCTGTTGCCCACCAGACAGGGTTCCGGCCTCTTGCGAGCGACGTTCCTTCAACACCGGAAAATATGAGAAGACCAATTCCCGGTCATGATCGATCTGGCCTTTATCGGACAGAGTATAGGCCCCGAGGCTCAGGTTCTCATCGACGGTCAGCAGCGGGAATACCTCGCGCCCCTCGGGCACATGGACGATGCCCTTTTGCACAACCATATGCGGCTCAGACCCTTGAACCTGTTGCCCGTCAAAAGTGATCGTTCCTTTCTCGGGGTCCATCACGCCCGAGACGGTTTTCATCAGCGTTGTCTTGCCCGCGCCATTTGCCCCGAGGATCGAGACGATCTGACCCGGATGCACATCCAGCGACACGCCGCGAATGGCCATGATGGGGCCGTAGAAGCTTTCGATATTGCGGATGCTTAGGATTGGCTGGCTCATGAGGCTTTGCCCAGATATGCCTCGACCACTGCCGGATGCGACTGCACCTCTGCCGGGGTTCCCAGCGCCAGCTTCGCGCCATCGGCCATTGCCAGAACCCGGTCGGATACGCCCGAGACCAGCCCCATGTCATGTTCCACCATCAGAACCGTGATTCCCATCTGCCGCCGGATGTCGTCGATCCACCAGCGCATATCGGTGGTCTCTTCCACCGACAGGCCCGATGCGGGTTCGTCCAGCAGCAGCAGTTTCGGATCGGTGGCCAGCGCGCGGGCGACCTCGACCACCTTGCGCACACCATATGGCAGGCCCGAGATCATCTTGTCGCGGAACGCCTGAAGGTCGAGAAAATCGATGATCTCCTCGACTTTTTCGCGATTTTCGATCTCTTGCCTGCACGCGGATGGCGTGAACAGGATTTCCGAGATCAGATTGGTTCTGCGATGACGATGACGCCCCACCAGAAGGTTCTGCAGAACGGTCGCGTGTTCGAACAATTCGATGTTCTGAAACGTCCTTGCAACGCCATAGGCTGCAACAGCTGACGGTTTGACGCGCAGCAGATCATGCCCATCGAACCGGATGGTCCCGGCAAAGGGATCGTAGAAACGCGAGATCAGATTGAAGACGGTGGACTTGCCCGCGCCATTCGGGCCGACAATGGCGAATACCTCACCCTCCTGGACATTGAATGACAGATCATCCACCGCGGTCAGCCCGCCGAATTTCAGGGTGACGTTTTCGAACTCCAGCAAACTCATCTCAGACGCTCCGTCTTGAGATAGGATTTCTGCCGTTTGAACATGTCCTTGCGGTAGAACGGGAACAGCTCGAACCATGTGCGGATTTTCAGCCAGCGGCCATACAGTCCCATCGGTTCGAACAGGATGAAAGCAATCAGGATCATTCCGAAGATGCCGAATTCCAGCCCCGGGATGGCGACCGTATTGCCACCGAACAGGGCTGCGGCATATTCCTTTGAGATCGACAGGAATTGCGGCAGGAAGCCGATCACGATCGCGCCCAGAAACGCGCCATGGATCGAGCCCAACCCGCCGATCACGATCATCATCAGCAACTGGATCGAGATTACGACACTGAAGGTCTCGTTGTTGAAAGCTCCGGCAAACATCCCCATCAGCGCGCCTGACAGCCCGGTGACTGCACAGGACAAGGCAAACGAGATCGTCTTGGTGCGCGCGATATCCACGCCCATTGCCTGCGCCGAAACCTCGGAATCGCGCACGGCAATAAAGCTGCGGCCCAGCGGTGCGCGCAGCAGATTGATATAGCCCAGCGTCACAATGACGGCGACCGCCAGAACCAGCCAGAAGAACTGATCCGGCGTGGACCAGCGATCCACCAGATGGCCGAATATTTCGACACCGCCCAGATATTTGCCCGCGACACCTCCGGTAACGGGTTCGGCCAGAACGATGATGTCGTCCATCAGAACAGACAAGGCCAGCGTGAAGATCGCCAGATAGATGCCGTGCAGGCGCAAGGCCGGGATGGCGACCGTTGCTCCGACGATGCCTGTCAACAGCCCCGCCAGCGGGAAAGCCAGCAAGAAGGGCACGCCTGCTTCGATCAGGATGACATTGGCATAGCACCCGACCGCCAGAAAGGCGGCATGGCCCAGGCTGGCCTGTCCGGTATGACCGGTCAGGATCATCAGACCCAGCCCCGCAATGGCCCAGATCAGGACATTGGTCAGTTCCCCTAAATAGAAATCGTCCAGCCACCAAGGCGCGGCGGCCACGATAGTCAGCAGAGCCATGTAGAGGCTGAGCTGATAGCCATCCTTCCAGGGGCGTATGTCCTGCATATAGTTGGTTTTGAACACGATCCGCATGGCGATCAGACCTTTTTGACCCGCACCTGACTGAACAGGCCATGTGGTCGGAAGATCAGAACCGCCAGCAACAACGCGTAAGGTGCAATCTGGCTGTATCCGGCTGCAATGTAGCGGCTGGCAAAGGGTTCAATGACGCCGACGATCAGCCCTCCGGCCAAGGCGCCGGGCAGGCTGCCGAACCCTCCGATCACGGCCGCCGCGAAGGCTTTGATCCCCAGCAATCCCGTCGTGGGATCAACCGAGCCCTTGGCGGCGAATAATATTCCGGCAATCCCGGCGACCACGCCAGCAAGTGCCCAGATGAAACCCTGCACTCGCTTGACAGGTATACCCATGTAATAAGCCGCCAACTGGTTCTGAGACGCGCCCTGCATGGCAAGTCCCAGCTTGGTTTTACTGAAAAACACGTAAAGACCCCAGGTCAGCAGGACGGTCACGACGATGACGGCCACATCCTCCATCCCCAGCACGAGACCACCAAAGCGAACCTCTTTCCCAGCCAGTGGGTTCTGCAAAGTCTGCGGTTCATGCCCCCAGATCAGCCCGGCGGCAAAACGGATCACAAAACCCAAAGCGATGGTCAGGATCACCACAGCGGTCTGGCTTTCGCCAAACAGGCGGCGGATGATCAGTCGGTCGACCAGATACCCCAACACCCCCATGATCCCCAGCGAGATCGGCAGCGCCAGCCAGAAGGGCAGGCCCATATACTCGGTGTTGGTCAGGCCGATGCTAACAAACGCACCCAGCATCATGAAATCGCCCTGCGCGAAATTCACCGCCTCGGTCGCTTTGTAGATCAGAACAAAGCCGAGTGCGATCAGGCCGTAGACGCAGCCATTCGCCAGCCCGCTGATCAGCAGCTGTGCGTTATCCAATCTCACCCTCCCTCAGCCGGTTTTGTCCGGCGCTTTGATCTACTATGGCGCGATAATCACCTTGCCGTCACTCTTTTTCAGCGCGTCCGCGAGTTTTGGCAGCACCTCCCGCAGGGAAAGCCGGGCAGAGACATCCGTGTGCCAGCGGCCATCCGCGAACCGGGCTTGCACTTCACCGACAACCCGCATCTGATCGGCAGGGGGCGTATCCATCATCCAGCGGGTCAGCCAGAACCCCTCGATCCGCTTGCTCATGAAGATCAACTGTCCCATCTGAGTCAGCTTCGGCAGCTCGGTGCTGAGCTTGCCGTAACACACCCAGCGCGCACCGTTTGGCATGACGCAGAAAATCTGCTCAGAAAGTTGATCGGCCACGGCATCCAGAAAGACCCGAGGCTTCAGGGCCGAACTGATCTTGTTGAACCTGTCAGAAATCTCCGGGTCGCCGGTCACCAGAACCTCGGCAGCCCCAAGCTCTTTCAACGTGTCTACAGCCTCCGCCCGACGCACTAGTGCGATCGGCTTCAAACCAAGATCACGCCCCAGACTGCACATAAGCTTGCCCAACTGGCTGGTGGCGGCAGAGATGACAAAGGCCTCTCCGGCGTTGCGGGCAATATCCACCATCGCCATTGCGGTCAGCGGGTTCACGATCTGCGCCGCACCATCCTCGTCCGAGATATCGGGCCGCAAAGGGATACACATCAGCGCTTGCGTCACCACATATTCAGCCCACGCGCCCGAGCCCGCAGCGACAAAGGCCACGCGCTGACCCTGCAGCGCTTCGGCCCCGCTGCCTGTTGCAACGACATCGCCGCAGCCTTCGAACCCGGCGGCGGCGCCTTTGACACGCGGCTGGCCATATTCGCCTTTGATAAAGTGGATGTCGGAGGGGTTGACCGATGCGGAGCGCAACCGGATCAGAACCTGTCCGGGTCCCGGTGTGGGGATAGGGATTTCCGCTTCGGCCAGCCAGTCTGAGGCGTCTGCCAAAGTCGGGCCAGAGGCGCTGCCCGAATATCCTTCATGCGTTTGAACAACGGCGAACATAGTCTCGGGCAGGGCTGTCATGTTGCAATCCTTTATCGCTGTTTTGGGCTGCGGAAGCCTCTGTTTAAGCGGGGAAATTCCGTACAGCTTTCAACTCAAGGCAAGCAAAATAAAGCATCAAGGTCAATCCGCCAGCTTAATGACGCGGCGGAATCCACTGGGTCAATGCAATTCGGGCCGGCCGATTTTGGCCAACCCGGTGTTTTCTTATTGCTGCGTCAACAGCGCCCGCAGATCCTGAATTTTCGCCACTATTGTCTCTGGCGATGCCTTGATGTCATCGAGGATCTGAATGACCTGAGTTTTTACGCTGTCTGCCAATGCGCTGTCCTGTACCGAGGCAAGCATTGCATCATAATCGAAATTCTGTGCGGTCAGCATGCCATCCTGTACCCAGGTATTCAGCAAATCCTGCCCCTGCGTCGCCAGCGCTGCAACCTGATCGCCCGCCTGAGCGGCGGCGTCATTTGCCTGTTCCGCCAGAGCGCTGGCAGTGTCACTGGCCTGTTCTGCGACCGATGACGCCGCCTCGGTCGCCTGATCTGTAAGGGACGATGCCGCCTCAGAGGCCTGTTCGGTCGCCTCATTCACGGCATCTGTCGCGGCTTCCTGCACGGCCGAGGCAGCATCGCCCACCGCTTCGGTGGCGTCTTCCGCAGCGGCCTGCAGCTTTTCAGCCGGGGTCGGCTCGGGTTTGGTTGTGTAATAATAAGCGCCTGCGCCAATGGCGGCGATGGCAACGATAAGTAGTAGGCGTGACATATGAGTCTCCTTTGAATGCTCTGTCGCCGAGATGGGGTAAAACTACACGGGCTCAAAGGGGAAAACCCGTGAAATTGCAGCATAATCCGGGTTTGGGCCATGGCACGCTGATTAACCCCGGATCGGGCGGCGGGTTCACGCCACTGGCAATGGCTGTAGCGCATTTAATAGTTTTTGGGCTTGAAGATTATGGCGGAGAGACAGGGATTCGAACCCTGGGTGGGCTTGCACCCACAACGGTTTTCGAGACCGCCCCGTTCGACCACTCCGGCACCTCTCCGCGGGGGTCTGTGAGGGGGGGATTTAGTGAGGAACGCGCAGGGGTGCAAGCAGAAAATTCCGGAATTTACCGATCGCGGGATTTTCCATTGCCAGTGCGCCGAAAACTCCTAGGCTGATAGCCATGACATATCATCTACGCCACCTCGTTTTGTGCCTTGTTCTACCGCTGCTCACTCTTGCCACGGCGGCCCAGGCCGCAAACCGGGATCGGATCGAGGCGTTTCTGACCACAACAGGCTTTGATGTCGCGCTTGAAAGCATCGCACTGGCCTCGGCTTCGGCGCCTCAGATGCTGGGGATTGATCCGGATGGATTCGGCTCGGATTGGACACGACTGACCAAAGAGGTGTTCGACACCGAAAAGATGCATGAAACCGCTGTGACGATTCTGGAACAGACCCTGAGCGACGAAGCGTTGAACCATGCGGTTGAATTCTATGCCTCGGATCTCGGCCAAAGACTGGTTGCAGCCGAGAATGCCGCGCATATGGATGAGGATGACGAGGGCAAGCAGCGCCAGGGGCAAGAAATCGTGTCCGAGCTGATCAAAAAGGGCTCGACCCGGGTCGAAAGCCTGAAGCGTATGAATCGTGCAGTGGATGCCAGCGGCACGTCCCTGCGGGCACTGCAGGAGATTCAGGTTCGGTTCCTGCTGGCTGCCAGCGCATCCGGCGTTATCGAGCTACAGCTCAACGGTGACGAGCTTCGAGAAAGAATGCGCCAGAACGAGGGCGATATGCGCCGGTCGTTGCAGCTATCTGCACTGGCAGGTGCGGCTAGTACGTACAAGGATTTCTCGGATGCCGATGTCGACGCATATGTTGAGGCGTTGGAGCAACCGATGATGCAGGAAGTTTACGAACTGCTGAACGCCATCCAGTATGAGATCATGGCCATGCGGTTTGAGGTTCTCGCCGCGCGGATGGCGGAACTGCGCCCAGCGCAGGATATTTGATGCGCTTGATGGCTGCAGTAACGGCGCTGATATTGTCGGCGAGTTCGCTGGCGGCAGCTGAGAAGGTCGAGCGGCTGTTACAAGCCATGCAACTGTCAGAATTCTTGGACATCCTAAGCGATGAGGGGCGGGCGCAGGGTCAGTCGATGAACGAGACAATGTTGGATGGTTCAGGCGGGTCCTATTTCGAAGCGCAGATCGACAGGCTTTATGATCCTGACCGGATGCACACCCAGATGTCGAACGCAGTCGAACGCAACATGACCGAAGCGCAGTTGGAACAGGCGGCAATTTTCTTTGAAAGCGATCTTGGGCAGACCATCGTCTCGCTGGAGAATTCGGCGCGCCGTGCGTTATCCGATGAAGCGATCGAGGACATGGCGCGAACGATGTATGAGCAAGCGGACCGCGAGGATACCTTTTTTCGTCTTGTGGACGAATATGTTCAGGTCAATGATCTGATCGAACAGAATGTCAGGGGCACGATAAGCTCTGATTTCAGTTTCTATCGCGGATTGGCGACCGGGCAGGGTGCGCGCGCCAACGAAGAGGCCTGGCTGGCCGAACTACTCTCACGGCGTGAAGAGACCAAGAAAGAGACGACGGAATGGATGTATTCTTTCCTTTTAATGGCCTATCAGCCGCTGTCTGAATCCCAGATGCGCGAGAATATCGCTTTTTCACGCACCGAAACCGGACGCGCCCTGAACAAGGCCTTGTTCGACGGTTTCGATCAGATGATAAACAGCATCTCTTTCCAGTTGGGAGAGGCGGTGGCTCAAGCAATGCAGGCGTCTGATCTTTGACCTCGGAATTGGGTTGACTTTACCCATGAATGTTTGGATAAGCGCGCATCCCGGCCGGATTCCCCGCGCCGGGTCTCGTTATTATTGACCCGACGGGCTGGTCCTGCGGGTCGTCACACAGCCCGAAAAGGGCACGCTGTTCGAGGTGGCATTCGCCAGCAACTCCCGAAAGGGGACCACAGAACGCGGTTTGGAAAAGGAAAGACGCATGTTTGCGGTCCTCAAGACTGGCGGCAAGCAGTACAAGGTTCAGGCGGGTGATATCCTCCGCGTTGAAAAGCTGGCTGCCGACGCAGGTGAAAAAGTTCAATTCAACGATGTTCTGATGCTGGGCGGCGACGCTCCGGTTGTTGGTGCACCTTTCGTTGAAGGCGCAGGCGTTCAGGCCGAAGTGATCGAACAGATCAAAGGTGACAAGGTCATCAAATTCGTCAAGCGCCGTCGTAAGCACAGCTCGAAGCGTACTGTTGGCCACCGTCAGAAACTGACCCTGGTCAAAATCATCGACATCCTATCGTCGGGCGCTGACAAGTCGGGCATCAAAGCTGCAACCGGTTCGGCACCGGCTGGCGAAGCAGCACCTGCTGCAAAGCCCGCCAAGAAAGCGGAAGCCAAAGCAGAGGCACCTGCCGCCGCTGCCGCTGACGATCTGACCAAGCTGAACGGTGTCGGCCCTGCCGCTGCCAAAAAGCTGGTTGAGGCCGGTATCAAGAGCTTTGCCGCTCTGGCCGCCTTGTCGGACGAGCAGATTGCTGCTATCGACACCATCAAAGTGAAACCCGAATGGGTTGAGCAAGCCAAAGAGCTGGCTCAGGGCTAAGGAGAGAGAGAATGGCACATAAGAAAGCTGGCGGTTCCTCCCGTAACGGTCGCGACTCAGCTGGTCGCCGCCTTGGCGTGAAACTGTATGGTGGCCAGGCAGCCATCGCAGGCAACATCATCGTGCGTCAGCGCGGCACAAAGTTCTGGCCGGGCGAAGGCGTAGGCATGGGCAAAGATCACACCATCTTTGCAACCACCGATGGCGCCGTGAAGTTCCACAAGGGACTCAAAAACCGCACCTTTATTTCGGTCCTGCCAGTGGCGGAGGCCGCAGAGTAAGCCGAAACCCAGAAGGTTTAATGAAAAATTCATGGGGGACCGGCAGAAATTGCCGGTCCCTTTTTCGTTTTAACGCAGTTGTGATCACCCGAACCGATGACCGTCGCGACCACCAGTTTCCTGATTTTTGCCGCCAGCCAGGTCGGCACGCCGGGACCGGCCAACATGGTCCTGCTGGGTACAGGTGCGCGCTATGGCTTTCGGGCGGCGCTGCCCTTTGTGGGCGGTGTCATTCTGGGCAAGCAGTTGATCATCTGGCCGGTTGGTTTCGGTTTGATGCAGGTGGCCAATCAGGCGCCGCTGGTGTTTGAGGCGCTTAAATACGCTTCAGCCGCCTATATTTGCTGGCTTGCGTGGAAGATCGCCAATCTGCGGTTGTCACGCGGGTCGGCGGATGAGCAGGTGCCGGGTTTCATGGCCGGACTGATCGTGCATCCGCTCAACCCCAAAGCCTGGGCGATGATCATTGCCGGGTTTACGGGGTTTGTCGCCACCGGGACCTCCAGCTTTGACGCGACGTTCACGATCGCTGCGTGTTTGTTACTTTGCCAGGTCATTCTACACCCGGTCTGGACATTTGCCGGAGATGGGATCGCCCATGCGGTTGAAGGTCGGCCTGCGGAAAAATATCTGATGTGGATGCTAGCGAGTTTGACTGTTGCGTCCGTACTTTTTGTGTTGTTCGGAGGAGGAACGCACTCATGAAACTTGAGACGATAATCAATCAGCCGGTCATCGAAACCGAGCGGTTCGACCTGCGCCCTCTGCGTCGGTCGGATATGGGTCTCATTGAGCATTATGCAGGCGAAGAGCGCGTGGCGCGCATGACGTCCAGCATTCCGCATCCGCTCCCGCCAGGTTCGATCGAGGCGTTTGTGACGCGGGCGATGGCCGAGGGCCGGGACGAGGATGTCTGGGCAATGGATGCCACCAAGGATGGCGGGCCAGAGCTGATCGGCGTGATCTCATTGACTCGGCTGGACCGCAATCAGTCCGAAGTTGGCTATTGGGTCGCGCCGCTCTATTGGAACACCGGCATCGCATCGCTGGCGGTTGAAGCGCTGGTGAATGCCAACCCGCTTGAGAACGCCAACATGTTCGCCAGCGTGTTTCAGGACAATCCGGCCTCGGCCCGGGTGCTGACCCATTGCGGGTTCCAGTATCTTGGCGATGCGGAAAGCTATTCGGTGGCGCGCGACGCGAATGTGCCCACCTGGACATATACAAAGAAACTCTGACTTGTGGCCGGTGGGGCCTTTGCAGTAGGGGACAGTTATGAAATTTCTCGATCTTGCAAAGGTCTACATCCGGTCCGGGGCCGGAGGTGGCGGTTGCGTCAGCTTTCGGCGCGAAAAATACATCGAATACGGCGGCCCCGATGGCGGGGACGGCGGTAAGGGCGGTTCGGTCTGGGCCGAGGTTGTGGATGGGCTGAACACCCTGATCGACTTCCGCTATCAACAGCATTTCTTCGCCAAAAACGGACAGCCCGGACGCGGGCAGCAGCGCACCGGCAAGGATGGCGACGACATCATCCTGCGCGTGCCCGTGGGCACCGAGATTCTGGACGAAGACGAAGAGACCGTGATCTGCGACCTGACCGAGGTCGGACAACGGGTCCTGCTGGCCAAAGGTGGCAATGGCGGCTTCGGCAACCTGCATTTCAAATCCGCGACCAATCAGGCCCCGCGCCGTGCCAATCCGGGGCAGGCGGGGATCGACCGCACCATCTGGCTGCGGCTGAAGCTGATTGCTGATGTCGGCCTGCTGGGTATGCCCAACGCGGGCAAATCGACCTTTCTGGCCGCCACATCGAATGCGCGCCCCAAGATCGCGGATTATCCGTTCACAACACTGCACCCCAACCTGGGCGTTGTCGGCGTTGACAACGTGGAATTCGTCGTGGCCGACATTCCCGGCCTGATCGAGGGCGCACATGAAGGGCGTGGGATCGGTGACCGTTTCCTCGGACACGTGGAACGCTGTGCGGTGCTGCTGCATCTGGTCGACGGCACCTCGGAAACCGTGATCCAGGATTACCACACCATCATCACCGAACTTAAAGCCTATGGCGGCGCGTTAGCGGATAAACCGCGCATCACCGTTCTGAACAAGATCGATGCGCTGGATAACGAAGAACGTGACCTGATCAAATCCGAACTGGAAGAGGCCGTCGGCGGACCGGTCATGACCATGTCCGGCGTCGCGCATCTGGGCGTGACCGAGGTATTGCGCGCCTTGCGGGCGCAGATCGACGAAAACCGACTGCGCCAGAAACCCAGCGAGGAGGCCACACCTTGGCAACCCTGAGCAATGCCCGCCGTCTGGTGGTCAAGATCGGATCGGCCTTGCTGGTCGACCGGAACACGGGACTGCTCAGATCGGAATGGCTGAAATCGCTGGCGCAGGATGTGGCCTGGCTGAAAGGGCAGGGCACGGATGTTGTTCTGGTCTCGTCGGGATCAATCGCGCTGGGCCGAGGCGTTCTTGGCCTGCCGATGCAGAATCTGCCGCTGGAGCAATCGCAGGCAGCCGCAGCGGTCGGTCAAATCCGTCTGGCGCGCGCCTATGAAGAAGCGCTGGCGCCGCATGAGATCAAGACCGCTCAGGTGCTGGTGACTCTGGAAGACAGCGCAGACCGGCGGCGGTATCTGAACTCCCGTGCGACTTTGGAAACCCTGCTGAGTCTGGGCGTCGTTCCGATTGTCAACGAAAACGACACAGTTGCCACCGATGAGATCCGATATGGCGACAATGACCGGCTGGCCGCTCAGATCGCCGTGACCATCGGGGCGGATCAGTTGATCCTGCTGTCGGATGTCGACGGGTTCTATTCCGGCAATCCCAACGAAGACGCCTCAGCCACCCGTTATGACGTGATCAAACAGATCACCCCCGAGATCGAGGCGATGGCGGGCGACGCAGGATCGGGTCTGTCCAAGGGCGGTATGAAGACCAAACTGCTGGCGGCGAAAATGGCCACGGCAGGCGGGTGCGATATGGCGATCACAGAAGGATCGCCGCAGAACCCTTTGAGAATGCTCGATAACGGTGCAAACTGTACTTGGTTCACGGCCACACTTGATCCGCATGCGGCCCGGAAACGCTGGATCTCGGCGATGAAACCGCGCGGCGAGATCGTGATCGATGACGGCGCGGCAAAGGCGTTGTCCAATGGTAAAAGCCTGCTACCCGCTGGTATCGTCGAGGTGACCGGAGATTTTGGCCGTGGTGACCCGGTGGCCATACTGGACGCGCAGGCGCGGCGGCTGGCGCAAGGGCTCAGCCGCTATACCGCGCAAGAAGCGGACGCGATCAAGGGACGGAAATCGTCCGAGATCGAGGCGACGCTGGGCTATCCGGGCCGCGCGGCGCTGATCCACCGGGACGATCTGGCGCTGTGATGGCCGGGCCTGATAAACTGAAACCGAAAGGCGCTTGAGATGAAGGATTTCGACAACATTTCCGCAATGATGGCCGACCTTGGTGCACGTGCCAAAGCCGCATCGCAAGAACTGGCTTTCGCCAACGCCGAACGGAAACATGCCGCGCTGATAGCAGCGGCCGAAGCCGTCTGGGCAAATCGCGCAGACATCATCGAGGCCAACAAGAAAGACTTGGAGTTCGGCCGTGAAAAGGGCCTGAGCCCGGCGATGATGGACCGCCTGATGCTGGATGAGGCACGTGTTCAGGGCATGGTCGACGGGTTGCGCACCGTGGCCGATCAGGCCGATCCGGTGGGTGAGGTGATTGCCGAATGGGACATGGCCTCGGGCCTGAACATTCAGCGTGTGCGCACACCGCTGGGGGTAATTGGCGTGATCTATGAAAGCCGCCCGAACGTGACGGCGGATGCGGGTGCGCTGTGTCTGAAATCCGGCAATGCGGTGATCTTGCGCGGTGGGTCCGAGAGTTTTCATTCCTCAACCGCGATTCACGCCTGTCTGGTCGAGGGGCTGAAAGCGGCCAATCTGCCTGAAGACTCCATCCAACTGGTGCCCACGCGCGACCGTGCAGCGGTACAGGAATTGTTGACGATGACCGACTTTATCGATGTCATTGTGCCCCGCGGTGGCAAAGGCCTGGTCGGGCTGGTGCAGCGAGAGGCGCGGGTGCCGGTCTTTGCGCATCTCGAAGGCATCGTGCATATCTATGTCGACAAGGCCGCCGATCCGCAGAAAACGCTGGATGTTGTACTGAATGCCAAAACCCGGCGCACCGGAATCTGCGGCGCGGCGGAATGCCTGCTGATCCATCAGGATGTAGCCGAAACACTTGGCCACGACCTTGTTGCAGCACTGCAAGCCGCTGGGGTTGAAGTTCATGCACAAGGTGCGCTGGCCACTGAAAACACGGTGGCTGCGACCGAGGATGACTGGGGCAAGGAATACCTCGACAGCATCATTGCGGCGCGACCCGTGGCTGATATCGACGCGGCGATCGCGCATATCCGGCAGTACGGCTCAAACCACACCGACTGCATCATGACCGAAGATCCGGCTGCGGCTGCGCGCTTTTTCGAACGTCTGGACAGCGCCATCCTGATGCACAATGCCTCGACCCAATTCGCGGATGGCGGAGAGTTTGGCATGGGCGCCGAAATCGGGATCGCAACCGGCAAAATGCACGCGCGTGGCCCGGTTGGGGCCGCACAACTGACCAGCTTCAAATATCTGGTGCGCGGAAACGGAACGACCCGCGCCTAGAACCGTAGAGTGACCCGGGTCGCGGTGGTCTCGGCAGCGACCCGGCGGCCCATGGAAGTCGCCGTTTCGGGCAACAGCGCAAATTGAACCTGCGCCGGGCTGACTTTATCGACAAAGCGCCCATTTACGACGCCCTTCCACAATTTGCTGTCGATGTTCAGCTTGTCGGCGACGCCCGTCACGGTCCAAACGTTGTCCTGTGTCGAAATCTCGACCTCTCCGCCGAACGGCATCGCACTTTCGCAGCACATCAGGGCCAGAAACGCCAGCTTGACCTGATTGCGCGGCACTGCCTCGGTCAGGTTCCAGCGGATGCGGACCCGGCCTGCGCGTTCCACATCACGCAGAAGCTCACTGACCTCGGTCCGACCCAGCGGCTGGTCGCTGGCAGAGCCAAAGGCCACCCGAAAGAACCGAATACGTGCGCCCGCGCTGCCAACACTGCCCGAGATCAGCTCCATCTCGGGGCCCTGTACGGCGCCCACCATTTCGAGCAGCTCAAGCCCGTTGGTGATGGCCCCGATCGGGCTGATCAGATCATGGCAAATCCGGGATCCGATCAACTCGGCCAGGTTGACGTCTGTTGCACCCATGCGTACCTCCTGCTGCATCTGCCGCAAGAAGCCGGAGCCCCGATATGACAGACCTGAATGCTATTCTTGCACCGGGCATGTATGTCCGCCACCCCGATTTCCCAGATTGGGGCGTTGGACAGGTTCAGTCCAACATCGGCGGCAAGATCACCGTGAACTTTCGCGAGCAGGGGAAAGTGGTAATCGACGGGACACGCATAGCCCTGATGCCGGTCTTTGATCTGTGAAACTGGTTTAGGAATGGTTAACGCCGTTGATCATAAGTGTGACCCGGCGAGAGAATATTGCCTTCGCCCGGAGTCCTGCGTTATCAGCGCAAGACTCTTAGACGGAAATCTCAATGCCAGATACAGGCCCTTCGTTCACAATCAAATTGGCCGAGACCGAGGACGAACTGCGCGCCGCCCAGCGTTTGCGCTATGACGTGTTTGTCCGCGAACTGGGCGGCGGCGGAGAGATGGTTGATCACGAGGCCGGTTTGGAGCGGGATCAGTTCGATCCGTATTTCGACCACATGCTGGCGATAGACAACCAAACCGGGGAAACCATCGGCGTTTACAGGCTGTTACCGGGCGAACGTATGAAAAAACTCGGGCGGTTCTACTCCGAGGATGAGTACGATCTGAGCGTGCTCAAGGACGGCGGGCGAAAGCTGCTGGAACTGGGCCGGTCCTGCCTGCACCCGGATTATCGCGGCGGCACCGCCATGTATCATCTCTGGAACGGGTTGGCCGCCTATGTGGCCGAGCGCGAGATCGAGGTGTTGTTTGGCGTTGCCAGCTTTCACGGCACCGATGTTCAGAAACTGGCGCAACCCCTGTCGATGCTGCATCACAACCATCTCGCACCACCCGACCTTAGGGTGCGCGCGCAGCCGGATGTGTATCAATCGATGGATCTGGTCGCGAAGGACGCGCTGGATCGCCGCGCGGCGATGGTGCAGGTGCCCGCACTGATCAAGGCTTACTTGCGGCTGGGAGGGTTCGTGGGCGAGGGGGCTTTTATCGACCACGCCTTCAACACTACCGACGTGTGCCTGATCCTCGACACCGCCCGCATGAACGAGCGGCAGCGCCGCATTTACAGTGGGGCCTGACACGATGAGCGGAACCTCGTGGCAAAGTGACGACGACCCCGATCCGCTGCATCTGGGATTCTTGGGCTGGATCCTGACGGTCCTGCGCGGTCTGCCCTTGGCCATTCTGGTTTTTGGCGGGCTGATCGTGTTGCTGGTTGTCCGGCTGGTCGAAATACCGCTGTTTGGCATGTATCGCCCGGTCACGCCGCATATCACTCAGTTTGTATGTCGCAACGCGTTTCGAATATTAGGAATCGGGTTCCGGACCTCTGGGAACCTGATGCGGGAACGCGGGGCCGTCGTGGCCAATCACAGCTCGTGGCTGGACATATTCGCGCTGAATGCTCGCAAGCGGGTCTATTTCGTTTCCAAGGCAGAAGTTGCGAATTGGCCGGGGATTGGCTGGTTGGCGCGTGCAACAGGCACCGTATTCATCGAGCGCGAGCGCAAGAAAGCGCGAGAGCAGACGTTGGTGTTTCAGAAACGCCTTTCGGCAGGCCATAAACTGTTGTTCTTCCCCGAAGGAACATCGACCGATGGATTACGCGTTTTACCATTCAAAACAACGCTTTTTGCAGCGTTCTTCACAGATGAGCTGCGGGAATTCATGTATGTTCAACCGGTGTCGGTGATCTATCACGCGCCCAAAGGGCAGCCGGGCCGGTTCTATGGTTGGTGGGGTGACATGGATTTCGGCCCCCATCTGCTCAAGACGCTTGGGGCGCGCAGGCAAGGGGCGGTCGAGTTGATCTATCACGCACCCGCCAAAGTCAGCGACTTTGCCAACCGCAAAGAGCTGGCCGCGCATTGTGAACAGGCCGTTCGCCACGCACACGCGCTCGCATCGCTTGAAAAATAAGGGCATTTGGCCCTTGCGCTGCCTCAAAACCTGCCGTATACGCGCGCCATTCAAACCCGCAGGCGGGGTTTGGCCTTTTTGAGGGAGACATCCTCATCAAGACCGCCGGTTGGAGCATCCGCTTCTTTCACCCCCGCCCAGGCGTAAACCGGAAAAGGAAACATAGCATGGCTCTTCCCGAGTTCACCATGCGTCAGCTGCTGGAAGCTGGCGTTCACTTTGGCCACCAGACACAGCGTTGGAATCCCCGCATGGGCCCGTTCATCTACGGCTCGCGCAATGGCATCCACATCATGGACCTGACCCAGACCGTTCCGATGCTGGATCAGGCGCTGCAGGCCGTTCGTGACACCGTTGCAAAAGGTGGCCGCGTTCTGTTCGTCGGCACCAAGCGTCAGGCAGCTCAGCCGATCGCCGAAGCTGCTGAAAAGTCGGCTCAGTACTATATGAACCACCGCTGGCTGGGCGGCACGCTGACCAACTGGAAGACCGTTTCCCAGTCGATCAACCGTCTGAACCAGATCGACGAAGCCATGGAATCGGGTGCCGAAGGTCTGACCAAGAAAGAGCGTCTGGGCATGGAGCGTGACCAGGCCAAGCTGCAGGCTTCGCTGGGTGGTATCCGCGAAATGGGCGGCGTTCCGGACCTGCTGTTCGTCATCGACGTCAAAAAAGAAGCACTGGCCATCGCCGAAGCCAACAAGCTGGGTATCCCGGTTGTGGCTGTTGTCGACACCAACTGCTCGCCCGATGGTGTTGACTACATCATCCCCGGCAACGACGACGCAGCCCGCGCCATCGCGCTGTACTGCGATCTGGCCGCACGTGCTGCGCTGGACGGCATGACCGCTCAGATGGGTGCAGCAGGCGTTGACATCGGTGCATTCGAAGAAGCCCCGGCTGAGGAAGCCGTGGCAGAAGAAGCCCCCGCCGAAGCAGAAGCCGCTGCAGAAGCGTAAGCTGCCCGTCACGTAAATGACATATGGGGCAGGGTAGACCTGCCCCAATTCCGTTTGAATTGAGGAGAGCCAAAAGATGGCAATCACAGCAGCAATGGTGAAAGAACTGCGCGACTCGACCGGCGCAGGCATGATGGACGCAAAAAAAGCACTGACCGAAACCGGCGGCAATATGGACGAAGCCGTAGACTGGCTGCGCACCAAAGGTCTGGCCAAAGCGGCGAAGAAATCGGGCCGTACCGCAGCCGAAGGTCTGGTGGCCGTACACGTCAACGGTGGCAACGGTGTTGCCGTCGAAGTGAACTCGGAAACCGACTTTGTTGCGAAGAACGGCGAGTTCCAGGAAATGGTCGGCAAGATCACCTACGCGGCCGAAGGCGTCGACGATGTTGACGCTCTGCTGGCGGCTGATCTGGGTGGTAAAACCGTTGCTGACACGCTGACCGACAAGATCGCCACCATTGGCGAAAACATGTCGGTGCGCCGCATGTCGAAGCTGTCGGGCGACACTGTTGTGTCCTACGTCCACAACGCAGCGACAACCGGCATGGGTAAAATCGGCGTTCTGGTTGCCCTGTCGGGCGGCGACGAAGCCATCGGCAAGCAGGTTGCGATGCACATCGCGGCTGTGAACCCGGCTGCCCTGTCCGAAGCGGACATGGACCCGGCTGTTGTCGAGAAAGAAAAGCAGGTTCAGATGGACATCGCCCGCGAATCCGGCAAGCCGGAGCAGGTGATCGAGAAGATGATCGAAGGTCGCATGAAGAAATTCGTCGCCGAATCGACTCTGCTGAACCAGCAGTTCGTTGTGAACCCCGATTTGACCGTCGAAGCGGCTGCCAAGGAAGCAGGCGCAACCATCACCGGCTTCATCCGCATGGAAGTTGGCGAAGGTATCGTGGTCGAAAAAGAAGACTTCGCAGCAGAAGTTGCCAAAGCCGCACAAGGCTAAGGCAAACCCAAAGCTCAAAAGCAAAGAACCCGGTTGCCGCAGGTAGCCGGGTTTTTCTGTATTGAATCAATGGATTTCGTGTCCGCGCCGAAAAGATAGCCATGTCTGATGATGGAGGTATGAGGGGCCCCGCTATGATGGGGATGGACAGGGCCCCTCAAAAATTCCAACAAAGAGACGTGGACGAATAGACGCCTCAGAGTCAGAGCGATCGGAGAGCTTCGTTATCGCAAAGATCCAATCAAACGTTCCCTGGCTAAAGCCACCACTCACGGAACACGAATAGGTTGCAATTTTCATGACCGATTGGAAAGTCATGATTTCCTTACCTAGGGTCAATTTGACGCAAGTTAGCGTCAATTTAACATTAGACTTCCATCACAAACATTTGATTCTGAAGAGCGGCCTTCAGAACGGCCTGCGCAGTGGTCTCAACAGAAAGCGCCTCGCGGGCGAGGCGAAGATGCTTTTCGACGGTGGCCGCGGTCAGCCCCATCAGCAACGCGATGTCCTGCGTGGTTTTGCCATCGCCAACCCATTGCAACGCTTCCCGCTGCCTCTTGGTCAGGGCACGGTTTGGGGCGTGATAGGGCAGGGTCAGAATCTTCAAATGGGCGACATTGTTCATCAACAGAATGTCATCGCCGTGCTCTTGCCAGACATCGTTTATCTCATCCTGGCTATGATTGTTCGATGACAGAGAAATCGCGCCTTTCGAGCGCATCGAGACAGAGTTGAAGCTGACTGTATACCCGACTGTAACGCCTCGGGATTTGTTGAACTCGAACACCCGGCGTTCTTCCGGCGACATTGTACCGCTGGACATCATGTCGTGGATCATGCTCCAGCTTGCGGCGCCCTCGTTATTCAGAGCCCATTTCAGCATAGGTGCATGGAAATAAAGACCAGACCGAATGAACCCGTCCAGGTATTCCGAGGAATGGTTGGTCAGTATCACAAAGTCTTCGGGATCGCCCAGCGAAGTCGCCGTACGGTACTGTGTGTAGCCATATAAAATACGGTCGAACCCATATTTTGCCATCTGGCGGCAATGCGCATCCCAAAGTTCTTCGAGCGTTTTGGTATAGCTCAGAAAATTCAGGTAATCCTTGAGGATCATGCCGCACTCTCCTTGCTGAGGTGGGCAGCAAGTGCATCCAGCGCCATAACATAGCTTTGCGCCCCAAACCCGCATATCTGCCCAATCGCAACCAGCGCGATGTAAGAGGTGTGCCGAAACGTCTCGCGCGCGTGGATGTTGGACAGGTGCACCTCAACCACCGGAACCTGAGCCGAGGCGATCGCATCCATCAGAGCGATCGAGGTGTGGGTATAAGCACCCGCATTCAGAACGATTCCATCATGGACGCCACGCGCCGCATGGATTGCGTCGATCAGTGCGCCTTCGTGGTTGGATTGCAGGTGGGTGATATTCACCCCCAGAGTCCGCCCATGGGAAATGCACAAATCCTCTATATCTTTCAACGTCGTATGGCCGTAAACCTCAGGCTGCCTTGTGCCCAGTAGATTCAGATTAGGTCCATTCAGAACCAGGATATTGTGCATCTTCAAATTGTCCCCATTTCTTTTTTTCATAGACCCGAAACCGGCGGGCGTCCAGCGGCCAGAATATCGGTGAGTGAGGTTCGTCTATGTATGTTGGCCAATAGCACCAGTCGACGTTGCCGCGCGGGTCACAAATCGTCCATCGCAACCACAACCTTTCCGAGAACGGCACGCTGATTGATCAGATCCAATGCCTCGGCGGCACGGGCCAGAGGGAAGCGCGCTTGAATCCGAGGTGTGATCTTGCCGTCGCTATACATGGCGAACAGTTCGCCCAAGTTCTGCGCATGCCCCTTGGGGTTGCGGAATACCGAAGCCCCCCAGAACACACCCACGATCTGGCACCCTTTCAACAAGGTCAGATTCAACGGAAGGCTTGGAATACCGGCGGGAAAACCAACGACCAGATACCGTCCGGCCCAGGCCATGCTGCGCAGCGCAGGTTCCGCGTAATCGCCGCCAACCGCATCATAGACAACATCAACGCCTTCACCGCCAGCCAGCGACTTGATCTCGGCAGATAACGCCTTTTGCGCCGCACGATCCATCTCGGGCGGGTAGATGAGGGTTTCATCCGCACCGATTTCCCTGCAGAACGCCGCCTTGTCCGCGGACGAGACCGCAGCAATAACACGCGCACCCATCGCCTTGGCCAGCTCAATTGCTGCAGACCCGACACCACCGGCGGCCCCCAGCACCAGCACCGTTTCACCGGATCGCAGCTGCGCCCGATCCTTCAGGGCATGATACGAGGTTCCATAGGTAAAGATAAAACAGGCGGCGTCGTCGAAGGGCATCGCGTCGGGGATTTTCACCGCCGTCGCCGCCCTCAATGCCAGATGGGTGGAAAATCCGCCATGTCCAGTCAGGGCCAATACCCGATCTCCGGGCGCAAATCCACTCACTCCGTCACCAAACGCGATGACCTCACCCGCGACCTCGCCGCCTGGTGCAAAAGGGCGGGGCGGCTTCATTTGGTATAGATCGCGAATGATCAAGGTGTCCGGAAAGTTAACGCCCGCGGCCCGCACACGGATCAGAATCTCGCCCTTGCCGGGCGTCGGGTCGGGCAGAGTGGTCAGTTCCAAAGTCTCGGGGCCGCCAGGTGTGACGCTGAGTAATGTTTGCATGTTTTTCCTTACCCCTTGCTTCGGTGTTCATGAAATCGTTGGATTACAGGCGAGTGTTGTCAAGCAGACAGCCCCACCGCTTCCGCAACGGTAAATGGGTAAGGGAGAACTCATGACGCCCGAAACATTGTTTTCGCTGCACGGCAAAACCGCTTTGGTCACCGGTGGTGCCACCGGCATTGGCCGGATGGCGGCCGAGGCTCTGGTCCGCGCCGGAGCCCGTGTGCTGATCGCCTCGCGCAAGGGTGAGGCCTGTGCGGCCGTGGCCGCAGAACTGAACGCGCTGGATGCCCCTGGTTCTGCCGAAGGGTTTGCCGGAGATATCGGCAGCGAAGAAGGGATCGACGCGCTGGTCGATGAGGTGAAGAAGCGGACGGAAACGCTTGAAATCCTGATGAATAATGCGGGGGTTACCTGGGGCGCTCCGATGGGTCAATTTCCCTATGCGGCATGGGACAAAGTGATGTCGGTTAATGTAGCGGGCATTTTTGATCTGACTCAGAAGCTGTTGCCATTATTGATGAAATCCGCCTCGGACCGGGATCCCGCGCGGGTGGTAAACGTGGGATCGGTGATGGGTGAAACGCCGATGGGCGACGGCGCATACAGCTATTCCGCATCAAAAGCGGCGGTGATTCATCTTTCCAAAATCATGGCCAAAGAGCTGGCGCCGTACCGCGTGACGGTAAATGCTCTTGCACCGGGACCATTTGTGTCGCGCATGACGGCCTTTGCCACAGAAGATGAGGACAAGCGTGAACGCGTGGGCAAGTCTGTCCCGTTGGGCCGTGTCGGGCAGGCCGAGGATATTGCGGGTTGCCTGCTGTTCCTCTGCGGGCGCGGCGGCAGTTATGTCACTGGGGCCGTCGTGCCGGTTTCGGGCGGGATCAATGTGCAGAGCGGAGGGAACATCTTCGCCGACGCACTTTAGCGGCGTTCAACATCTGGAAGACGGATGACTAATCAGGATAATACGTTAGATATAAATGCGGTAGATGCGTATCTTAAGGCGCATTTAACAGGTTATCAGAGCCTGTTAGAGGCTACTAAATTCACGGTTGGGCAATCGAACCCGACTTATCTGTTGCGAACACCTGATCGAAACTACGTGCTGCGCCGCAAACCTCTGGGCGTTCTGCTCAAGTCCGCGCATGCAGTAGACCGTGAGTTTCGGGTTCAGAGCGCTCTGAGCGATACGAACGTCCCGGTGCCGCGGATGTACCTACTGTGCGAGGATGACAGCGTCATCGGTTCGGCTTTTTATGTGATGGAACATCTGGACGGCCGCTCTTTCGTGGATCCCGTCATGGAGGGCGAAACCAGCGCCACCCGGACTGCCATTCTGGATGAGATGAACAGGGTTTTGGCCGAACTTCATATGGTCGATATCGATGCCGCAGGTCTGTCGGATTTTGGTCCTCCGGGAAACTATTTCGTGCGACAGATCGGGCGCTGGACCAAACAGTACCGCGCTTCTGAAACCGAAGACATAAGCCAAATGAATAGGTTGATCGACGAACTTGAACTACAAGTGCCTGCTGAAGACGGGCAAAGAACACTGGTTCATGGCGACTATCGCATTGATAATATTCTGTTCGAACGCGATGGAACGGCATGTATTGGCGTATTGGATTGGGAGTTGTCGACAATCGGTCATCCCTATGCGGATTTGGCAGCGGTAATCATGCAGTGGCAACTGCCACCGGGAAAGGAGGGGCGGGGGCTGGCCGGGGTGGATCGGGAAGCGCTTGGGTTGCCCTCGGACCGGGCCTTCGTTGCAGACTACTGCGCGCGGCGCGGCCTGCCCGGGATCGACAGTTTTGGTTTCTATCTCGCCTTCAATTTCTTCCGCATGGCCGCCATTCTTCAGGGCGTCTATAAACGGGCGTTGGACGGCAACGCATCAGACCCTGCACGAGCGCGCGCCTTTGGGGCATACGTCCCGGTATTTGCCCAGCATGGTCTGACCGCGCTGGAGGAGTAGATCATGAAATTTGACCCAAAGGCGCTGCCCCGCATTCAGGACTGGATGCAGCGATATGTGGATGAAAGGAAATACGCCGGTAGCAGTCTGCTGATCCAGCATGACGGGCAAGAGGCATTCTTTCATAGCTGTGGCCGTGGATGCATCGAAAAAGACTTGCCGTTTCAGCGTGATAGTCTGGTACGCATCTATTCCATGACCAAGCCCGTGACCTCGGTTGCCCTGATGATGCTGGTCGAACGCGGGTTGTTCCATCTTGATGCTGCCATATCCGAATTCCTGCCCGAATTTCAATCGATGCACGCCCTGATCCCCGGTGCCACGCGTCTGGATCAGACCGAGGCCGCGCCGACGCCGACCTTGCACCAGTTGCTGACCCATACCAGCGGATTGAGCTATCCGTTCAATCCCGGGCTGTTGCCCGAAGCGATGGATGAGCTTGATCTGATATTCTCTCCGGCACAGGGCGCGCTTGCGGATCGGGTCAAGCTGCTGGCTGCTTTGCCTCTGGCCTTTCAGCCGGGTCATCGCTGGGAATACTCCGTCGGAATCGACGTCATCGGTCGCGTGATCGAGGTCGTTTCGGGTCAGCCATTCGACCGTTTTCTGGCCGAGCACATCTTTGATCCGCTGGGCATGCGCCAAACCGGGTTTTCCGTGCCGACCGGGGCAGGGGACCGGTTTGCCTCGCTTTATACGCCGCTTGCCGGGGATGCGATGGATTTGAATGCGGCCAAAACCGGAGGCGATATGCTGCGCCTTGTTGACTGCGCCGGAGAGTCACCCTTTGAAGCCGCCACCACCTTTTCCGGCGGAGGTGGCCTTATCAGCACGATCGACGATTACGGTCTGTTCGCAGAGATGCTGCGAAACAAGGGCTCGGGCAACGGGGTGCGAATACTGGGGCCTAAAACCATAGAATTTATGTTTCGCAACCACTTACCCGGTGACATTGCTTCAATGGGACCGCAAAGCTTTGCCGAACAGCCCATGGAGGGCACGGGGTTCGGCATAGGCGGCGCGGTGGTGCTTGATCCTGCAAGATTACGGTGTCCGGGCTCGGTCGGAGATTTCGGCTGGGGCGGCATGGCATCCACCTATTTCTGGGTGGATCCGGTCAACAACTTCACTGCCGTCTTCTTCACGCAATTGTCGCCTTCCAGCTCATATCCCTCGCGGGCAGAGTTGAAGGCGCTGGTGCACGGGGCGCTCGTTGAATGATCGTAACGCGGATGATAGCGGAAAGTACCACCGAACCGGAGACCCGCCCATGACCGAAGCTGAACGCGTCCTGCTTGACCTGCTCGATATCGAGGCGCTTGAGGTCGACCTGTTTCGCGGCACCGGTTCAGGTGGCGAAACGCCCACACGCATCTTCGGCGGTCAGGTTATCGCTCAGGCTCTGGCAGCGGCTTACAGAACAGTCGAAGATCGCCTGTGTCATTCTCTGCACGCTTATTTCATCCGCCCCGGTGATCCGTCTATTCCGGTTATTTATCAAGTGGATCGCGCACGGGATGGAGGGTCTTTCACCACCCGCCGTGTTGTTGCGATCCAGCATGGCAAACAGATCCTGAACCTGTCGGCATCTTTCCATAAGCAGGATGATGGATGGGATCATCAGCACCCGATGCCTGATATTGAACCGCCGGAGCATCACCCTTCACGCGATGAATTGCGACAGAAATATCTGACGCGCGTACCGGAAGCGCTCAAAACCGAACTGCTGCGCGAGCGACCTATCGAAGTCCGAGAGGTCGCGCCGCTGGACATATTCACTCCTGAAAAAGCAGATGATCGGAACCATGTCTGGTTCCGAATGGGGGCTGCAGCGCATGCTGACAGGATCATGCAGCATCTGCTGTTGGCCTATGCCTCAGATATGAGCTTGCTAAGCTCAGGCATGCGCCCGCATGGCCTCAGTTGGTTCACCGGTGAGATTGATGGCGCCAGTCTGGATCACGCGATCTGGTTCCACGCGCCGGTGCAGTTTCAGAACTGGCACCTGTATGCGATGGAATCGCCATGGACGGGGCAGGGGCGTAGTTTCAATCGTGGATCGATCTTTTCACAAGACGGAACATTGGTCGCATCGGTCGCTCAGGAAGGGTTGCTTCGGCGACGTCGTTCGCGTTAATTATTACTGTTATACCTTTGATTTAACTTGGACATTCCGTCTATCCAACGATCATAATCCGCAGTTTTCAAACGCATATAGTCCAATACCTGTGGATGCGGCAGGATCAGAAACCGTTCCTCGGCCAAGGCCTGGACACAGGTCTGCGCGACGGCTTCGGGCTCGAGCATTCCGTCGATTGCCGCAACCGAATCCTCATGTCCGCGGGTCATGTCCGAACGCACCGCCTGGGGACACAAGACCGACACCCGGATACCTTGATGCGCATAGGTTAACGCGACCCATTCTGCGAACCCGATGGCTGCATGTTTTGTCACGCCGTACGGTGCCGCACCGGGTTGATTAAGCAATCCCGCGGCCGAGGCGGTCATCATCAGATATCCGCCGCCGCGCGCCACCATACGTGGCACCATATGCCGCGCTGTCCAGACATGGGACATAACATTGATCTGCCAGATACGGTCCCATTCGCCGTCTGGTACATCAAGCCCGCCAAGCGTGAGAATACCGGCATTCGCGCAAAACAGATCAATCGGAGCCATAGTGCCTTCGACAGTCTCAATCACGTTGCGGATGTCGTTCTCAAGAGAAACATCGCACTTGATTGTTTCACCGCCAATCTCGTCGGAAACGCGCTGCGCACCGACCATGTCGATATCCGCGCAAACCACGTGAGCGCCTTCATGAGCAAAGCGCCTGGCAAGTCCTTCACCAATACCTCCGGCTGCACCGGTCACAACTACGGTCTTATCCTTCAGATGCATATCTGCCTGCGTTCATGGTTCTGCAGATTAGCGTAACAGATTGAAAAACCATCGCCAAATCTGGTTGTGTACCGTTGGAAGTATTAACCATAATACCGATTATACGTTTAATGATTGCACCCGAATAAGCGATCCAGGTACCCGTTCTTTCCAAACGGATCAGTGGTTAAGATGTGCCAGTCTGCACCAAAACTCCACGCCATAACTGATGGCTTCATCATTGAAGTCATATGACGGATTGTGAAGCGGCATCGCTGAGGATCCTTCGACGCCGTTACCCATCAGAATAAATGAACCCGGCCGATAAGTCAGGAACTCTGCAAAATCCTCTGAGAATCCAACGCGCCCATAATCAGCATCTACGGTTCCAACCTCACCGGCGGCCTTTGAGATTATGTCGGTCGCGTTTGCTTCATTGACCAGCGGTCTGAACGAGGTCGAATAGCTGACCTGCGCCTGTGCGCCTTGCGCAGCACATACGCCCTCGACAACTGCGCGCATTCTGCTTTCGATGGTTTTAGACACTTCTTTGGAAAACCCGCGGCAGTCCCCTCGCAAAGTTACGTTGCTTGGCAGTATGTTGCGGGCGCCATCGGTGAGGAACTCGGTTATGGATACCACACCATGTTCGCTTGGCGGCAATGACCGGGAGACGATGGATTGCAACTGCATGACAATTGCAGATCCCGTCACAATCGGATCGATCCCTTTCTCGGGCATCGACGCATGTCCACCCTGCCCCTGAACACTGATTTCAAAATTATCCTCAAAAGCACAGAACGGACCGGACTGTGTTGCGAAGTGACCAAGCTCCATTCCCGGCAAGTTATGCAGCCCAAAAATTGAAGTCATGGGGAAGCGTTCGAACAAGCCGTCGTCGATCATCGCCCTGGCACCATTTCCGTTTTCTTCATCCGGCTGAAAGATGAAGTGAACCGTGCGGTTCAAGGATTGATCAGCCGCCAGCTTTAGCGCGGCACCAAGCAGCATGGTGCTATGGCCATCGTGACCGCAGCCATGAAATTTCCCATCCGTGTTCGAGCGATATGCAAAATTGTTAGCCTCATGTATCGGCAGCGCGTCCATGTCCGCCCGAAAACCTATGGCCGTTTCATCGGGACCGCGACGCAAAGTGGCAACAAGCCCGGTGCGGCCAATTCCACAAACCACATTAAGCCCTGCGCGCTTCAGCTCAGAGGCAATCCGGCGCGGTGTCCTTTCAAGATCGAACCCGATCTCGGGATGGGCGTGCAAATCACGGCGTAATGCGATGAGATCAAGCATCAGGAACGCTCCCTTAGGAATAAGGGATCAACGGCAATTCGGCGTTCTTTGTCAAGTAAATGGAAGGTTTCATTGCCCCGACACACCCGGAGTATTTACGCCTTTGGTCGGCACGTCTGTCTGCATTCAGATATGAACGTGCCAGCCGGAAGCGGCTTAGTAGAACGCCTGCAGCCCGGTCTGTGCCCGTCCAAGGATCAGTGCGTGCACGTCATGCGTCCCCTCATAGGTGTTGACCGTCTCCAGATTGATCATGTGGCGCACCACCTGGAACTCGAGCGAGATTCCGTTGCCGCCATGCATGTCCCGAGACATCCGCGCGATATCCAGTGCCTTGCCACAGTTGTTGCGCTTGATGATCGAGATCATTTCGGGCGCGGCTTCGGCCTGATCCATCAAACGTCCAACACGCAAGCTTGCCTGAAGACCCAAGGCGATTTCCGTCTGCATCTCGGCCAGTTTGCGTTGGAACAATTGTGTCTGCGCCAGTGGACGATTGAATTGCTTGCGATCCAGACCATATTGGCGCGCCGCATGCCAGCAGCTCTCGGCCGCGCCCATAACACCCCAGCTGATCCCATAACGTGCGCGGTTCAGACATCCGAACGGCCCTTTCAGACCCTGAACATGCGGCAGCAGCGCATCTTCGCCAACCTCCACGCCATCCATAACGATCTCACCAGTGATCGAGGCTCGCAGGCTCAGCTTGTTTTCGATCTTCGGCGCGCTCAAACCCTTGGTGTTCTTGTCCAGAACAAAGCCCCTGATCTTGCCGTCATGCGCGTCCGACTTGGCCCACACGACAAACACATCCGCGATCGGAGCATTCGAAATCCACATCTTGGTACCGGTCAGACGATAGCCGCCATCGATCTTCTCGGCGCGGGTTTTCATCGCGGCGGGATCTGACCCTGCATCCGGTTCCGTCAGGCCAAAACAGCCAATCCATTCTCCGCTGGCCAGTTTCGGCAGGTATTTCCGGCGCTGTTCTTCGCTGCCATAGGCATAGATCGGATACATCACCAGCGAGCTTTGCACCGACATCATCGAGCGATAGCCGGAATCCACCCGCTCGACCTCGCGCGCGACCAGACCATAGGTCACATATCCGGCGCCAATGCCGCCATATTCCTCGGGGATGGTGGTACCCAACAGACCCATTTCGCCCATCTCGCGGAAAATCTCAGGGTCGGTTTCCTCGTTCTGGAACGCCTGCGTCACCCGCGGCTGCAGTTTTTCCTGCGCATATGCGCGGGCGCTTTCGGCAACCAAACGTTCATCTTCTTGCAACTGATCGGAGAGGCGAAAAGGATCGTCCCAGCTGAAATTGCCCAATTCGGGCGCGTCTTTGGCCCGCAGAACGGGTTTGGTCTCTGGCGCGTTCATGGCGTATCTCCGGTTTAGCGTTTGGCGCATCATAATCTGAGATTTCCTCAAAAAACAGCGAGACATTTGCACGTTTTCATGAGTAAAACGCATAGATGAGCATACGCCGCCCTGTCCTACCTCCAATCTCGGCCCTGCGCGCACTAGAGGCGCTGGACCGGCTTGGCTCGGCCTCAGCGGTGGCCGAAGAAATGGCGTTGACGCAAAGCGCTGTCAGCCGGCAGCTTCAGACGCTTGAGACTCATCTGGGCGCAGAACTCGTCAGCCGAAGCCGCAAGCGATTGTCGCTGACGAAGGCCGGACAGGATTACGTGCAAGAGATACGCCCGGCTTTGTCCCAGATCGCGCAAGCAGCGTTGAAACTACATGTCTCACCGGTCGGAGGAACGCTGAATCTGGCGATCCTGCCCACCTTCGGGATGCGCTGGCTGGTGCCGCGCCTGCCCGATTTTGCGCGTCTGCATCCAGACATAACCATCAACATGGCAACCCGGTTGAGGCCGTTCAATTTCGCATCGGAACCCTTTGATGCCGCATTGCATTTCGGCGAACCGGACTGGCCGGGAACCGAGCGGCTGTTGCTGAAGATGGAACGGGTCTTACCCGTCTGCGCGCCCGAATTGCTGCCGCAGGGAACATTGTCGTCACCGGACGATCTGCTCAAACTGCCCTTGCTGCATATCCAGACGCGCCCGCAGGCCTGGCAAGAGTGGTTCCGGCAAATGGGTGTTGAGCCTCAGCATCCCCTGCCCGGGACGGTGCACGATCAGTTCAACACCATCAATCAGGCCGCGCTGCATGGTCTGGGCGTTGCGTTGTTGCCCAACTATCTGATCGAACAGGACCTTGCGACCGGCAATCTGGTCGCCGCGTTTCCCGATGCCATCGAAACGCTGGGCGCCTATTATCTGGTCTGGCCCCACGACAAGTCGCATGACCAGTCATTGCGGCAATTCCGTCACTGGCTCGCCTCACAGGCCCAGACCGAAGAAACGTTACCCCGTTAGCCTAACGCGTACCCTGCCCCGCGCACTGTCCGCACCGGATCGTCGCCGCCATGCTGCGTCAGGGCCTTGCGCAAGCGACCGATATGAACATCCACCGTGCGCGTATCGACATAGATGTCCCGGCCCCAGACCCGGTCGAGCAGTTGCTCACGGCTCCAGACCCGGCCCGGCTTTTCCATGAAGGTGCTGAGCAGGCGAAACTCGGTCGGGCCCAATTTCAACGGTTTGTTGTCCCGGCTGACCTTGTGGGTTTCCGAATCCAGAATGATGTCGTCATATTCCAGTCGGATGCCCACTGTCGCAGGCCGCACGCGCCGCAACTGGGTGCGCACCCGTGCCATCAACTCAACGACGGAATAAGGCTTGACCACATAGTCGTCCGCCCCGGTTTCCAGACCGCGCACCTTGTCCACTTCCTCGGACCGCGCTGACAGCATGATGATCGGGATCGAACGGGTGTCGGGCCGGATCTTGAGACGCCGGCAGACCTCGATCCCACTGAGGCTGGGCATCATCCAGTCAAGAACGATGATGTCCGGGCGGTCTTCTTCGACCAGCAGCAAGGCCTCTTCCCCATTGGCTGCACGCGTGACACGAAACCCCTCTGCGTCCAGGTTGTAGGCCAGCACTTCGCGCTGCGCCAACTCATCCTCAACCACCAGCACCGTCGGTTGATCAGCGGACATAAGCCTGTCTCCTAGATCGTTTGCGAGGTGTTGTCGGCCTTGGGTCGCGCCTCGGTGGGCCGTTCGCCGGTCACCAGATAGACCACCTGTTCGGCGATGGCGGTAACGTGGTCGCCCATACGCTCGATATTCTTGGCGATGAAATGCAGATGCATGCAGGACGAGATGTTGCGCGGATCTTCGGCCATGAAGGTCAGGAACTCGCGAAACAGCCCGTTATACATCTGGTCGACTTCCAGATCGCGTTCGATCACATCGGTGGCCAGTTCGGCATCGCGCTGGATATAGGCGTCCAGCGCATCGCGTAGCATCCGCTCAACCTCACGCGCCATGCGGCGCAGGGCAGCCGCACTGCCGCTGATTTCACCGGCATTGACCAAAACCGTGGTCCGTTTGGCGATGTTTTTGGCATAATCGCCGATCCGCTCCAGATTGCCCGATACTTTCAGCACCGACAGTACCAGTCGTAGGTCGCCCGCCGTGGGTGCGCGCAACGCGATCAAACGCGCGGTTTCTTCGTCAATCAGCTCTTCCAGCGCGTCGATGGCCTTGTCGCCCTGACGCACTTCTTTGGCCAGTTCCTCGTCGCGGGTCTCCAACGACCGGGCGGCGCCCATGATGGCGGCTTCGACCAACCCGCCCATCTTCATGATATGCGCCTGAATGGTCTCGAGGTCGCGGTCGAACGCGGATGCAATATGTTGTTCGCTCATCGCAATAATCCTGTACTCAGCCGATCCGGCCAGTGATGTAGCTTTCGGTCCGGGGATCTTCGGGGTTGGTGAAGATCTGTCCGGTCTCACCAAATTCAACCAGATTACCCAGATGGAAAAACGCCGTTTTCTGGCTGACCCGCGCGGCCTGCTGCATCGAGTGGGTCACGATCACCACCGAATAGCGCGAGCGCAGTTCGTCAATTAGTTCCTCGACCTGCGCAGTTGCAATCGGGTCCAGCGCCGAGCAGGGCTCGTCCATCAGCAGAACCTCGGGTTCGGTCGCGACGGCGCGGGCGATGCACAGACGCTGCTGCTGGCCGCCAGACAGGCCGGTGCCGGGGGCGTCAAGCCGATCCTTGACCTCATCCCAGATGGCACCGCGACGCAGGGATTTCTCAACGATGTCATCAAGTTCCGCCTTGTTCTTGGCAAGGCCGTGGATACGCGGGCCATAAGCCACGTTGTCATAGATCGACTTGGGGAACGGGTTCGGTTTCTGGAAAACCATGCCCACCTTGGCGCGCAGCTGCACCGGATCGACGCGTTTGTCATAGATATCCTCGCCATCCAGCAGGATATCGCCCTGAACGCGGCAGATGTCGATGGTGTCGTTCATCCGGTTCAGGCAGCGCAGAAAAGTAGACTTACCACAGCCCGACGGGCCGATGAAGGCGGTAACCGTCTTATCCTCGATGTCGACGCTCACGTCCTTGATGGCGTGGGTTTCGCCGTAATAGACCTGAACCTGCTTGGCGTTGATCTTGATATTCTTGGAGTCCACGGCTCTCTCCACCTGTGTCATGTCGTTCATTGTTGCCCCCAATTACCAGCGGCGTTCAAAGCGGCGGCGCAGGATGATTGCGATGATATTCATGGTCAGCAGGAACATCAAAAGGATGATGATACCGCCCCAGGCTTTCTCATAGAAACCAACATCGGCGCGCGCGGCCCAGGTATAGATTTGTGCGGGCATGGCCGAATTCGGCTCGGTGAAACCCGCGACGAATCCATCGGGATAGCCACGGGCGACAAAGCCCACCATGCCGATCAGCAGCAGCGGAGCGGTTTCACCCAGCGCCTGCGCCAAACCGATGATAGTCCCGGTCAGGATACCGGGCGCGGCCAGCGGCAGAACGTGATGGAACACCGCCTGCATTTTTGAGGCCCCTACCCCCAACGCCGCATCGCGGATCGACGGCGGAACCGCCTTCAGCGACGCTCGGGTCGAGATGATGATCGTCGGCAAGGTCATCAGCGTCAGCACCAGACCACCGACCAGCGGCGCCGATTGCGGCAGGTGCATGAACTGGATGAACACCGCCAGACCCAGAATACCGAATACGATCGACGGAACAGCGGCCAGATTCGAGATGTTCACCTCGATCAGATCGGTGAAACGGTTCTGCGGTGCAAACTCCTCAAGATAGATTGACGCGGCGACTCCGATGGGCAGCGACAGGCACAGTACCACCAGCATCATGAAGAACGACCCCACGACTGAGGCACCAATGCCTGCACCGCCGGGGTTATCCACGCCCGAATCCGCTCCGGTGATGAACGGCCAGTTGAAGGCCTGCCTGACGATGCCCGCCTCTTTCAGCGCGTCCACCAGATCCAGATCGCTAAGCTGCAGGAAACGGCTGTCCTGCAGGGTGTCACGCGACACGCGGCCTTTGAAATAACCATCCACCCGACTTGAGGCCGCCAGATCGAACATGACCGGCTCGCCCAATTTACTGGGGTTATCGGCATAAAAGCTGCGGATTGTCCCACCGATTTTGCCCAGAAGACGTTCGATTGCAGCCTCGTCGAAATCAACGGTGATACCGCTTTCGGCCAGTTGCTCATTCAGCTCTGCAATGAACAGGTTGGAATAGGCCTTGGTCTTGAACAGGGTTCCCTCCGCCTCGTCGCGCTGGGCTGGGCTCAGCGTGAATTCGACGCTGACCACAGTGCGCTGAAAGGCCGGGATGCCCTGTGACAGGATCGAGGCAAACAACACGATCAGGAAGAACAGGCCTGTTGCAATCGCAACGATCCCATAGGCGCGAAAACGCTTTTCTGCAGCGGCACGTTTCTTGGTCCGGGCGTCGGTGGCCGTTAGGGAAACCGAATGGCGGCCCGTCTCGGGGCTTTGCATGCTGGCGTCGGTCATTCGTACTGCTCCCGATACTTGCGCACGATATAAAGGGCGAAGACGTTCAGCCCCAGCGTGAGGATGAACAGGGTCATGCCAAGCGCGAAGGCCACGAGGGCCTCGGGCGACGCGAAATCGGCGTCGCCGGTCAACTGGCTGACGATCTTTGCGGTAACGGTGGTCATGGCCTCGAACGGGTTCAGGTCCAGACGCGCGGCGGCCCCTGCCCCCAAGACCACGATCATGGTCTCACCAATGGCGCGCGAGGCGGCCAGCAGGATTGCACCTACGATGCCGGGCAGCGCTGCGGGCAGAACGACCTGACGAATGGTCTCGGACTGGGTGGCCCCCAGCCCGTAAGAACCGTCACGCATGGCCTGCGGCACCGCGTTGATGATGTCGTCCGACAGCGAGGACACGAACGGGATCAGCATGATGCCCATGACCAGACCGGCCGTCATCACGGCAGTACCGGCCTTCATCCAACCCAATCCGTCGTCGCCAAATACGCTCAGCAACAGCGGACCAACGGTGAGCAAGGCAAACAGGCCGTAAACGATGGTCGGGATACCAGCCAGAACCTCAAGCAGCGGCTTGGCAAAGGAACGGACGCGGGGCGAGGCATATTCGCTGAGGTAGATCGCAGCGAACAGGCCAATTGGCACAGCCACTAGCAGCGCGACCAGCGAGATGTAGAACGTGCCCCACAGCAGCGGGATGATGCCCAGATCGGACGCCCCGCCCCGGCCCGAGAAACTGGGGGCCCATGTGGTGCCGAAGAAGAACTCGGATGCCGGGTAGAGCTTGAAGAACTCCCATGTGTTGAAGATCAGCGACAACACAATTCCAACCGTTGTCAGGATCGCGATTGAGGCGGCCGCCAGCAGCAGTACGCGAATGCCTTGCTCAACAACGTTACGGGCGCGGTAATCAGAGTGAGTCTGGAACCAGCTGAACACGGCACCGGCCAGCGCCACAAGAAGAACCGCAACCGACATGATCGCGTAACCGGTGGAATTCATCGCCCGATAGCTCTGCGCCCCACGCAGCACTGGTTGCGTGATGTCCGAGGTCACCACCTGACCGGCGTCCTTAAGCCGCTGGGTAATGTCGGAGGTATCCGCCCGCCCATTCCGGGCCACCTCTTCGGTGAGTTGCCCCTGTGCGACGGCACTGTCGAGACCATATGCCGTGCGGCGCACCTCGGCCATGACGAGGCTGAGGGATGAACCGTCCTTGACCGCCGTTTCCGGGATCATTCCCGAGACCTGAGAATTCACATAAAGCGGCTGCACCAGCAGCCAGGCGATCAGCAAACCGATGGCAGGAACAATCGTCTTTAGCGCCACGTTGGCGCCGTAGAACGCTGGAAGCGAATGCAATGCCCGAATTTCTTCGCCGCCGCTTTGTAAGGCGCGCCTGCGACCCAACACGTATCCAACGGCAGCAATCGCAAGCACGATCAGAATGAGCCAAAAAATTGGCATGGTACCCCCACAGGTCTTGATCGGGATTTGAAGTAAAAAGCGGGGCGACACCTGCGCCGCCCCCTGTCATTTTAGATGGGGTCTGGGTTTAGCTGCCCGAACCCATGGTCACTTCGTTCGCGATGGCGTCCTGAGTGTTCGCCAGCTCTGGGTCAGCAACCAGACCGTAGTTGGCCAACGGGCCCGAACCACCTGCGATCTCATCATGCGTGAAGAACTGAGCGTATTCTTTCAGGCCGGGGATCACGCCGATATGCGCTTTCTTGACGTAGAAGAACAGCGGGCGCGACACCGGGTACTCACCCGAAGCGATGGTCTCGGTCGACGGAGCGACGTCGCCCATGGTAGCCACTTTCAGCTTGTCGGTGTTGTTTTCGTAGAACGCCAGACCAAACACGCCGATGCCGTTGGGGTTGGTGTCGATGCGGGCCAGAGTTTCGGTGTAGTCACCGTCGATATCGACCGACTTGCCATCGGTGCGCACGTCCAGACATGCGTCTTCGGCATCGTCTTCGCTCATGCCGCCTGCGATCATGGCTTCCATCGCGCCGGTTGCTTCACAACCTGCCAGCAGAACCTTGTCTTCGAACACTTCACGGGTGCCGTGCTTGGTGCCGGGGATGAACATGGCGATTTCAACGTCCGGCAGGTCGCCGTTGAACTCGGCCCAGCTGTTGTAGCTGTTGTCGACCAGCGCGCCGTCCTTGATGACTTTTGCGCCGATGGCGTTGTAGATGTCCGCAGGCTGGAAGGCCGAGAAGGCAGGGCCGGACTGCTGGCTTGCAAATACGATGCCGTCATAGCCGATGCGCACTTCGATGATGTCAGTCACACCATTTTCAGCGCAGGCTTTGATTTCTTTTTCACGGATCGCACGCGACGCGTTTGCGACGTCGATCGTGTTCTCGCCAACGCCTTCACAGAAACGCTTGAGGCCGGCAGACGAGCCGCCCGATTCAACAACCGGTGTGGGGAAGTCGGTATTTTCGCCAAACAGCTCGGCCACGATCGACGCATAAGGCAGAACGGTGGACGAACCGGCAACCTGAATGTTGTCACGTGCAGCAGCGGCGGTTGCCGAGACGGTGGCGATTGCCAGCGCAGAAGCCGACAGTTTTACAAAGGACATTTCAGTCTCCTTGACAAGGATGGGTACTGATCACCCCCATGATGATCTGCGCAAAGCCCTAAGAGTCGCGCGTAAGCCTTTTGTGACAGGTATGTAACGGTTTCATGACAAGTCAGGAAATATCCAGAATTTCTTAACTTGACGCGCCGTCAGAGCCCGGACGTCTGCACCGGGTCAGAGTTTAACGGGGCAGTATCACCGTAAATACAGCGCCCTGCCCCTCTTCGCTTTCAACCCGCAACCGACCGCGATGGCGATTGACGATGTGCTTGACGATGGCCAGTCCCAGACCCGTGCCCCCCAATTCGCGAGAGCGATGGCTGTCGGCCCGATAGAATCGCTCGGTCAGTCGAGGCAGGTGCTTGGCGTCGATTCCCGGTCCTTGGTCTATGACCCGGATACGAACCGCGGCACCGCGCATCGCAGTATCGCGCTCGGACAATGTAACGACCACATTCACCACGCCGCCGCTGCCGCCGTATTTGATCGCATTCTCCACCAGGTTGGTCAGAACCTGACGCAGTTGATCACTGTCTCCCGCAATCGTCACCGGATCATTGGGAGCGTCGAGCGACAGTTTTACACCGGCATCATCCGCCAGAGGCCGCAGCGTGTTCAGGGTGGATTGGATCAGGCCCGTCAACTCGACAGATTCCTTGGGCCTGACCCGCTCTTCGCTTTCCACCCGGTTCAGTGACAGAAGGTCTCCGACCAGCCGGTTCATGCGATTGGCCTCATCCGCCATGATCTGCAAAAATCGCTCCCGGGCTGCCGTATCGTCGCGCGCGGGTCCGCGCAGGGTTTCGATGAAACCCATTAGAGCGGTCAACGGCGTGCGCAGCTCATGGCTGACATTGGCCACGAAATCCCGCCGCATCTGGCCTGCCTGTTCCAGGTGCGTGATATCCTGAAACACCACCAGCGCGACATTTGAACTGGCCATGTACCGGCACTGAACCTCAAAGGTCGTATCCTGCGCGCCATCATTCGAAAGGTGCCGTGCGTTGCTGGGCCGCTTTGACCGCATACATTGTTCAATTGCATCGATGACCAGAGGCTGCCTGAGGATCGTGGCGAAGTGCCGCCCTTCAATCGCCGCCCCCAGCAGGCTCCGCGCCTCGCTATTGGCTGCGGCGATCCGTTCAGCTTCGTCGACCATCAAGGCGGGCATCGGGATGGCTGTGACCAACTCGGAGAACAAGGGTTCAGGCATTCGGCATCAGACCGGTTTCAGCGTTTCACGGAATTTGCGCATGTTGTCCTGATAATGCAGCGCACTGAGGGTCAGGCGCTGCGCCGCCTCCTCGTCCAGCTGCCGGACCACCTTGCCCGGTGTCCCCATGACCAGAGAGTTGTCGGGTATCTCTTTGCCTTCGGTGATCAGCGCCCCGGCCCCGATCAGGCAGTTTTTACCGATCTTCGCCCCGTTAAGAACGATAGCGCCCATGCCGATCAGCGTGTTGTCTCCGATCGTGCAGCCGTGCAGCATCACCTTGTGCCCGATAGTGCAATTCGCCCCGATGGTCAGTGGATATCCGGCATCGATATGCATCACGCAGTCTTCCTGCACGTTAGTGCCCGCGCCTACGCGAATTTCTTCATGATCGGCGCGGATGGTGCTGCCGAACCAGACCGAGGCGCCCTGCTCCAGCACCACCTTTCCGATCAGATTGGCATCGAGCGCGACCCATGTATCCTCGTGAATCTGCGGTTTATGTTGCCCCAAAGCGTAGATCGTCATGACTGATCCTCGAATTCGGTTTGCAAGGTGCGGATATGGTTCTGCAGGCGCGGCTGCTGAATGCGGCGCATCCGCTCGGCGCTGACGATGGTTTTCAGCTTTTCTTCGGTGGCATCGAGATCGTCGTTGATCAGGACATAATCATAATAGCCCCAATGGCTGATCTCATCCCAGCTTTTCAGCATCCGCTTGGCGATCACGTCGTCGCTGTCCTGCCCACGGCTTTCCAGCCTGCGCCGAAGTTCTGGTATCGAGGGGGGCAGGATGAAGATCGACAAAGCATGCTTGCCCAGATCCGAATTCCGGATCTGCACCTCACCCTGCCAGTCAACATCGAACAATACGTCGCGGCCTTTGTTGATCGACTCGCGGACAGGTTCAGCGGGCGAGCCATAGAAATTGCCGAAGACGTGGGCATGTTCCAGCATCTGGCCCTCTGCGACCTGCTGCTTGAACGCATCCTCGGACAGGAAGTAATATTCGCGCCCATGCTCTTCACCCGGGCGCGGGGCGCGGGTGGTGGCCGAGATCGAGAATTCCAGATCGCTGTCCCATTGCATCAGGCGGCGTGCCAGCGTGGATTTGCCTGCACCCGAAGGCGAGGACAGGATGATTAATAGACCGCGGCGATCTGCCATGTGCTTGCCCTCGTTCCTATTCTACGTTCTGAACTTGTTCGCGCATCTGATCGATCACCGCTTTCAGCTCAAGCCCGACAGCGGTCAGTTCGGCATTTTGCGATTTTGAACAGAGCGTGTTGGCCTCGCGGTTGAATTCCTGCATCAGGAAATCCAGCTTGCGCCCAACCGGACCGTCCTGATCCAACAGCGCGCGCGCAGCGGCGACATGGGCTGCCAGACGGTCGATTTCTTCAGTGATGTCGGCCTTGACGGCGATCAAGGCCAGCTCCTGCGCGACCCGTTCGGCGTCGACACCTTGCGCATTGTCGACAACACGCGCCAGATTATCCTTGAGCGCCTGCGCCATTTCATTCCGCCGCTGCTCGGCCAGATTTGCGGCAGTGTCTGTCAGTTGCGCAATCTGGTCCAACTGACCGCTGAGGATGCCGGCCAGCGCCTGCCCTTCGGCCTTTCGCATATCCAGAAAGGCGGCCAGCAATCCGGCGAATTCGGATTTCAGTTGCGCGACCAGTGGTGCCGGATCGTCCTCTTCGCTGCCCGCCTCCAGCATCCCCTTCAGTGCCAACAGGTCACTGGCCTTCGACCCGGCCAGCTCGATACCGCGCGCGCCTGCCATGGCTTCGGTCTGGGTCAGCGCGTCCAATGCAGCCTCCATCGCCGCCACGTTCAGTTTGATTTCCGAGGCACTCTCTTCCCGGCTGAGGCGCAGCGACAGGGTCACATTGCCCCGGCTGACCTGCTTCGACAGATCGCCACGCAGCGCGGCCTCGAGCCCGGTCAGCCAATCAGGCACACGCAGTCGCATATCCAGCCCCTTGCCGTTCACGCTGCGCAGTTCCCAACCCCAGCTATGAGGCCCGAACGCCCCTTTGCCCGAGGCGAAACCGGTCATGGATTTGATCATGCCTGCCCTTTCCGTCAAAACCGCTCGCCGCACCTAATGCCATCGGCGGGCGGGGGGCAAGACCCTGCTCATTTCTCGCTGTCGACCAATCGGTTAACCATTCGTTAAAGATTTACTCCAAATTTGTATTAACCCGTGTCAATTTGACAATCGCAGCCGCTGGCGAATTCCGGCTTTGCCCGATAGATGGCATTTTAGGAAAATCGCGATTGAGTGGTGGTAGGGTGATGAAATGAAAACCTTTTTTGGCAACGGATCTGGCTCAGGATTTGGAAAGATCGTCGCGATGGACCGATTTGACAGCGGGCGCAGCCTGTCCCCTATCCGTCAGGCCGAGGCTTATTGGACCGCCTTGCTCGGTAACGAGGGCGTGCCGATGCGGTCACAGATCGACCCGCGCGGGCTTGAGAATGTTCTGGAGTATACGTTCATCCTCGAACGCATCGCACCCGGTCTGGCGCGATTTCGCCTGGCTGGGAGCCACCTGAACAAGCTGGCCGGGATGGAGGTACGCGGCATGCCGCTGACCGCGTTTTTCGACCCCGGTGCGCGCGATGATGTCAAAACCCATCTGGACCGGGTGTTCACGGCCCCTGCGGTGGTCGAACTCGGGTTGACCTCGAAGGGCAAGATGGGTCGCACCAACCTTGAGGCCAGAATGATCCTGTTGCCGCTGAAAAGCGACCTCGGCGATGTCAGCCGCGTGCTGGGTGTCATGCTCAGCGACGGCACGATCGGGGCCACGCCGCGACGTTTCTCGATCACCGATCATCGGGTGCGAGAGGTGTCAGAGCTGCGGCAGCCACCCAAACCCGCCGCGCATGAGTCCATGGGCTTTGCCGAGCCGCAAGGTGAGTTTACGCCCCGCAAACCGCATTTACGGCTGGTTTCCTCGCGGGACGACTAAACAAAACGGCGGGCCAATGACCCGCCGTTCAGATTTTCCGCATTCTCGACCCTGATCAACTCGCAGCGCGCTTGACCCTGTCGCGACGCAGATTTGTCAGCTCTTCTGCAACGAGGAAGGCCAGCTCCAATGCTTGCGAGGCGTTCAGACGCGGGTCGCAAGCCGTGTGGTAGCGGTCCGAGAGATCCTCTTCGGTCACTGCCCGCACACCGCCGGTGCATTCAGTGACGTCCAGGCCGGTCATCTCGAAATGCACACCGCCGGGGATGGTGCCTTCGGCCTGATGCACGCCGAAGAAATCGCGCACTTCGCGCAGGACCGAGTCGAACGGGCGCGTCTTGTAGCCCGTGGCCGATTTGATGGTGTTGCCATGCATCGGGTCGCAGACCCAGGTCACTTTCGCGCCCTCTTCCTTCACGGCCTTGACCAGACGCGGCAGATGTTCGCCCGCCTTGCCGGCACCGAAACGCGCGATCAGGGTCAGACGACCCTCTTCGTTCTCGGGGTTCAGCTTGGCCATCAGGACCTTCAGATCTTCTGCGGTCGTGGTCGGGCCACATTTCAGACCAATCGGGTTCAGAACGCCCCGGCAGAACTCGACATGCGCACCGTCGGGCTGACGGGTACGGTCGCCGATCCAGATCATGTGGCCGGAACCGGCCAGCCAGTTGCCCGAGGTCGAATCCAGACGGGTCAGCGCCTCTTCGTACTCCAGCAGCAGCCCTTCGTGGCTGGTGTAGAACTCGACCGTCGAGAACTCATGCGTGGTATCCGCCGTGATCCCGGCAGCGCCCATGAAGTCGATGGTGTCCTGAATACGGTCGGCGATTTCCGAGTATTTCTGAACGTCCTGTTCATCCGTGAAGCCCAGCGTCCAGGAATGCACCATGCTCATGTCGGCGAAACCGCCGGTCGAGAAAGCGCGCAGCAGGTTCAGTGTCGCCGCCGCCTGCGTGTAGGCCTGCAGCATCTTGCCCGGATTCGGGATGCGTGCCTCGGGTGTGAAGGCCAGCTCGTTGATGATGTCACCACGGTAGCTGGGCAGTTCCACACCATCCACCACTTCGGTCGGCGCGCTGCGCGGTTTGGCGAATTGCCCGGCCATTCGGCCCACTTTGACAACCGGCACCTTGGCGCCATAGGTCAGAACCATCGCCATCTGCAGCATCACCTTGAACGTGTCACGGATCGCGTCTGCACTGAATTGTTCGAAGCTTTCCGCGCAATCCCCGCCCTGCAGCAGGAAGGCCTCGCCGCGACCGGCGGCACCCAGATGTTGCTTGAGACGCCGCGCCTCGCCTGCAAAGACCAGCGGGGGATACTGCGAAAGCTGCGCCTCGACTTTGGCCAGCGCGGCCGCGTCGGTATAGTCTGGCATCTGAACCCGGGGCTTGTTGCGCCAGTTCGTTTTTTGCCATTCGGTCATAGCTTTGATCTCCGCTGAGGTATTTCAGGTGGCCTCTATACAAAATGCAATGATGAGAGACCATATCACATTTGCGCCTCTTGACGCCGCAAACAAGCTTTGAGCATGGTGGCTGGCATATTTGCAACCGGGTAAATCCGGTCTGCACCGAATCAAGGACAGTTCGCCATGCAAGAGCAACGCCAAGTTGTCACCGTGGATCAGGGCGCGGGCAAGCCGCTGAATTTCGTATTTGTGCTGCTGGACAAGTTCTCATTGCTTTCCTTTGCATCGGCCCTCGACAGCCTGCGCATCGCCAACCGGATGGCCAATCGTGAGCTTTACACCTGGACTCTGGCCGGTGAAGGCGGCGACATCGTGCATTGTTCAGCCGGCACCACTTTCAAGCTGGATGCAGATCTTGAGGAATTGCAGCGCGACGAAGTGGTCCTGATCTGCGGCGGGGTCGACGTTCAGGCGGCGACCACCAAACGGGTCCTGAACTGGGTACGCCGTGAGGCGCGCAAGGGTGTGAAGATCGGCGGGCTGTGTACCGCCGCCTACACGCTGGCCAAGGCCGGGTTGCTGGAAGGCAAGCGCGCAACGATTCATTGGGAAAACTCGGACAGCTTCTCGGAAGAGTTCGACACGGTCGAATTGACCAAATCTGTGTTTCAGATCGACGGAAACCGAATGACTACGGCCGGCGGCACCTCGTCGATCGATCTGATGCTCAAGATCATCGCCGATGACTATGGCGAGGATCTGGCGAATGCGGTTGCGGATCAGATGATCTATTCCTCGATCCGCACCGATCAGGACACCCAGCGCCTGTCGACGCCCACGCGCATCGGCGTGCGGCATCCCAAGCTGAGTCAAGTCATCCTGATGATGGAAAAGAACATCGAAGAGCCGATCTCGCCTTCGACTCTGGCTAAGGATGTGGGCATGTCTACACGTCAGCTGGAGCGTCTGTTCCGTCGCTACCTCAGCCGGTCACCCAAACGCTATTACATGGAACTGCGCCTGCACAAAGCACGCAACCTGCTGATGCAGACGGATATGAGTGTGATCAACGTAGCGCTGGCCTGCGGCTTTGCCTCGCCGAGCCATTTCTCGAAATGCTACAGGGCGCATTACAATACCACGCCTTATCGTGAACGTGGTGCGCAAAGCGGGCGGCTTTCGGTCTAACCCTTCGGCGTCATCCGATAAACTGCCCCCTGCCCGACCGAGATGAACCAGATCGCCCCGTCAGGGGCCTCGACGATGTCGCGCACGCGTTCTGTCTCGGGCCCCTTGATTTGTTCCGCTTCACGCAGCGAAGTCCCGGACAGACGAGAAATATAGTCGAACTTGAGCGAACCCACGAACAGATCGCCTTTCCAGCCCGGCCACAGCTTGCCGGAATAGATCATCAAACCCGAAGGCGCGATGGACGGATCCCAATAGTGTTGCGGCTGCTCCATGCCGTCATTGGTCGTCCCCTCACCGATGGCCTCGCCGGAATAGTGCGTGCCGTATGAAATAACGGGCCAGCCATAGTTCCGGCCCGGTTGGATCAGGTTCACCTCATCCCCGCCCCGCGCGCCGTGCTCGGCCGTCCACAAGCGACCCCGAGCGTCCAGATCGGCCCCTTGCGGATTGCGATGTCCGTACGTCCAGATTTCAGGCCGGATATCTGCCTGCCCGACAAAGGGATTGTCCGAGGGCACCAAGCCATCACGATTCACCCGGATCACCGTGCCGATGTGGTTTGACCTGTCCTGTGCCTGAGGTCGGTCACCTCGGTCTCCGATCGTGACGAACAATGTGCCGTCATTCGCCTCGACAACCCGTGATCCGAAATGGCGGCCACCCGAGCCTCCGGGGCTGGCCTCGAAGATGACCCGCGACTTGGTCAGGCGCTCGCCATTCTCTGACAGGCGCGCCACCGCAAGCGCCGTACCGGCCTTGCCGCCGCCCTGCGGCTTCGAAAATGTCAGGAAAATCTCGCGTGTTTGGGCAAAGTCCCGCGCGATGGTAACATCCAGCAGACCACCCTGCCCCTTGGCAGCGACTTTCGGCACGCCGCGCACGATCTGAGACTTGCCCCCAGACACATAAAGCAGTTTCCCATCACGCTCGGTCACCAGAAATGCGCCATCCGGCAATATCCCGACAGCCCAGGGTGTATCGAGCCCTTCTACCATGGGTTCGACCCGCACCGGACCTTCTGAGGTTTCAAGGATATCAGCACGGACCATGCCCGCGGTGAACAGCAGGACCAAAATCGCAAATGTTCTGAACGCCATGATCTTTCCCTTTGGCACACAGCAAATATCATCATGAGAATAAATAGGTTTACAGCAGGCAAAAACACGTTTGCGTTAGGGCTTTTCTTTTTTGCGGGGCTTGCCTAGGGTCATGCCCAGAACAAAGATGTTCGAATGATAATGGGGAGTAACCATATGAAAAAGCTGCTGACTGCAACTGCAGCCACCGCTCTGCTGGCGGGCACCGCAATGGCCGAGGACGTCAAACTGGGCGTGCTGTTCGGCTTTACCGGCCCGATTGAATCGCTGGCTCCGGCCATGGGGTCGGGCGCTGAAATGGCGATGGCCGAAGTCACCGAATCCGGCAAGCTGCTGGACGGCGCATCCGTCACCGGAACCCGCGCCGACACTGGCTGTATCGACAATGGTCTGGCCACCTCGAACGGTGAGCGCATGATTGCCGACGGCGTTGCCGGAATCATCGGCGGCGACTGCTCGGGCGTGACCGGTGCGATCCTGCAGAACGTCGCAATTCCGAACGGTATGGTGATGATTTCACCGTCAGCGACTTCGCCGGGTCTGTCGACCATGGAAGATAACGGCCTGTTCTTCCGCACCGCACCGTCGGATGCGCGTGAAGGTCAGGTTATGGCCGATATCCTGAACGATCGTGGCATCAGCTCGATCGCTTTGACCTACACCAACAACGACTATGGCAAGGGTCTGGCGGACGCGATCCAGTCGTCCTACGAGGCGTCGGGTGGCGAAGTGACCATCGTGGCCGCGCACGAAGACGGAAAAGCCGATTATTCGGCTGAAGTCGGCGCGCTCGCCTCGGCCGGTGGCGACATTCTGGTCGTTGCGGGCTATTTGGACCAAGGTGGTCTGGGCATCATCCAGTCGGCGCTGGACAGCGGTGCGTTTGACACGTTCGGCCTTCCCGGCGGCATGATCGGTGACTCGCTGCCCGCAAACGTTGGCCCCGACCTGAACGGCTCGTTCGGTCAAATCGCTGGTTCGGGCGGTGAAGGTGCCGAGAAGTACTTTGCCATGGCAGAAGCCGCGGGCTTTGACGGTTCGTCGCCCTACTCGCCGGAATCCTACGATGCTGCGGCGCTGTTCATGCTGGCCATGCAGGCGGCAGGCTCGACCGCTCCGGCAGAATATGGCGCAAAGATCATGGACGTTGCCAACGCTCCGGGTGAGAAAATCTATCCCGGCGAACTGGCTAAGGGCCTGGAACTGCTGGCCGCGGGTCAGGACATCGACTATGTCGGCGCTTCGGGTGTTGAGCTGATCGGCCCCGGTGAAAGCGCGGGCTCGTATCGCGAGATCGAAGTGACCGACGGCGAGAACAAGACCGTCAACTTCCGTTGATCCCGCGTTAACAGTTATAAAAACAAGCAGCCCGGCCCTTGTGTCCGGGCTGTTTCAGTGAAAAAAGGCCGCACCCCGGCCAACGGGGATGGGACAACAACGCCGAAAACGGCGGCTAGGGGAAAAGATGATCGTCGTCGATGACGTGCACAAGCATTTCGGCGGGTTTCATGCGGTGGATGGGGCATCGCTGGAAATCCAAAAGGGCTCGATCACCGGTCTGATCGGACCGAACGGTGCCGGAAAAACCACTCTGTTCAATGTGATTGCGGGCGTTCTGCCCCCAACCAGCGGCAAGGTCCATATGGATGGTGAGGATATCACCGGCCTGCCGCCGCATGAGCTGTTTCACAAGGGCCTTCTGCGGACTTTCCAGATCGCGCACGAGTTTTCCTCGATGTCCTGCCGCGAGAACCTGATGATGGTGCCCGGCGCGCAATCGGGTGAATCGCTGTGGAACACATGGTTCGGACGCAAGCGCATCGCGGATGAAGAGCGTGCGCTGAGGGCGAAGTCCGATGAGGTGCTGGAGTTTCTGACCATCGAACATCTGGCCGATCACAAGGCCGGTCAGGTCTCGGGCGGTCAGAAAAAGCTGTTGGAACTGGGCCGTACCATGATGGTCGACGCCAAGATCGTGTTTCTGGACGAGGTCGGCGCCGGTGTGAACCGCACCCTGCTGATGACCATCGCCGACACCATCCTGCGCCTGAACAAGGAACGCGGCTATACTTTTGTCGTCATCGAGCACGACATGGATTTCATCGGCAAGATCTGCGACCCGGTCATCTGTATGGCCGAGGGAAAAGTTCTGGCCGAAGGCACGCTGGACGAAATCAAGGCCAATGAGCACGTGATCGAGGCTTATCTGGGCACCGGCCTTAAGAACAAAGACAAGCTGGAGGCGGGCGCATGAGCGACAACCCCTACCAGGACGATAAGGGCAACAGGGACGCCTCAATCACCAACACGCATGGTGTCGGCACAATGACCCCCGCTCATCGCAAAAGCGGCGAGACGCATAAGGTCGAGGGCGGCCCCTTCCTGATCGGCGACACGATGACTGGTGGTTATGGCAAGGGTCCAGACATCCTGCACGATTGCACCATCGCCGTCGACAAAGGTGAGATTGCAGTGATCGTTGGTCCCAACGGTGCAGGTAAATCCACCGCGATGAAGGCTGTGTTCGGGATGCTGGATGTCCGCTCTGGCGCGGTGCGGCTGGATGGCGAGGACATCACCTCGCTTACCCCGCAGGATCGCGTGATGCGTGGGATGGGTTTTGTGCCCCAGACCTCGAATATCTTCACCTCAATGACGGTGGAAGAGAACCTTGAGATGGGCGCATTCATCCGCCGCGACGATTTCTCGGACACGATGGAGCAGGTCTATGACCTCTTCCCCATACTCCGCGACAAGCGCAATCAGGCGGCCGGAGAGCTGTCGGGCGGCCAACGCCAACAGGTCGCCGTGGGCCGTGCGTTGATGACACAACCCAAGGTTTTGATGCTGGACGAACCCACTGCCGGGGTCTCGCCCATCGTGATGGATGAGCTGTTCGACCGGATTATCGAGGTTTCCCGCACAGGGCTGCCGATCCTGATGGTCGAACAGAACGCCCGTCAGGCGCTGGAGATTGCGGATAAGGGGTATGTGCTGGTTCAGGGGCGGAACGCCTATACCGGCACAGGCAAGGAGCTGCTGGCCGATCCCGAAGTGCGTAAGAGTTTCCTGGGAGGCTGAAGTTGCAACCGCATTACACCGCGATCCCGATTGCCGCGCGCATCCCAATGCCGCAGTCAGGGAAAGCGGTTGCGACCTGCGCCTGAACACCTACAACCGCCCCTTCAAACTCACTCCGCCGGATTGCTGCAATAGCCGGAGTCCAGCGTCGCGTGAGGGCCCTTGATCGACATGTCATAATGCAGGCTGTCGAATTTCACCACAAAGGTCACCACGTCCTGATCCATGATATACAGGAAGGTCAAAGAGTTCAGGCCGGGAATGATCTGAGCCTCACCCTTGATATCCTCGGAAACGATAAAACCTTTGTCGGTCACGCCGGATCTCGCTAGGGTTACCGAACCACCAGTTTTGTCCGACTCACAATTCACGACAAAATCCGCCCCTTTCAGGGGATCGTCCGTTGCAGCCAGGCCGAGTGTGGGCAGAATCAATCCTAAGACGATCAGAGCAAAGTGTTTCATATTCGGTGTTACCTTCTCGTTCCCCGACCCGATCCAGATACTGTCGTACCTAACTCGAGTCCCTTTGGAGTGTTTTGATGATAGCCATACAACCTGTGGTCACGTGATGAACTCAACTTAAAAACGGCTTTTTTCTATCAAAGCCTTACGTCAGGAAATTCACCTGTTCTTGAGACCTGGTGAGGACATGTGCACTCGTTTTGAGAGCTCCGAGAAAGATACCTGAAAATATCTGGCGAGCCTTGTCCGGTTATTTCTGAATATCTTTTTTTAGCGGCTCCAATTTGGCCACAATTCGTTTTTAAAGGCCAGCCTCAGACGAGATGAGATTACCTATAGTTGCAATCCCTGCGTCTGCGCGAACATCATCACCTCCTCAGGAGATTTGAAAATGAGATACACGACTGCACTTGCTGCGGGTCTTTTCCCTGTTTCAGCACTTGCCGTTTCGAACCCGGAACCCGGCACCCTGATCAAATATGACTGTCAGGTTACTGACATCTGCAAAACTGGCGGTTGCAGCCCGATGGCAACTTCCTATGCCGTTTCGATGGAACGGGTCGAAGGAGAATCAAATGGTGTCCTGGTCAATCCCGAGGGACGCCACGAGGTGCTGACCTACCATACTTTGAACGGTCAGGAATTCCTGTTTATTTCAAGCTCCGCTTCCCGGGGCTACACGATCGAAGCTGAAACCGGAAAACTTGAAATCCGTGAGACCGGCGGCAATGCCCGTCAGGAGCGCGGAGAATGCACCATTACGCAGTAATTACAATGCGTTGCAACCGTCAATAAAAGCAGTTCAGTTTATTCAGGGTGACAACAAAACGGGCAACCTTCGAGAAGGACCCGTTTTTTGGCGCCCCGGCAGACAACGTACCTGAATGCAAAGGAGGATCGCACGTTATAAAAACGTACGACCTGACGTTCAAATCCCCCTTGAAATGTTGAAATCCCGATACTGCACATGCCATAAAGCCGCACCCGGACAGTGAGAAGAATTCATGGATTTACTGAACGCGTTGGTCGCCTTGGCCAACTTTGTTATCGTGCCAGCGGTCGCCTATGGCAGTCAGCTGGCGCTGGGGGCGCTTGGCGTAACCCTGATCTACGGCATCCTGCGGTTTTCGAACTTTGCCCATGGCGACACCATGGCTTTTGGCGCGATGATCGCAGTGCTGGTCACATGGGGCCTGCAGGCCGCCGGGGTCAGTTTCGGGCCGTTGCCGACCGCCCTGCTTGCCCTGCCCTTTGCCATTCTGGGCTGTATCATTCTGGTGCTGGTCACCGACAAGCTGGTGTACAGGTTCTATCGCGAGCAAAAGGCCAAACCGGTCATTCTGGTGATCGTATCGATGGGCGTAATGTTCATCATGAACGGGCTGGTGCGCTTCATTATCGGGCCGGATGATCAGCGGTTCTCGGACGGCGCACGGTTTCTGATCAAGGCGCGCGACTTCAAGGCCTGGACGGGGCTGAACGAAGGACTGGCGATCAAGACCTCGCAGGCCATCACGGTCGTGGTTGCGGTGCTTGCCGTGGCCGCCTTGTTCTGGTTCCTCAACAAGACCCGCACCGGCAAGTCGATGCGCGCCTACTCAGACAATGAGGATCTGGCGCTGTTGTCGGGCATCAACCCCGAGCGTGTGGTCATGATCACATGGATCATCGTCGCCGCGCTGGCGACCACCGCAGGTGTTCTCTACGGCCTCGACAAGAGCTTCAAGCCTTTCGTTTATTTCCAGCTTCTGCTGCCGATCTTTGCATCGGCTATTGTGGGCGGCCTCGGAAACCCTCTGGGCGCCATCGCAGGTGGTTTCATCATCGCGTTTTCCGAGGTGACCATCACCTATGCGTGGAAAAAGGTGCTGACTTATCTGGTTCCGGAAATTCTGGAGCCATCCGGATTGGTCCAGTTCCTGTCCACCGATTACAAATTCGCCGTCAGCTTCGCCATCCTGCTGATCGTACTGCTGTTTAAGCCCACCGGCTTGTTCAAGGGAAAAGTGATATGAGCGAGCCCGTCAAAAACACCCTACTCTTTGTAGTCGTTGGTGCGCTGATCCTGCTGACCGGATTTACGCAAAGCTGGAACGCAGCGATCCTGATCCTGAACATGGGCCTGATCTCGGCCATCATGTCCATCGGGGTGAACCTGCAATGGGGATTTGCGGGCCTCTTCAATGTCGGCGTCATGGGCTTTGTCGCGCTGGGCGGGCTGGCGGTTGTGCTGGTCTCGACCCCTCCGACGCCGGGTGCATGGTCTGGTGGTGGATATGGTGTCATCCTTGCACTGTTGCTGGGCGCGGCGACCGTGGTTGCCGCAGTGATGGTTGCGCAGAAAATGCCCAAGGGGCGCATGCAGACGCTGGCCATCATAGGCATCCTCGTGGTTGGATTCTTTGTTTATCGTGCGATCTTTGATCCAAATGTCGCGGCGATTGAGGCGATCAACCCTGCGGTTGCAGGCAATATCGGTGGCCTTAACCTGCCCGTTCTGCTGGCCTGGCCTGCCGGAGGTTTGTTGGCCGCCGGTGCCGCCTGGTTGATCGGCAAGACCGCGCTGGGCCTGCGCTCGGACTATCTGGCGATTGCCACGCTGGGGATTGCCGAAATCATCATCGCGATCATGAAGAATGAGGACTGGCTGGCTCGTGGGGTGAAGAATGTCTACGGCATCCCGCGCCCCTCACCCGTGGTTGGGTATGAGGTCGAATTGCAGCAGGACCCCTCTTTCCTTGCGCGCGCCGAGTGGTTCGGGATTGACCCGGTTACCGCGTCGACGCTGTCGGTCAAGCTGGGCTATTCGCTGCTGTTCCTGATCGTGCTTCTGGTGCTGCTTTGGATGGCTCAGATGGCGCTCAAAAGCCCGTGGGGCCGCATGATGCGCGCCATTCGTGACAACGAAGTTGCCGCCGAGGCGATGGGTAAAGATGTCACCCGCCGCCATCTGCAAATCTTCGTTCTGGGCTCGGCCATCTGCGGTATCGCGGGCGCAATGATGACCACGCTGGACGGGCAGCTGACGCCGGGCACGTATAATCCGCTGCGTTTCACGTTTCTTGTCTGGGTGATGGTGATCGTGGGCGGATCGGGCAACAACTTTGGAGCCGTACTGGGCGCGTTCCTGATCTGGTTCCTGTGGGTGCAGGTCGAACCCATCGGTCTGTGGCTGATGAACCTGATCACCGCCGGAATGCCCGACGGAAGCGCGCTCAAGTCGCATTTGATAGACAGCGCAGCCCATATGCGCTTGTTTACCATGGGCCTGATATTGCTGATTGTTCTCAGGTTCAGTCCAAGAGGCCTGATCCCCGAGAAATAGCCCCGGATCAGACAAAATTTACCGAACCGCGCCCATTGAGTGGCGCGGTTTATTGATTGTTAAATCTTTATTTTGTAGATGCGACCATCACCACCCACTGAAATATCAGGCACCTAACAAATCCGGTCGGAATTGCACGGCATACGGCCAATCCGATTTTAACTATTGAAAACAAGGTTGAGGCTAAATGAACAGAACACTCAAATCCGCCATCGTCATGATCCCGCTTGCAGCAATGCTGACCGCCTGTATCCCGTCGCCAGAAGATCTGGAAACCACCCCGGTTCAGGTACAGACATCCAAAGGCGTCGTAACCTGTCAACTTTATCGTCATGACCGCGTGACCTGGGACCGTGCGATTAACTTCCCGGCAACCAAGATGTCGGTATCCGAGGCTGACAATTACTGCCGTCAGGAAGGCCAGCGGCGCCTGAAAGGCTAAGAGATGTCGGCGCCCCAATCCGAGGGGCGCCAGTGCCATCCTTCAGCGATTGCGGAACAACCCGCCCAGAATGCCACGTACAATGCGGCGGCCGGTTGTTCCCTTCAATTCCTTGATCACGGCTTCGCTCATCGCTGTGGCAAAGGTATCTTTCTTGCGTGAGACGCGCGACGAGGATCGCCCGACGCGGCTGCCGGAATAACGGCGGGCCGAAGCGTATTCACGTTCCATTGGACTTTGCTGATCCAGAATCTCGTCCGACTCGGCCTCGGCTGCTGCCTGCGCCGCGGTGTTGGCCCGCGCCTGCAAGATTTCAAACGCCGATTTCCGGTCGACCCGCGTGTCATATTTCGCCTGCATCGCCGAGGCATCCATTACCGCCTTGCGTTGCGCCATTGTAATTGGTCCAAGCTGAGACCCCGGTGGTCGGATCAGGGTGCGCTCGACCATCCCCGGAACGCCCTTTTTCTGCAGCATTGAGGTCACCGCTTCACCCACGCCAACCTCACGAATGGCGGTTTCAGTGTCGAATGCCGGGTTTTCGCGATAGGTCTCGGCCGCCAGACGCAGGTTTTTGCGGTCCCTTGCGGTAAAGGCACGCAGGGCGTGCTGCACCCGGTTGCCCAGTTGTCCCAGAATATCCTCGGGAATATCCGCCGGGTTCTGTGTGATGAAATAAACCCCAACCCCTTTCGAGCGGATCAGGCGCGCAACCTGTTCGACCTTGTCGACCAGCACTTTGGGTGCGTCTTCGAACAGCAAATGCGCCTCATCAAAGAAAAAGACCAGCTTGGGTTTGTCCGGGTCGCCGACCTCGGGCAGTTCCTCGAAAAGCTCGCTCAGAAGCCAAAGAAGAAAAGTCGCATACAGGCGCGGGGCACCCATCAGTTTGTCCGATGCAAGGATGTTCACCATCCCCTGTCCGTTCTCATCCGTGCGCATCAGATCCGAAAGTTCAAGCGCCGGTTCGCCAAACAGGTTCGTTCCGCCCTGATTCTCTAGCACCAGCAGCCGCCGCTGAATCGCTCCGATCGATGCGGTCGAGACATTGCCGTAGCGCAAGGACAACTGCGCTCGGTTTTCTCCGATCCAGACAAGCAGTGCCTGCAGATCCTTGAGATCCAGCAGGGGCATCCCTTCTTCGTCCGCCACGCGGAAGGCGATGTTCAGGATACCCTCCTGCGCCTCGCTGAGTTCCAGCAGCCGCGACAGCAGCAGCGGGCCCATCTCGGTGACGGTGGTGCGCACAGGATGGCCCTGTTCACCGAAGAGATCCCAGAAGGTGACTGGACACGCGCCATATGAAAATGCGTCGAACCCGATCCGGGCTGCACGATCCATGAACGCCTGATGCAGCTTGTGCTCGGCGCTGCCCGGCAGTGCGAGGCCGGACAGGTCACCTTTGACGTCGGCCAGAAAGACGGGGACGCCCGCCTTCGAAAACCCTTCGGCCAGGATTTGTAGCGTAACGGTTTTGCCGGTACCGGTCGCGCCGGCGATCAGCCCATGGCGGTTGGCGTATTTCAGCGAAAGCCCCTGTGCCTGGCCGTACCCCTCGCCCGCGCCGCCAATAAAGATTTCATTGTCCATTAAGTAACTGTCCCGAATTCTACGATCTGACCCAAGCATACAAAGTTAACTTTTGGCTGCGAGAGTGAATCTCGCTTCATTGCGGTTCTGCTGCGATGCGGCAATTTCCTCCCTGTTGACTGGCCGTGCCTTCGGGCACGGCATTTTTTCAGAATACGGCAGATTTCGCCCTTAAATAGGTTAAATTCTTTGGGTTAGCAGTTGACCCACGGGTTCCCCTTTCGTAACGTCTGCGCATAACTAAGTCGGCCAGTCCGACGGGGAGAAAATTCTATGAAGGGGGCCGCTCCACCGGCTCCCTTCTTATTTGCCCAATACTCGATTTTCCGAACCAACTTCGGCGAAAAAACGTACAAATACCGCCTTGTTCATCGGTTTGACACTGACACCGCAAACGGGTGGTGTTAGACCGGACAAAAAGCTGGATCAGCAAGATGAGGCATTCATGATCAGGAAACTTCTCCCGCTTAACCTTGTAGCCGCAGCACTGTTGTGTGGCACGGCCTATGCGCAGGATACAACAGAAGCCCCCGAAGCGGAGGCCGAGGTTGGAAGCGATCTGGATTTGGGTCAATCCGGCCCCCGGATCGGCGAGCAATATGTCAAAGAACAAACCGGCGACTGGAACATTTCCTGCATCAAGACCGAAGGTAATGACGATCCCTGTGCCATGGTGCAAATTCTCAACAACCAGCAAGGCGATCCGATTGCCGAAGTGTCGATCGGGAAACTGCCCGAAGGCGGCGCGGCCGTGGCATGGGCGAATGTGGTTGTTCCCCTTGAGACCTTGCTGCAGGCACAGTTGGCTGTTTCAATCGATGGTGCGCCGCGCAAGCTTTACAACTATCACCATTGCGTTCCGGTCGGCTGCGTCGCGCAGCTTGGGCTGACCCAAGGCGATATCGATGCAATGAAAGCCGGCTCGAAAGCGGTTCTGTCGCTGGTCCCCGCCCGCCTGCCCGATCAGGTATTGAATATGGACATGTCCCTGAGCGGCTTTACCTCAGCCTTTGACGGGCTGAACGTATCGATCAGATAAACCCCTGACCAAAATCCAAACAAAGCCGCCGTTTCAAACCGGCGGCTTTCTTATATCCGCTTCAGCGCAAGAACGGCGTTCAGACCGCCAAAGGCAAATGCGTTGCTGAGTGCGACATCGACCTTCGCCTCGCGCGCTTCGTTGGGGACAACATCCAGCGCGCATTCCGGGTCGGGCTCTTCATAACCGATTGTCGGGGCAATCACGCCATCGCGCAACGCCATGATACAGGCCAGCAGCTCGACCGCGCCGGTGCCACCGATCAGATGACCGTGCATTGATTTGGTCGACGATATCATCAGGTCATCCGCATGTGGCCCAAACACATCCGCAACCGCCGCGCATTCCGTCTTGTCATTGGCCGCCGTACCGGTGCCGTGCGCGTTGATATAGGACACGTCGCTTGCATTCAGGCGCGCATCCCTCAGGGCACCGGCCATCGCGCGCGAGGCGCCCTGTTTGCTCGGCATCACGATATCAGCCGCATCCGAGGACATGGCAAAGCCCACAACCTCACACAGGATATCGGCCCCGCGTGCGCGTGCGTGTTCATATTCCTCGAACACAAATATTCCGGCACCTTCGCCCTGCACCATACCATTGCGATTGGCGCTGAAGGGACGGCAGGCGTCCTTGGACATGACCCGCAACCCTTCCCATGCCTTGACCCCGCCAAAGCACAGCATGGATTCTGATCCGCCGGTCACCATCGCTGGGGCTGCGCCACTGCGGACCAACTGAAACGCCTGCGCCATCGCATGGTTCGACGATGCGCATGCGGTCGATACCGTAAAGCTGGGGCCTTTGAGGTTATGCTCCATCGAGACATGACTGGCCGCCGCATTGTTCATCAGTTTCGGCACTACGAACGGATGCACCCGGTTCTTGCCGTCCTCGTAAACCGAACGGTAGTTATCATCCCAGGTCGAAACTCCGCCACCTGCAGTGCCCAGAACCACACCGGACCGCGCCGCCGTGTCACCGGAAAACACGATACCGGATTGGTCGATCGCTTCTTTCGCTGCGGTCAGAGTGAACTGCGTGAAGCGGTCATAAAGGCTCATCTGTTGCCGATTGAATCGGCCTTCGGCCTCAAAGCCGCGCACCTGCCCACCGATCCTGATCGAAAGGCGGTCGACATCGCGGAATTCCAGTTGAGAAATACCGCACCGGCCTTCGCGCATCGCTTCCAGAGTATCGGGCACCGAATGACCCAGCGAGTTGATGGTGCCCGCACCCGTAATGACTACGCGTTTCATAATCCGGCGTCAGACCTTTTCCGCGACAAGCTTTTCAATGCCCGCAATGATTGCAGCGACATCGGTGATGTCGAAATCGCTTGCGGTCGGCTCATTGGCGTTGAAGGGCACCGAGATGTCGAATTCTTCTTCGATGGCAAAGATGCTCTCGACCAGACCAAGGCTGTCGATGCCCAGATCTTCGAGCGTGCTGTCGGGCGTCACATCCGAAGGCTCCAGCACTGCCTGTTCGGCAATGATTGCAATGACGCGGTCGCTGATGCTCATATCGGTTCCCTGATTTTCGCGTTGGGGATGATTTAATCGCTCGACGGCTGTTTGAAAACAGCCTTTTTCAACGCCTCGACGTCACGAGCCATGCGCGGAAGTCGGCGTTGCGCTTTGTAAATCTCGGTGTGGCTTTCCATCTTGATCCCCGGATAGCCCATGATGACCCGCCCGGCAGGTACGTTCGACAGGATCTTGGTGCCGCCACCGGAAATCACGCCATCACCGATGAAGATATTGTCGACAACACCTGTCTGGCCGCCCAGCACGACGTTATTGCCAATCTCGACGGACCCGGACACGCCGGTCTGACCGCATAGCAGACAATCCTGACCGACGCGCGTGTTGTGACCCACATGCACGAGATTATCCAGCTTGGAGCCGCTGCCAATCACCGTGTTGCGGATGGTCCCGTTGTCGACGGTACAGTTCGAACCGATCTCGACATCATCGCCAATCTCAACCGCGCCCAGAGAATGGATTCGCATCCAGCTTTGCGCCTTGGCATCCCCTTGGTCACCCAGTGTTTTTCGGGCATTTTCGGCCCCTGAAACCTCGGGCGTGACATAGCTGAAGCCGTCGCCACCGATCCTTGCCCCCGGCTGGGCGATGAACCGATCACCGATCTGCGCCCGCGCCCCGATGCTTACCATTTCGCGCAGCAGGGCATTCTCACCCAGCACCGCGTCGATACCGACCACGCAATGTGCCCCGATGACAGATCCCGCCCCGATCTGAGCGCGCGCACCGATGACGGCCAGCGGGCCGACCGAGACATTCGCGCCAATCTCGGCTGTCGGATCGATCACGGCAGAGGGGTGAATTCCGGATGCAATTCCCTGCCCCCGATCCAGCATCGAGGTGATCCCGGCCATCGCCATCCGCGGACGCTGAACGAATATGGCTGCCTCAAGGCCCAGGGACTGCCAATCGGCACCATCCCAAAGCACGGCGGCGCGGGCAGAGCCATTTTCCAAAGCCTCAGCATATTTCGGAGACATCGCCATCGCCAGATCGGTTGGCCCGGCATCCCCTGGCTCGGCGGCGCGCAGGATGGTCAGGCCGGTCTGACCGGCGGCCTCGGCCCCAATGGCTTTGGCGATTTGCTCAACGGTGAACTGCATGTCGGGCTTCCTTTTGGCAGGACTTGCCCCCGTGATTACCCCTGAACGTCCGGCAGGGCCACCCCTGCCTTTTGCAACGCTTCCCAAATCTTGGCGTCACGGTTGTAGACATCGCGGCGGTACTGAACGTCCCCCTTCGGGCCGATATAGGCGGTGCGATAGATCAAATGCACCGGCACTTTCTTTTCCAGTTTCACCGTCGTTTCCTTGCCCGTGTTCAAAACGCGATGGAAAAACGCCTTGGGGTTCTCTTCCTGCCGGGCCAGCAGCGCATAAGCAAACTCGAACGGTTGTGCCAGCCGGATACAGCCATGCGAGAACGCTCGCACCTCGCGCGCGAACAGAGATTTCTGTGGCGTATCATGTAGATAGATGTTGTACTTGTTAGGGAACATGAACTTCACCAGCCCCAAAGCGTTGTTCTGACTGGGGGGTTGGCGCATCGAAAACGGGAAGTTCCGCGCGGTGAACTGAGTGAAATCCACGGCACCGCGATTGACCTGTCGCCCGCTGCGATCCGTAATCTGGATATGCCCGACCGCATTCGGATTGGATTGCAGTTTCGGCAGATATTCCTTGGTGATGATCGAGCGCGGGACATACCAGCTGGGGTTGATCACCATATGCTCCATCTCATCCGAGAATTCAGGGCTGCGGCGATCGTTCGTGTTCTTACCGATCACGGCGCGGGTCTCGAACGTAACTTGCCCGTCATCCACGATCTTGGCCGAGAAATCCGTCTGATTCACAAGGATATGGCGCTGACCACGATCCTCAGGCAGCCAGCGCTCGCGTTCCATTGCGACAAGGACAGCGCGCAGACGGTCCGATGCCGGACGATTGACCTCGGTGATCGTCCCGTTTCCTGCGACACCATCAGGCTCCAACCCATGCGCCGTCTGAAACGCCCTTACGGCTGCAATCAGTGCATCGTCATAAGCCGGGCTGGCCGTTGGTTTCATATATCCCATTGCAACCAGCCGGTTGCGAAGCTTGATCACATTCGGGCCGGTATCGCCACGCTCGAGCTTGGCAACCGGAACGGTCGCACCCCAGCCGCCCTGAGCGATCAGATCCTCCAGCACCCTCTTTTGCTTCATCAGCGCCCGATACTGCCGCGATTGCGGCATCAGCGCCTGGAAATATCCCGCGTCTTCGGACGATGTGAGGCGTTCAAGATGCGCAACGGTCGAGCGCCGCTCGACCTTTCGCACCAGCCCATCATCGACCTGTGATGGCGTAACCGTACCCGATTGCATATCGCGCGCATATTTCACGAACACACGGCTCAGTTCCGCCTCGACCAATCCCAGATCACGGGTGGTCCGGGCCTGCTGCATTTGCGTCAGCAGCGATTGCACGTCATAGCGCGCCGCTGGCAACCCATGCAGATCAGTTGTCGACAAGGCCTTGATCAGAGCCGCACGCCGCGCCTCATGCTCGGCTGTTTCGCCAACCCAGATCGGGTCGAAACCATTGCTGCGGTAATACTCGGCTATTGCCGGGGCCGAGGCCGTGTTGTCGGCAACCGCCATCTGAAAGGCCGTTCCATCCGTGCCAGCATGCGCCAAAGATGCGCCAGAGGCCAGCAGGGCAAACAGCAGAGAACGGGAACGAGAAACAAACGACATGGGATGACCTTGGTTATTCAATAACTTGACGCACACTGCTCGGGCGCGTCAGACGATAATGTTAAGCCGCTTGGCCAATGTCTATTCACAAATACATCACCAAGGCGCATCTTTTTGCCCGTGGTGCGTGTTTGCATCGGGCCTGACCTAAGCGCGTCAAATTAAAGCATACTTGCATCAGTTGCGCAAAAAACTGCCGAAAATTCCCCCTAGTTTTACCTGCGACCAAAGAATTCTTGGCTGTTGATTCCGGCTGTGCCATAAAATCCGCATCTGGGATGGGAAAAATTAACACCGCGCGCGTAACATCGTGCGCAGGCAGGAACAGTACGGGACGAAACAGAAAATGACCAAGAGCAGTGCATCGGGTTTGACCCGTCGTGCCCTATTGGGTGCATTCGCAGCAACGGCAGTCGTAGCAGCTCCGACCTATTCCAAGGCAGCAGGATTCCTTCGCGGCGGGGGCGATATTCGTCGCATCCGCATGTATTCGGGACGCACGGGCGAACGTCTCGATATGGTATATTGGGTCGATGGCAAATACATCAAGGACGCCGTCAAAGAAGTGAACTACTTCATGCGCGACTGGCGCAATGATCAGGTAAAACCCATGGACCTGCGCACCATCGACATCATGGCAGCCGCCCACAACATGCTGGACGTCAGCGAACCTTATATGCTGCTCTCTGGCTACCGCTCCCCCAAAACCAACGCCATGCTGCGCTCCAGATCGCGCGGGGTTGCCAAGAACTCGCTGCACATGAAAGGCCAGGCCGCCGATCTGCGCCTGTCGTCGCGCTCGGTTTCACAGATGGCCAAGGCTGCAATGTCCTGCCGTGCGGGCGGCGTCGGACAATACTATGGCTCGAACTTCGTCCACATGGATTGCGGCGTCATCCGTACCTGGCGCGGCTAATCGCTAAGAACTTCGTTCTGTTGAGTTAACCCCCTCAGCCCATGCTGTTGGGGTTTTGTTTTGCCTGATCATCTGTGTCAGACGGCGCATCAACACTGAGAAAATGGCGCACCTGAGAGGATTCGAACCTCTGGCCTCTGCCTTCGGAGGGCAGCGCTCTATCCAGCTGAGCTACAGGTGCCTTGGCCGTTAGCTACCCTCGTTCCGATCCGGGTGCAACTGCAAATACGACCGGATCAGGCAAACAGATCATGCGCCAATTCCAGCGCATCGATCAGAGTGTCGACCTCATCCGTGGTATTATAAAGACCAAAACTGGCGCGGCAGGTGGCGGTGACGCCCAGGTGGTCCATCAGCGGCCCGGCGCAATGGTGACCCGCACGCACGGCAACACCTTTTTTATCCAGAATGGTCGAAACGTCATGCGCGTGCCCTGCCCCGTCCAGCGTGAAGCTGAAGATCGCGGCCTTGTCGGCGGTGGTGCCCTGTACCTGCAGCCAGTTCAGCCCGGTCAGGCGTTGCATGGCATAGTCGCGCAGCCCTGCCTCATGCGCGGCAATGTTCTCCATACCCAGATCCATCATGTAATCCAGCGCCACGCCCAAACCGATGGTCTGGACGATACCGGGGGTTCCGGCCTCGAATTTCATGGGCGGATCGTTGTAGATCACCTGATCTTTGGAGACTTCCTTGATCATGTCTCCGCCGCCGATGAACGGGCGCATCTCGGTCATGCGGTCCGAGCTGATGTAAATCGCACCTGACCCGGATGGACCATAGAGTTTGTGGCCGGTGATCGCGTAAAAATCGCAGCCGATATCCTGCACATTGACCGGCATGTGAACCGCGCCCTGACTGCCGTCGACAAGAACCGGCACGCCCTTGGCGTGTGCGCCTTGCGTGATGGCTTTGACATCGACAACAGTCCCCAGCACGTTGGAGCAATGGGTCACCGCGACCAGTTTGGTTCTGGGCCCGATCGCGTCGATCACCGCTTGCGGGTCCAGATGACCCGCAGCATCCACATCCACCCATTTCAACACGACGCCCTGCCGTTCGCGCAGGAAATGCCAGGGCACGATATTGGCGTGATGCTCCATCACACTCAGGACGATTTCGTCTCCGGCCTGCAGATGCGGCATGGCCCAGCCATAGGCGACCAGATTGATCCCCTCGGTCGTGCCGGAGTTCAATACGATCTCATTCTCGTCCACAACGCCCAGAAACCGCGCGACTGTGCCCCGTACGGATTCGTATTTTTCGGTTGCAAGGTTGGACAAGTAATGCAGGCCGCGATGCACATTCGAATATTCATGAGCATAGGCCTGTGTGACCGCATCGATCACCATCCGAGGTTTCTGCGCCGATGCGCCATTATCCAGATAGGTCAGCGGCTTGCCGTTCACCTGTCGTGACAAGATCGGAAAGTCAGCGCGGATTTTCTGCACGTCATACATGAACAGGAATTCCCTATACAGACCCGCCAGGGGTCAACCAAAGAACGAAGGGGACGGCCAGAACGCCTGCGATGAGCATCACCAGAAAGGATTTGCCAAGCGAGTCGAAGCGGTGCACTTCGTTCAGGAAATGCAGGGTGATGTAGAGGCTGAGACCCAGCATCACCAGGCTGGCCGGGAGGAACAGGAAGGGGGCGAAAGACGCGACCACAAGAATAACCGCCTGACCAGCGATCTGCAGTATTTGCAGCCAGATCACCAGAGTCGCCACCTCATTGATCTCGCCCGCTCCACCCAGCATGCGGCCGACCAACTGAAAGGCCACCACGCTGATCACGATGGCTGCGGCGGATACCAACAAGGTGCGCGACATTGGCACAGCCAGTTGCTGCATGTCAGCCGAAATCAGCGGCAAGATGATAGTCGATGCAGAGTGCACCAGCGCATTCAGAATCACCGCCAGAAAAAAAGCCAGCCACAGCACGTCGTTACCAAGCTTCATCGACAACAGACGTCGTGCGGCCTCAGCCGGGTTCGACAGGGTCAGAACGACCATTCTCATCAATAAGGCAGAGCTCATTCAGGCGCCCTTTGCGTTTGTCTCAGCCCCGAGAACCAGAACCAGACGAAAATCGCAACCCAGAACAAACCGACCAGCGACTGTGTGGGGCCCGGACCGATGAAGCCGGCCACCAGACCGTTCAGCAATACCAAGGGGGCCGACGCCAAAAGTGCCCAGAACAAGGCCAGACGAGCGCCATAACTGGTGCCTTTGCCGCCAAAGCCCCGTGCGACGAGATGGGTTACCCATGCCAGCAGGTAAAAGAGTAGCGGCAGAATGAAAACAGAGCCCAGCAAGGCACCGCCCATCAGCATGTTCAGCTCTGCCCCTTCCAGATGGGCCTTTCGGGCAAGTCCCGGAAGTTGCGCGATAAAGCCGATCACGCAAAAGGCCATTACGAAGGCCAATGCACGGTCTTCACGTGGCCCCATATCCAACAGACGACGTACAACGCGCCCCGGTCCGCGATATGTGGCCACGATATCGGTTGTGACCGGCATCAGCTTCGGCGCGCCAACCAGCTTTCGAGACGTTCGACGATGACTTCGGCCAGTGCTTTGTCCTCGATCTCCTCCACGGCTTCCGCAAGGAAGGCCAGCGTCAGCATATCAGTCGCGTCCTTGACCGGAACGCCACGAGATCGCAGATAGAACAGCGCCGTTTCATCAATCGCGCCTGATGTTGAGCCGTGTGAACAGGCAACGTCATCGGCATAGATCTCAAGCTCGGGCTTGGCGAGAAACTGGCTGTCGTCATCCAGCAGCAGAGACTGGCTGATCTGATAACCATCCGTCTTCTGCGCGCCTTCTTTTACCAGGATCTTGCCTTGGAACACGCCCGTCGCGCCGTTGCGCAGAACCTTTTTGAACACCTGACGGCTTTCGCAGTTCACCGCGTCATGGGTGATGAAAACCGTATCGTCATGATGGAAATCACCGTCGCCGACACAGGCGCCCGCCACATGCGCCACAGCGTCGTCTCCGGTCAGTTCGATAACCTGCTCATTGCGGGTCAGAACACCGTTCACCGTCAGAGTGAACGATTTATAAACCGACTCGTGCCCCATGCGCGTGAACATATGAGTCGCTGCGCGGCGCTGATGATCACGGCCTTGCGCACGCACATGATGCAACGTGCCGCCATCGGCGATATCGATCTCCATGCATTTGTTGAAACGCGACGCTGCGGGGCCGTTTTCAAGAATCGTCACCTCAGCCCCGCTTTCGACTCGCACGATGTGGTGCAGGATCGCATCCGAGGTCTCGGATTCATGGCGATAGATCAGGCTGATCGGTTTCGATGGCTTTCCGGTGACGTGAATGGCCACACCGTCCGAGGCGAACGCGGTATTCAATGCCGCCAACGGCCGCTGAACCGGGTGTTGGCCTTTCGCTTCGAGAACGCCGTACAACTCTTTGGCCCAATGGATATCTTTGCAGCAGATATCCTCGAGACGGTCGATTTTCACCCCTTCCAACGAAAGGTCATCAGACTCATCCGGGCTGAACACACCGTCAATGAACACTATCTTGAGGCGATCAAATTCATTGAACATCAGTGGTTCATCATGATGAAATACTGCGGCGGTCGGGGCATCGGCCGTGGTCAGCGAATCCGGGCGGGTGTATTTCCAATACTCATCCCGACGACCGGGCAGACCCATTTCGCGTACACGTGCCAGTGCAGCCTCGCGCGCCTTGCGGGTGCATCCGGCGTCTGGCATCGACATCGAGACCAGCCGTTCCTCGGTTGCTGTCTGTTTTGCTTGGGGCAAAGCCATCAGTTCACCTCGGCCAGAATATCGGCATAACCGTTATGTTCCACTTCCAGCGCCAGCTCGGGGCCACCGGTTTTCACGATGCGGCCGTCTGCCATAATGTGCACGACATCGGGTTTGATGTGATCCAGCAGGCGCTGATAGTGCGTGATCACAAGGAAGCCGCGCCCCTCGTCACGCAGCGCATTCACACCTTCCGACACCAGCTTCATGGCATCGACATCCAGACCTGAATCGGTCTCGTCCAGGATGCACATCTTGGGTTCAAGCATCGCCATCTGCAGGATTTCGTTGCGTTTTTTCTCGCCGCCCGAGAAACCCACATTGACCGGGCGCTTCAGCATGTCCGCATCGATCTTCAGGGTCTTGGCCTTGGCACGCACTTCTTTCAGGAAGTCCGTAGCCGACAGTTCCTCCTGTCCGCGTGCCTTGCGTTGCGCGTTCACGGCAGTGCGCAGGAAGGTCATGTTGCCGACGCCCGGGATCTCGACCGGGTATTGGAATGCCAGAAACACACCCGCAGCCGCCCGCTCTTCCGGCTCCATCTCGAGCAGATCTTCGCCAGCCAGCGTGGCCGAGCCTTCGGTCACCTCATAGCCATCGCGCCCGGACAGAACATAGCTGAGCGTCGACTTGCCCGAGCCGTTTGGCCCCATGATCGCATGCACCTTGCCGGCCTCGACCGTCAGATCGACGCCTTTGAGGATTTGCTTGTCTTCTTCCTCAAGCTTTACGTGCAGGTTTTTAATTTCCAGCATTTTCTTTTTCCATCTCTGTTTCGATTGCGGGGAAGCTCTCCAGCAGGCTTGCCCGGCTTGTGTCTATTCCATCCTGATATTCAAGCTTTGCCGCAGTCTCTTTGGCTGCGTGTTTTGCAATATCAGCCAATTCAAGGGGTCGGGGCATTGCGCGCTCAATCCCAGCTGCATAGTCATAAAACTTGAGAGTTCCCGATCGGTGGATTTTATTGTTCAAAAACCAATGATTAGATACACCATAGCTATCAGCTACTACCAGTCCATGCAGACTGGACGAGTAGATCTTGGCGCAAGTTGAAATTTCAGCGCAGACGACATGAGCAGGCCGTCGGGTATCAATCAGTCGAATTTTGGGATCAGAATCGACAAGCGACTTGATATCAGGATCGTCAACTTCTGTGTGATGAGGCACGAGGCCGATCACGTCTTCTTGCGCCCGGTCCCTGACGAAGGTCTGGCTGGCAAGAAGCCCCGGATCACCGAACGCAACATCCGAAAGGTCCAGGAATGACGCTGTAATCGGGCCGCGAACAACTTTCACCGGTTCAACGGCGTTCAGGAAGTCGGGCCTCAGCGGCCCCATACAACCGGTACCCCAGACAAATGGCTTCACATCCGAACCACGCTTGAGTGCGCCGCGCCGCACCATCGTCATGATCGAACCTACGGCAAATAGGTCAGCCTTAACAGGGCGCGCCCAACTCACGGGTCTGTCAGCTGCGTACGAAACCACGGCACGCGCAAGATCATCACCGAAATTCATCGCGCCTTTCCACCAGAACAATCTGATGGGCAACTTCTGTGGCGAGTCCGCAATCGCTTTCATCTCAACTCAACGCTCCACCATTGCGCAGGCATGACGATCACAACAGGTCTGCAGCTGTGCGCGCTTCCCGCTCAATTTGCGGCAGGTCGGCGACGTCGTATTTCGGAGATGATCAGATGCCGCGCAGCAAACGAAGGTTGTCCGGGTGCAAGCGCTCAGTTGAACTCGATCGCAATGTGGAACAGTTGAATACTGTTCGGCACCGTTATTTGCTTTACGAAATCCACCCATTCCGGGCCGTAAACCACTTCGAACGCGTCGGGATAGGCCCACACTGCGTTGTGAAACGTGAAGGTGGTCAAAATCATCGCGAACGCGCTTGCTGACGCGAATTCCTTTTGATTGTTCTTCAACAAAAACGAGATCATGAAGACGACGCCACCAGCCAGCGCCAAGCCGATGAAATCCTGCCCGCCGCCCCCCGACTCGCCCGGAAGCCCGGCCAGTTGCAATTGCAGATAGCGAGACAGAAAGAACGCCCCGATCCCCAGAGCAAAAGCTCCGACGAATGCCAGCGGATAGGAGAGTCGGGTCCAGACCGTATCGGGCCGTCGCTTTGGTGCCTGTTTTTTGGTTTCCAGTGCCCGCGCATTGATACGTTCGACGCGATCCTGAAAACTCGAAGCCTGCTCTTTGCTCATGGGCGCACTTATAAATTACACAATCGAAATCCTCCTGCTTGCTTAGCAAGGAGATTTTCGAAGGGCAATTCACAATCTCCGGGCGAGCAGCACCCCAGGCCACCAAAGGCCCATCGCTGCTGCGCCCAGTGCGCAATGCGTCACCGATTATGATCGAACAGGTCTGCATTTTGCCTCAGCCGACCGAGCCTTCCAGTGAAATTGCCACCAATTGCTGCGCCTCCATGGCGAACTCCATCGGCAGCGCCTGCAACACGTCCTTGCAGAACCCGTTGACGACCAGCGCCACCGCTTCTTCTTCGTCCATGCCGCGCTGGCGGCAATAGAACAGCTGATCGTCATCCACCTTGGATGTCGTCGCTTCGTGTTCCACGCGGGATGAGTTATTCTTGACCTCGATATACGGAACCGTATGCGCGCCGCATTTGTCGCCGATCAACAGGCTGTCACACTGGGTATAGTTGCGGCTGTCCTTGGCCTTGGGGTGCATCGAGACCAGACCGCGATATGTGTTCTGCGCCTTGCCCGCGCTGATACCTTTCGACACGATGCGCGACTTGGTGTTCTTGCCCAGATGCACCATCTTGGTGCCGGTGTCAGCCTGCTGCATGTTGTTCGTGATCGCGATCGAGTAGAACTCACCCTGGCTGTCGTCACCGCGCAGGATGCAGGACGGGTATTTCCACGTCACGGCCGAACCGGTTTCGACCTGAGTCCACATCACCTTGGACCGGTCGCCTCGGCAATCGGCGCGTTTGGTCACGAAGTTATAAATGCCGCCTTTACCGTTCTCATCCCCGGGGAACCAGTTCTGAACGGTCGAATATTTCACCTCGGCATCTTCTTCGATGATGATCTCGACCACCGCCGCATGCAACTGCGCGGTATCGCGCTGCGGTGCGGTGCAGCCCTCCAGATAGGACACGTAAGACCCCTTGTCGGCGATGATCAGGGTGCGTTCGAACTGACCGGTGTTTTCCGCGTTAATGCGGAAATACGTGCTCAGTTCCATCGGGCAGCGCACGCCCGGCGGGATGTAGACAAACGAGCCGTCCGAGAACACGGCCGAATTCAGCGTGGCATAGAAGTTGTCTGATACCGGAACCACAGAGCCCAGATATTTCTTGACCAGTTCGGGATGCTCTCTGATCGCCTCAGAGATTGAGCAGAAAATGACGCCCGCCTTTTTCAGTTCGGCCTGAAAGGTCGTGCCAACCGAAACCGAGTCAAACACCGCGTCGACCGCAACCTTGCGGCCCTCGGCAGGAGCGTCCTCAGCACCTTCGACGCCTGCCAGGATCATTTGTTCTTTCAGAGGAATACCCAGCTTTTCATAGGTGGCCAGCAGCTTGGGATCGACCTCGTCCAGCGACTTGGGCTTCTCTTCCATCGATTTCGGGCGCGCATAATAATACTGGTCCTGAAAATCGATCTTGGGATAGCTGACCATGGCCCAGTTCGGCTCTTCCATCTGGGTCCAGCGCTCGAACGCAGCCAGACGCCATTCGGTCATCCATTCAGGCTCTTCATTCTTTTCCGAGATCAGACGAACGATGTCCGGATTCACGCCCTTCGGCGCGTATTCCATCTCGATGTCGGTTTCCCAACCGTATTTGTAGGTGCTGACCTCGCGTACCGCATCAACGGTTTCCTGATCGACACCCTCTTTTACCTGGGTCTGGTCCAAAGCGGCCATCTGACACCCTCCGTCTGATCACGCGGCGCGCGCGCGATGCTTTTTCTCTTTTTCCAGCCACGTTTCTGCGAAACGCAACACATCTTCTTCCGTCGTTTGCGGGCCCAGCGAAACGCGGACCGCGCTTGAGGCCACCGCCTCATCAAATCCCATTGCAGTCAGAACCCGACTGGTCTTGACCTTGCCGCTGGAACAAGCGGACCCTGCGCTGATGGCAAAGCCCGACAAATCCATCTGCATTACCTGCGTTTCGCCTTTCCAGCCGGGCGTCGCAAAACACAGGGTATTCGGGAGTCGCTCCTGATCTTTCCCGACAAAAATAGTAGATTTAGAACCAGCCTCAAGAGCGTTTTCTAGAATATTTCTAAGTTCCCTGACATTTTCCCATATGCCATCTTCCAGATCACGCTGAGCAGCCTCGGCAGCCGCGCCGAACCCGGCGATACCCACAAGGTTTTCGGTGCCCGATCTGCGCCCCATCTCCTGACCACCACCGCTGGCCAAAGGCTCGATATCGAGACCTTGCCGTAAGATCAACGCCCCCACACCTTTTGTTCCGCCAATCTTATGCGCCGATAGGATCGCCATATCTGCACCACTCCAGGCGAAAGAAAACGGGATACGCCCCACGGCCTGAGTTATGTCCAACAATAGCCAGTCCGCGCGCCGCGCCCCATAGGGCCACTGATTTTCCACCTTTTTGGGCGGCTGGGTAATGATCCCGGTCTCAGAATTCGCAAGCCCCATCGCCAGTGTGTGACCGGGGCCATACGGACGCTCGCCACAATGGGTCAGATCGAAATGCGACCACAGCGCATCGTGAGCAGTGGCGTCGACAAACACGTCGCAACCTTCGGGGCGATTTTCCAGAACCCGCGCGGCCTCGGTCGCGCCCGAGGAGAAAATGACCTCTTGCGGGCGACAGCCGACAGCCTCGGCCACCTGCGCCCTCGCGCGTTCGACGACCGCCTTCGCTGCCCGCCCCTCGGCATGAACCGATGATGGATTGCCCACCACATCCATCGCCACCATCATGGCAGTCCGGGCCTCGGGCCGCAGCGGTGTTGTGGCGTTATGATCCAGATAAACCCGTTTCATAGATACATCTTTTTCTGTGCGCTCAGCGGTTGGTCGGTTGACGGCTTCATAGGATCAGTCGTCTACGACAGCAAACAGGCTAGGTACAGCCGGACAAGGCGCCAAATCGTTCCGGATCACATCTGACAGGCGGGTCTGGTGCAGGAAGACATAGACATTCGCACTCAGACTTTCCCACAAACGGTTGGTCAACGATTGCGCCCGGCTGCCCGAGGACCCACCCGAAGCACCTGCACCCTTGTGCAACGCATCTACCGTTTCATCAACGGCTGCCAGAACCTCAACCACTCGAATATCCGACGCAGGACGCGCCAGGCGATACCCGCCGCCCGGCCCGCGCACCGAGCTGACCAGTTCGGCCCGCCGCAGTTTGACGAACAGCTGTTCGAGATAGGGAAGAGAAATATCCTGACGCTCGGATATCTCGCCAAGAGTCACCAGCTTGTCGGAAGACTGCAGTGCAATATCAGCAAGCGCAACCATCGCATAGCGGCCTTTGGTCGACAGCTTCATATCATTCCCTCTCGGCAAGAACGCGCGAAAACATTGACGCCGCTGCAGCCAGTGCGTATCTCCCACTGACAGCGTCTTTACGCGACATAGATGTAATTAGAACCGTTCTAAAGTACCCGACGATTACCGTCAAGATAGTCTCGGGTCAGATACGGCAAAAAACAGGACCAAAGCACACATGCCCGAGGTGATTTTTCCCGGACCCGAAGGCCGCCTGGAAGGCCGCTACCACCCGCAAAAGGAAAAAGACGCACCGATCGCCATCGTGCTGCACCCGCATCCTCAATTCGGCGGGACCATGAACAACAAGGTCGTCTATAACCTGCATTACGCCTTTTACAACATGGGCTTCACCGTCCTGCGCTTTAACTTCCGGGGCGTAGGTCGCAGCCAGGGCGAATATGATCAGGGCGTGGGCGAGCTGAGCGATGCGGCATCGGCGCTGGATTATCTGCAGTCGATGAACAACAACTCAAAACACTGCTGGGTCGCCGGATTCTCGTTTGGCGCATGGATCGGAATGCAGCTGCTGATGCGCCGCCCCGAAATCACCGGATTCATCAGCGTGTCGCCGCCTGCCAATATGTATGATTTTTCGTTCCTGGCGCCTTGCCCGTCTTCGGGTCTGATCATCAATGGTTCGGCCGACCGCGTAGCGCCGCCGGCCGACACCACCTCATTGGTCGGCAAGCTGCACGAGCAAAAAGGCATCACCATCACTCATCACGAGGTCGAAGGTGCGGACCATTTCTTCCAGGATCGTCACATGGACACGCTAATGACCGACGTGACCGATTACGTGAAACGCCGTCTGACTGAGAACACCCGCTGATGTCGAACACCATCGATACCCTTGCGGCCAAATTGGCCGAAGACACGATCAAGGTTATGGATGAAATCGGCGAAGAGCGTTTTTTCGTCGAGGTCGGGGACGTTCTGGCGGCCGCATCGCAATCGCTGGAAGAGGCGTTCCTGACCGAAATCCGCGTCAGGCTGGCCGAGCGTAAGGCGCGGCAGTACGTGGTCAAGAAGCTGTCCGAACATCGGTCAAAATTGAAAGCGATCGAAAAGCAATAAGCCAAAAAAAAGGAGCCCGAGAGCTCCTTTTTCAAAATCGTTCGGCGGACGCTTAAACTGGAACCCCGATATACCGATCAACATTTTGGGCTGCATCAATGTCGACGGACCCCCCGTCTGCAAGCCACCCGAGCGCCACGATCATTACCGAAACGATTATGACAGATTTTGAAAAAGTCGTCATTTTTGGAAACTCGTTAAGAAAACACACCATTAAACACGTAAAGTACTACCATGACATGCAATTCTCTGAATAGTCAGGTTTACCTGACCTTTGGTCAATTTAATCCAAATCGCAAACATGTTTCGAAATGCCCTGCCCGCGTCCTGCCGCTTGTGCTCAAACGCAGCCTAAAAACCCCACGAACAAGAGATCCATTTGCGCCCAGGATCTGCCCGATCCCGTTGCTGGCCTGATGGCCGAAACACTCGGTTCAACCGCATTGTAGAGGAGTCTGCAATCACCCGGTTCTGGCCCGCGCTTCCTGTCGTGCCTGGATACGGCTGCACCTTTTATCTTATGGCGCTGACGCACAGGGCCCTGCTGGTCGGGATTGTCTATTCGATCTGGTCCGGTCTTGGGATAGTTCTGATTGGTTTTCTGGTATTCGGACAGCGCCTCGACTGGTCCGCGATCCTGGGGCTCAGCATGATTCTGAGTGGGTTTCTGATCATCCACCTGTTTTCCGCCACTGCCAGCCACTGACTGGCGGTTAGGGCTGGTATATTTCGCCGCACCACGTTATGCGCCGGGCAACTTCCCGTTCAAAGGCTGACCTCTCATGGACCTGCGCAATATCGCAATCATCGCTCACGTGGACCACGGCAAAACAACGCTGGTGGATGAGCTGCTCAAACAATCCGGTGCGTTCCGGGAAAATCAGGCCGTGGCGGAACGCGCCATGGACAGCAACGATCTCGAGCGCGAGCGCGGCATTACCATTCTGGCCAAGGCGACCTCGGTCGAGTGGAAAGATACCCGTATCAATATCGTAGACACCCCCGGCCACGCCGATTTCGGGGGTGAGGTGGAACGTATCCTGTCGATGGTCGACGGAGTCGTCCTGCTGGTCGACGCAGCTGAAGGGCCGATGCCACAGACCAAGTTCGTCACCTCCAAGGCGCTGGCACTGGGCCTGCGCCCGATCGTGGTTCTGAACAAGGTCGACAAACCCGATGCCGAGCCCGACCGGGCGCTGGACGAGTGCTTTGATCTCTTCGCCAATCTCGGCGCTGACGACGATCAGCTGGACTTTCCCGCCATGTACGCCTCGGGTCGTTCGGGTTGGGCAGATATGGAACTGGACGGGCCGCGCAAGGACCTGACCGCGCTGTTCGATCTGATCGTCGATCACGTCCCGGCTCCCAAGCAGATCGAGAAAAAGGACGAACCGTTCCGGATGCTCGCCACGACGCTTGGCAGCGATCCGTTCATCGGACGCATCTTGACCGGCCGCGTGGAAAGCGGCACACTGAAGGCAGGCGACAGCCTCAAGGCACTCAGCCGTGATGGCACCCTGATCGAAAACTTCCGCGCCTCGAAGATTCTGGCGTTCCGCGGTCTGGCACAACAGCCCATCGACGTGGCCGAAGCGGGTGACATCGTCACCATCGCCGGCATGAGCAAAGCCACCGTGGCGGATTCACTCGTCTCTCCACAAGTGGATGAGGCCCTGCCCGCCCAGCCCATCGATCCGCCGACCATCACCGTGACCTTCGGCATCAACGACTCGCCGCTGGCGGGCCGTGACGGCAAGAAGGTACAGTCCCGTGTGATCCGCGACCGCCTGATGAAAGAGGCCGAATCGAACGTCGCTATCCGCATCACCGACACCCCCGGTGGCGAGGCCTTCGAGGTTGCGGGCCGTGGCGAATTGCAGATGGGCGTACTGATCGAAAACATGCGCCGCGAAGGGTTCGAGCTCAGCATCTCGCGCCCGCAAGTTCTGTTCCGCGAGGAAGATGGCCAGCGGTTGGAACCCATCGAAGAAGTCACCATCGACGTGGATGACGAATATTCCGGCGCGGTAATCGAGAAAATCACCGGTGCGCGTAAAGGCGAACTGGCCGAGATGCGCCCTGCAGGCGCGGGTAAGACCCGCATCATCGCCCATGTCCCGTCGCGCGGGTTGATCGGCTATCATGGAGAGTTCCTGACCGACACTCGCGGCACCGGCGTTCTGAACCGCGTATTCCATGGCTGGGCCGCTCATAAGGGGCCGATTCCCGGTCGTCGCGCGGGCGTCCTGATCTCGATGGAGAACGGACAAGCTGTCGCCTATGCGCTTTGGAATCTTGAGGAACGTGGACGCATGTTCGTTGCGCCGCAGACCGATGTCTATCAGGGCATGGTGATCGGCGAGCATTCGCGCGACAACGACCTTGAGGTGAATCCGTTGAAGGGCAAGAAGTTGACAAACGTGCGCGCCAGCGGCTCGGACGATGCTGTCCGGCTGACCCCGCATGTTCAGTTCTCGCTGGAAGAGGCCATCGCTTATATCGACGATGATGAGCTGGTCGAGGTGACACCGAATGCGGTACGCCTGCGCAAACGCTACTTGGATCCGCACGAACGTAAAAGAATGTCCAAATCCGCGTAGGCCTTGCAGTAATCTGGTTCACAGTTTGGAAACAATGGCGCAATCGTGGCAATTTTGCGTCACATCCAAACACCTCCACGAAATGAGGGTCAGCCCGCGTATCAGGCTTACCCTTTGTTTTTATTAAATTTATATTTTCTCCTAGGTATATCCGAACGAATCCGCCTCGCCTTCTCCTTGCAAAAACGACGGAATATTGATCACTTCATGTTCAAAATATGACGCCGCTTCTGTATATCGCGGTGTAGTTAACGAGTATTCAGGAGTGGCGCCATGCGCATCAAATCCAAACTGTTATCCATTGTTTTTCTTTCGGCAACATTGCCCGTTTTGGCGCCAACTTCAGCCAGCGCAATGTGCACCGTCGCGACCGCCAAACAGTCGGTATCGTCCAATACCCTTTGCGCTTGCGATGTCGTCAGTTCTCGGATGCTGAAATATATCCAGCGCAGGGCTGATTTCGAGTCCATCCTCGAACGGACTCTGCTTGATTGCCCCAACTTCGCCGCAGTCCTGACGGACTTTCCAACTGCATCTATCGGATTTACGGATCAGCGGTCTGGCGATGGTCCAGCCGATGAAAACCAGCGCGGTGATGATGGAGCGACAAACAGTTCCAATTCAGGTAACGACGATCCGGACGACGACGATAGAGATCCCGACGGAAACGACGACGGCGGCAAAGGTGGCGGCGGCAAAGGTGACGACGGCAAAGGCGACGACGGCAAAGGCGACGACGGCAAAGGCGACGACGGCAAAGGCGACGACGGCAAAGGCGACGAC